>JALHJR010000129.1:0-1958 GCA_022840405.1 Tepidanaerobacter acetatoxydans
AAATTCTCTTTGCCCCTGGTAAAGCTGCAAATGCTGGAGGAGTCGCAACCAGTGGACTGGAAATGACCCAGAATGCAATGCACCTTTCCTGGCCTCGTGAAGAAGTTGATGCTCGTTTGCATGAAATTATGAAGAATATTCATAAAGCCTGTGTGGAACATGGAAAAGAGCCTGATGGATACATAAATTATGTGAAGGGTGCTAATATTGCTGGCTTTATGAAAGTTGCCAATGCAATGTGCGACCAAGGTTTAGTCTAAATAAATAACAATTAAACAATAAGACCCTGCTTCAACTGAGCAGGGTCTTTTATTTTCCCGTAGAAACTCAGAAATTCATCTTAGAATCTGAATACTTTGTTATTAAAATAACTACCATTCTATGCTTTCATTTCATTGATAACAATCTTACTCAAAAGAATGAATGTGAACTTAATTACTTATTAAATATACATTTTAATACTACTAATAGCTGAGAAAATGAGGCTTTATTCTTACAGAGATTTTTCTAATCTTAGTCCTTGCTTCTATTTTTTGTGAAGATGAGAAAGTGCTGTATTTAAAGTAGCCTTCCCTTCTTCCCAGAAATCTTTCCAATCCTGTTTGGAAGGTATGAGCACTGGCAACATTGCACCTTTTGTTCTTCTTTGCTCATAAATAATAATTAAGAAAAACCATAATAAATAAGCAATACCACTGGCTATAGCAGCACCCATTAATCCCCAACGAGGTATCATTAGAAGATTTAAGCCTATGTTCAAGCCCAGTGAAATAGCTGGTATAAGAATAGTAATAGGAGGAAATCCCTTGCTGTTCAAATAATTATTGAAAAATGAACCGAAACTAAGTCCATAACTTGCCGGAATTAACCATAAATAAACCCCATAAGCGGGAACAAAATCTATACCATAAAGAATACGTAATAAAAATTTACCTAAAAGCACAAAAGCAAGATTAGCGACAGTTAAAAAAGCCCCAAAAAGCATCATAATCTTTTTCATTAATTGCCATTTAGTAAAATCGTCCTCGGTATCAGAAAGTTTTACGAATAAATAACCTCCCACTAAATTGGAAGCAACTTGCAACATATCTACAATATGAGCAGCAATAGAATAAATTCCCACCTCACGGAAACCCAACATCCGCTTTATCAAAACAATATCTACCCTGATCAATAACATAATTATTATAGAAGACAGAAATACTCTGATACCGTAACTATAGGCAGAAGTAATGAACTTAAAGTTTAAACCTTTTGGTAAAGTTCTCGGTTTAGAATTAATAAGGAAATAAATTATAGCAATAGCTACTGCCATCAATGTAGCTATAAAGATAACTGATAAACGATCTCCATTCTTTATAAAAATGAAAGCTAAAAGAAAAAATAATAAACACAATCCAGAGTTTAATATATCTCCTAAAGATTGGATTAATATTTTATTCATCCCCAAATATATGCTTTGCATTTGCATAAAGTATTTGGATAGTGTAATATAACCGATAAAAAGTAACATATATTCAGGTTTAAAATTATAATCTAATATTTTGCTCCAGACTTTAAGCAAAGATATTCCCAGAGCTGATAGAATTATAGCTTCCAGAATAAAGGTAAGTGTTGCCCATTTAAAAAGGTTATAAATTTTATCTGGATATTTTCTAATCAAATAAGGATAACTACGATAAACTCCCAAATCTAAAATCATCCACAAAAAACCACCAACGGTAACAAGATAACTGTATTCACCTTTTAATTCTACACCTAAGTAACGTGCAGTTATTAAACTACAAAAAAAGGAAAAAATCATTATAATGGCACGGAAACTTCCTCCCATCAAGATATTCTTTTTCAGATTAATTCCAGCCATCTATTTTTTACTCCCTTTAGGATGGTTTAGTCTATTATAGTTTTTAGATTATTAGATTAAGTTCACAATTAAAAAAGCATATTGACTGTCAAAT
>JALHJR010000052.1:0-9792 GCA_022840405.1 Tepidanaerobacter acetatoxydans
TGGATAGGACAGTTCTCATAGCAAACACATCGAACATGCCTGTGGCAGCTCGAGAAGCATCGATTTATACGGGAATTACTATTGCTGAATATTTCAGAGGCATGGGATACAGTGTGGCTATAATGGCCGACTCGACGTCCAGGTGGGCGGAAGCGCTTAGGGAAATTGCCGGAAGGCTTGAAGAAATGCCGGCGGAAGAAGGTTATCCTGCATACTTGGCTTCGCGTTTGGCGGCTTTTTATGAAAGGGCAGGATATGTCAAAAACCTAAACGGCACTGAAGGTTCGGTGACTATCATAGGTGCAGTTTCACCGGCAGGCGGAGATTTTTCCGAACCGGTTACTCAATCCACGAAAAGAATAGTAGGAGCCTTTTTGGCTTTGGATAAGGAACTTGCCCATGCAAGGCATTTCCCGTCAATAAACTGGATTTCATCTTATAGTGGCTATGTTTCAATGCTTGAGGAATGGTTTAAAGAGCATGTGGCTCCTGATATTTTAGAGCTGAGGGCCAAAATGATGAAAATACTTCAAGAAGAAAATAAGCTTATGGACATAGTAAAATTAGTAGGTGAAGATGTATTGCCGGATGAGCAGCGTATAATTCTTGAGATAGCCAAGATTATAAAATCCGGATACTTGCAGCAAAATGCATACCATGCCCAGGATGCATACGCCCAGCTTGTAAGGCAATATAAAATGCTCAAGGTAATTGATAAGCTGTATGAACGTGCGTCATCTTGTATTAAGAAGGGCATACCGATATCTAAGGTAAAAGGCGAAACATTATTTTCCGACATTATAATGATGAAATATAATGTTTCCGATGATAAACCAGAAGTTTTTGAAAACCTAAACAGTAAAATAGACAGCTATTACGATAGCTTGGAGAGCATGTACAAAGAAGGTGCTGCTGATGAAAGTAAGATACAGAAAATTAGATAAGGCTGAAGGCCCTCTTATAGTTATGAGCAATGTCAAGGATGCGGTTTATGATGAGATAGTCGAGGTAGAGATGCCTGATCACGAGCACAGAATAGGTAAGGTCGTTCAAATCGACAAGGACAAAGTTATAATACAAGTGTTTCAAGGCATCTCCGGTATTTCCTTAAGTGATGTAAGCGTGGAATTTAGCGGCAAACCTATGGAAATACCACTATCAAGAGAAATCTTAGGCAGGAGATTTAACGGTATAGCACAGCCTGCCGATGGCGCTGGAGAGATTTATTCTGATAAATATTATAATATAAATGGAAGACCAATGAACCCTGTAGCACGGCTTTACCCCAGAAATTATATACAGACAGGCATATCGGCAATTGACGGACTTATGACGCTGATAAGGGGACAGAAACTTCCTATTTTTTCGGGAGATGTCCTGCCGCACAATCAGTTAGCAGCTCAGATAGTAAGACAAGCTAAAATCAGTGATGAAGAAACCGGCAACTTTGCAGTAGTTTTTGTGGCTATGGGCATAAAACATGATGAAGCCAACTTCTTTACTAAGGTTTTTGAAGAAGCTGGAGTTATGGACAGGGTCGTGATGTTCATAAATCTGGCGGATGATTCGGTGGTAGAAAGAATTATCACCCCCAGGTGTGCACTTACTGCTGCAGAGTATTTGGCCTTTGATTGCAATATGCATGTGCTTGTCATAATGACTGATATGACAAGCTACTGTGAGGCTTTAAGGGAAATATCCTCCGCCCGGGAAGAAGTGCCTTCTAGGAAAGGTTATCCCGGATACCTTTATTCAGATTTGGCAAGCCTTTATGAGAGGGCAGGCATGCTAAAAGGCGTAAAAGGCAGCATAACTCAAATACCCATACTTACAATGCCTAATGATGATATCACACATCCGGTGCCGGACCTTACCGGCTATATTACCGAAGGGCAGATAGTTTTAAACAGGTCCTTATATCAAATGGGTATATATCCGCCAATTAACGTGCTTCCCTCACTTTCACGGCTTATGAAGGACGGCATAGGAGCAGAATACACCCGTGAGGACCACCCTGATGTGTCCAATCAGGTTTTTTCCGCGTATTCCAATGTTCAGGAAATAAGGGCTTTGGCACAGGTTATAGGAGAGGACGAACTTTCGGATACCGACGCAAAGTATATGGAATTTGGGCGCAGATTTGAGGAGCTTTTTGCAAAACAAGGCTTCGAAGAAAATAGAGATATTAACTATACATTAGACCTTATGTGGGAGCTGCTGAAGATCTTACCCGAGCAAGAACTTAACAGAATAGACCCATCACTAATACAAAAATACCTTAGGGCGTGATTTTAATGCATGAAAATATAGCACCTACTAAGGCAAATCTAATGTCTTCGAAGGCAGCACTGGACTTTTCCCAAAAAGGCTATGAACTGCTGGATAAGAAAAGAAATGTGCTCATTCGGGAGATGATGGGCTTTATGGACAGAGCAGAAAAACTCCAGCAGATTATAGACGAGACATTCAAAGAAGCCTATGAGGCCCTAATCATGGCAAATGTTACCCTCGGGATAACAGAAGTTTATGAAGTGGCAAAGTCTATACCGACAGCAGATGAAACAACTATGCTAACCCGCAGCGTAATGGGTGTGGAAATTCCTATGATAAAATATGAAAAACAAGATATTCAGCATTATTATAGTTTTTATCATACCAATACTGCCCTAGATGTAGCCTTACAGAAATTTCACGAAGTAAAGTATCTGATATGAATTGGCGGAAGTAGAAAATTCGGTATATAAACTTGCTGTAGAAATCAAAAAAACACAAAAAAGAGCCAATGCCCTGCAAAATATTCAGATTCCCAAATATGAATTCCTCGTAAAAATGATATCGGACGTATTGGAAGAAAAGGATAGAGAAGACTTCTTTCGCTTAAAATTATTAAAGAAGAAAAAGGTTTGATGAATAAAAAAATTCTTTAAAAAACCTTTTTATAAATGATGAAACTATCTTATCATTTTGGTAATCTTGTGCTATACTTTTCATAGCATGAGCCTCCATTTTGGTTTATTGGTTTGTCAATTTAATTATATCCAAAATGGTAGATTCATGTTATATTTATACCCAATAATGTTGAATTTTCAAGGTTTATATTACTTTTGAAAGTGTGAAGTTTTAGTTACAGATTTTACCCTATGAAGTTGTCAAAGTGAAGAGATGGAGTGTAGAAACATGATTTTTACACTAGAATCAATTATATATTAAAAAAACTCGTTGCAGTTAACCGCAACGAGTTTAATTGTATCTTTAGATAATTACATTGAAAGGATGATTATATGATAGATATTATTTTAATATCCCCGAATTTACAAATTGCTGAAAGTGCTATTGAGGCTAAAAAAATATATGGCTTAGATCTTACAATTAAATGTGGTTTAATGGAAGAAGCTGTAGGTATAGCAAGAGAAATTATTAATTCCGATAATAACATAAAAATTTTTATATCAAGGGGCGGCACAGCTTTAAAGTTATCAGAAATAGAAGAGATCAACTTAGTTGAAATTAAAATAACGGTAGAAGATATATTTGATGCTTTATAAAAAGCAAAAAAGATAGGTAATAGAATATTGTTAATTGGATTTAAAAATTATAACATCAAAATAGTAAATTTAAAAATGGACCATTTGTTGCTATAAATTGCGCATCTCTTAGTACAAGCATTTTGGAAAGTGAACTATTTGGTTATGCAGAGGGTACTTTTACTGGTGCCAAAAAAACAGGGAAACCAGGTGTATTTGAAATGGCGCAAGATGGTACCCTATAAGAACTGGCAACCTATAATGCCGCCAAGGAATCTGAGGCAGAGGCGATACCTGAAACACAGCCCGCTGATTATAAAAGAATTGATAATACATCCCAAAACTATATCAGTTTAGCTTAGTCTGAAGACAACGCCAAGTTGGTGTATATTACAAATAATTATAGCGATATTTGTATTTTAAACAGAGATTCAATGGAAAAACAAACATTAACCGGAGGAAAGGACTTTCAGTATCCCGATGGATTTGTCGGATTAATGTGGTGCGGCTTTATGCCTGACAATAGCGATATTCTTGTTAATATACTGGGGGAAAGTAATGATACGCTTGCTATCCTTAACAGCGCCGGAGCCAAAGCTCATCTGCTACGATTATTTAACCGATAAGCGAAATGTTATTTATAACTCAACCGATTCAATTGTTTCTGCTGAACTGCATGTAACAATAATGTTTTCTAAAAATAATACTACTGTAACAAATGGATGCCGCATATATGGTATAATGCTATTGAGTAAAAAGTATAGCAAATGTGGTTTAAAAATAAATTTGAAATAACGGAGAATGTAGAGTGTCTACGCATTTTAATAGCCCAATGCCTATAAATTTTGGCCTTATTATGATTTAGGTTTAATCCCTAATGGCTCTTTGTTTAATGTTTATTTACAGTTATGACAAACGGACCTCTTTGGTGTTTCCCAAGGGATCTATATGGTCTTGTTCCAATGCCAACTTAGGCAATTGTAGGGGGCGCATTACAAATTCACTGTTACCATAACCAATGATACAGCTTCAAGTAAGACTATCAATGCCTACATTGGAACCGACACAAAAAATTTAATACCTGTTATTAAACTTGGCGATAACGCATATTGGATAAATTTAACAACAGATAAATGTTGGAACTGGCTAACTGAGGATTCGCTTGCAGCAAATGCATCCAACGCCTATAATTATGAATATATTCAGGCGGTTCAGAGCAATTCACCCTCCATACACAGTTGGACAGCTGCATAAATATTAAACAGCTTAAATAACATAGAGAGGGAGTGATTAAATCGTGAAGAAGAAATTTACACTGATTACTCTTTTACTCCTTATAACTATCGGCTCATTTGCTGTTGCAAAGGCAGCCACAAATACGATAGGCAAGGTAATAGGGCAAGTCTACTCTACGGATATCATAACATATATAGATAAAAGCCCGATTCAATCCGCCAACATCGGCGGCAGGACCATGATAGCGGCAGAGGATATGAAAGACTTTGGCTTTGATGTGAAATGGGACCCGGAAGCTAGGCGCTTAGACATTACGTCTCCTGAAATCTATATTATCAAAGGAAAGGTCATAATACCGGATGCAAAGGTCGCCCCCAAAGGCGGCGTGAAGGTAACCATCAGCGCTTGGATAAACCCAAATTCGGATCCTTCCCTGATTTTAAGTGGATACTTTCCTATGTTCGTAAGAGAGGTGGAATGTGTAATTCCAGAAGGACAAAGCGACGTTAATTACAGGATAGGCGTGCCGAAATCTATGCCATACAATGATGATCTTGGTTTTAGATATATATCAAATTATGTTTTGCTCTATAGGTATGAATACTATATAGGAGACTTTAAAGCCCAACATGGCAGCTGGCGGCAAGGTTACCTTGACATGAGCACGGGCGATAAAGAGAATGTAGACTATGTTTTAGAAAATATCCGGCTTAATTGAAATAATCTACAGCAGCCGTAAAAATAAAACGCGTCTTGTTCAGCCTTTAAGAACAAGGCGCATTTTCGCACACTTTCTTTGAAAGAGGTAAGAGCTGTGGATTTTTTAAGAGCTTTATCGCACAAAAAGCTGCTCATCTTGCTTTCCTTTCTATTTATTTTGAGTTTCTCTGCACTTGCTGTGCGAAACAATGCTAAAAGTTATGTAGTGGTACTTTGCTATCATCATATTGTCTCTGACGAAGAGGCGGCCAAGGTAAAAAATGGAGCTATAATCTCCGCTTCGGAATTTGAAGAGCAGATGAAATATCTGCATGACAATGGTTACTATGCAGCTACTTTGAGTGATATGGAAGGCTTCCTTTACTCTAAAAAGCGGCTTTATTGAGTTTGGAAGCCACACATTTAACGCCCATTACTTTGTAAAGGACAAAAAATCGGCATTTGTTGAAATGGATGAGAATGAGCTTTCAAAAGACTTTAAAGATATGGATAGCTTCTTTGAAAAGATAGGAATGCCCAAGGTGCTAAGCATAGCATACCCTTATGGACAGTTCAACGCGAAGATAGTTAATGGATCGTGTCAAGTATTTCTAGGTTTTTTAGTTAAAAAGGCCTCACCATAAGCTCCGTAGAATGGTAATATTTTTACATGGTTTTAACGATGCTTTTTAAGAATATGTTGATTTGATTTAAAAAATATTTTGGGGTAAGTTTATGCCATGATACTTGGTCCTTCCATAATTCAGAGATTAGAAATTTTAAGCTGTTTTAGTAAAATGATAATTGGCTAATTCAGCTTGGTTTCTGTTTTAAACATGAAGATATAGGAGATCTTAATCTGCATTAAACGATGATCGCGTCAAGTAATCTTAGGTTTTTTACAAGACCTCTACCAGCCTTGCTACAGAAAAATTAGCTCTATTTTATGCCTTAATTATGGCGGTTTACACAAAATATGGGACACATCCTAAGCGGATTTAGGAATGAATAAATATGTTTTGCAAACTGAAAAGAAACTTTCAAACAAAGGGTTTAATTTGTTTACTATAGCCTCCTCTATTTAACACCGAAAATAAGGGAAATGGCATCAGAGCAAGCTATCCCCATTATTAATAAATCAACATTTGAGACAATAGAAATCTTCTTCCCACCCATTGAAGAACAAAAAGTCATTGCCGAGGTTTTGCCCGATATAGATGAATTAATAACATCAATAGAGAAATTAATAGATAAAAAACAAAAAATAAAGCAGGGCACAATGCAGCTTTTGCTAACAGGCAAAAAACGATTACCATGATTTACCAGGGAGTGGGAAGTAAAGAGGCTTCAGGATTAAAAGAATGTGCCATAGTTACATCTTACAGCCCTAATATAACTGACATTAAAGGCGAAACTACCGGAGAAAATAAAGCTACTGAAAATGTAGAAAAATACAGGATCTATCAAAAGATGCTTAACGGTAAAAGTCCAGAAGTATTTGAAGAAGAAGTAAAAAGGAAATTTATAGATGAACCTGCTCAGATGAAGCCGCTCATTGTGGTGGATAAATTGCTTACAGGTTTTGATGCACCCCCGGCAACATATTTATACATTGACAAAAGCATGAAGGATCATGCCTTATTCCAAGCTATACGCCGTGTAAACCGGCTTGACGGCGATGATAAAGAATATGGTTATATAGTCGATTATATGGATTTATTTAAAAGCCTGCAAAAATCTGTAAAAGATTATACATCAGAAACCTTTTCAGGCTATGATGAGGAAGATGTTAGAGGGTTACTTAGCGACAGATTGGAAAAAGCTAAAGAGCATTTGGATGAAGCTTTGGAAAAGATTTTGTCAAGGAACTGCCGGATGATATAAAAAAAGACAAGGAAACCGCAGCCGAGATTATTGAAAACAATGTGCGCAAACTGATTGTAGAAGAAAAACCTACAAATCCTAAATATTACGAAAATATGTCGGCGCTTTTAGAAGAAGTTATAAGACAAAGAAAAGCAGCGGCAATATCCCATGAAGAATATTTAAAAAAAGTCGTTGAGATAGCCCAAAAGTCAAAGAATCCAGAAACTGCTTCAGATTATCCCGTTAATATAAATACCAAAGCCAAAAGAGCATTATTTGATAATCTAGGCAAAGATGAAAGGCTGGCTATAGCCTTGCATGAAAAAATTAAGAAAGAAGCACCAAGTGGTTGGAGAGATAATAAGATCAAGAAAAGGTTCGTGCTATCTTTAATAAAAGAATATGTACCTGATAATGCAGCAGCAGAAGAAGTATTATTGCTAGTAGATAAGCAGGAGGAATATTAGTGGCAAAACTTATTGTAAATGATATTGAAATTGAGCTAATTAAGAAAGACATAAAAAACATTCACTTATCAGTACACCCGCCTAATGGCAGAGTTCGAATTTCAGTGCCAAAGAAAATGGACGATGAAGCCATTAGGCTTTTTGTCATATCTAAATTATCCTGGATAAAGAAGCAACGCTCAAAATTTGAAAAGCAAGAAAGGCAGCCTGAAAGAGAATTTGTTTCCGGTGAGAGTCATTATTTCTTAGGAAAGCGCTATCTTTTGAATATAATATATACAAACAAAGAAAAACAAGGGGTTAAAATTTGCAACAATACTTATATGGATTTATTTGTGAAGGAAGGCAGCACAAGAGAGCAAAGGCAGAAGGTTTTAAAAGAGTGGTACAGACAAGAACTAAAATCCTTAATCCCCCCGCTTATAGAAAAGTGGGAGCCGATAATAGAGGTTCATGTCAAGTCTTGGGGAGTAAAATCGATGAAAACCAAATGGGGCAGCTGCAATATAAATGCCGGAAGGATTTGGGTAAATTTAGAACTTGCCAAGAAAAATCCGGCTTGCCTTGAATATATTATAGTGCATGAAATGGTACATCTGCTTGAGCGCCTTCACAATAAGCATTTTATTTCATATATGGATAAATTCCTTCCAAATTGGCGAAGTATCAAGGCAGAATTAAACGGCTTGATTTTTGAATAAAGGTTTACAATCAATCTCGATGTCATCATCTCTGTCGGCTATAGAGTAAATTCTGTTCGCGCGACTCAATTTAGAATATGGGCCACAAGAAACCCATATAGATATATTATCGGCTCTGGTGCATAAACAGAGTTTCTACACTAGAGCTGATTTTAAATTAATGCAAAACGGTGATATCATGTATTATATCAGAAATCACAACAGGAAGGTGGAACAATACGAAATATGCTAAAAGATAAAATCTACGTCATATACGGCAACAAGCCAAAGGAAATGATTTTTGATGCCCTTTCAAAACTTAAAATCGAAAATGACATCAAAAGAGATGCACTTATAGGCATAAAACCTAACCTGGTGGTTGCAAAATCTTCTGCCTCCGGGGCTACTACATCGCCGGAACTTGTAGAGGGGACGATCGAATACTTAAAGTCAAAGGGTTTTAACAATATCCTTATTATGGAGGGCTCCTGGGTTGGAGATAAAACCGCAAGGGCTTTTGAAGTATGCGGATACACAAAGATTGCCGAAAAATATGATATTCCCTTAATCGACTTGCAAAAGGACAGATACAAGGTGTGCAGCGTAGACGGTATGCAAATAAATGTATGTGAAAAAGCACTGGAAGTAGATTATTTGATAAACATGCCGGTTCTTAAAGGACACTGCCAGACTAAAATGACTTGTGCTCTGAAAAACTTAAAGGGCTGCATTCCCAACAAAGAAAAGAGAAGATTTCATACTATGGGACTGCATAAACCTATTGCATACCTGAATAAGGCCCTGAAGACTGATTTGATAATAGTAGATGGACTGATAGGAGACTTGAACTTTGAAGAAGGCGGTAATCCTGTTCAAATGGATAGAATTATCTTAGGGTTCGATCCAGTTTTAGTGGATTCATATGTGGCAAATTTAATGGGCTATGACGAAAATGAAATACCATATATAAAAATAGCGGAGGGCATAGGGGTAGGAAGGTGCATATCTTCAAAGGAACAAGTAAATGAATTAAACGAAAATAATAACACCAAGAAAATACCTTATTCCCGTGAAATTGAAAAACTATCCAAATATGTCAAAGAAAAAGGTGCCTGCTCTGCATGCTACGGCAGCTTAATTCATGCTCTTGCAAGACTTGACGAAAAAGGCATTTTAAGAAAACTTAAAACAAAAGTTTTTATAGGCCAAGGCTATAAAGGGGAAAAAGGTGAAGGTATAGGAGTTGGAAACTGCACTAGAGGCTTTACGCAAAACGTGCCGGGATGTCCTCCTACGGCTAAGGACATACTTGAAGTATTA
>JALHJR010000130.1:0-1925 GCA_022840405.1 Tepidanaerobacter acetatoxydans
TAACTTACGCTTACCTCTTTTTCACTGTTGCCCGGAAACTCTACGGTGTAAACAAGGGTTAATATTCGTTGGTAATTTCCATATTCATAAAGGTCATGCTCAGAGCTGTAGCCCATATTTTTCGTAAAGTAATTATCAAGGACTTTTGCATACAGGTTATACAATTGAATATCGGAAAACATACCATTATTTTTTCTGTAATCATTATTCCTTATATACTCCATTAGATATGGTTTAAGCTCCACTTCTTTTGTCAAAATCTGATGCGTAAATAAATCGGTTTTTTTGCTAAGTTCTCCGTCAGTATAAGCATTTATATTAAAATTAATGTCTTCGCCTAAAACATAAATTTGTAAAATCTCCGGTTTATAACACCAAGTGTCGATTCTTACATTATTGCCATTTCGTTCATATCCATTATTAAATCCATATGTAAGTACTTTAGTTTTTTTAGAGTCAAAATTAAAATCTACGGCAAAGTTTGTTCTTTGTTCATCTATTGGTTTCACATAAATAGTATACAGCTTGCCCTTTTCATTTTCAGTAAAGTTTTCCGCCTTATAAGGTTCATATGTAATGGTATTTACGATATCTTTAAACTCAAAACTGGGTTCCTTATCCTGTGCCAAAGCCCCGTAGCTGTCAACTATATCCCCAATAAAAATATCATACGGCACAGAACTGCCGTCAGCCACAATAGTTATATCATTTGGAGAAAGTTCATTAAGCCTTCCTACAAAAGGAAAAGCCATCTGTACTGACTGCGGTTTATCCGCGGAGTTAGCCATCTTATAAGTAGCAGTAACTTTGCCCCTTATCGTATAATCTGAACCAGTATCATCAGAAAAATCGAATATAAGATTTTCGTTTTTCACTGTGATCGGAGAATTTTCCTCAATTAACATTATATCCGAAGACGGATATCCCTTCCAAAACACCGGTCCGGAATTTGCTAAAACCGCAAAGGCAGCGGAGCATAAAACAGTTATCAATATAATAGCTGTTATGAACTTTTTCATAAAATCACCTCTTTATTTTTTAGACGTTGCTATATAGAAAATAGTTCCATATAAAATTAGCAGTGAAGGTCAATAGGCTTTAAAAATTTTTACAGTTATGTAAAAAGTGCTGATTGTACGTATAAAAAGCAAAAGACTGCCCAGAAAAAGGGCAGTTAATTAGATTTCATAATAGCCTAATATAGCTTATTTGCTATCACTATTTCATTAAAAATATTGTAAACTCTTCACCCACCTGTTTATAATCATTGCTCATTTTCCCGCTTTGTTCAGGATATTTTGCAGCATAAGGAGTCAGGGTAATAGATGTGATTTCATCAGATAAATCCCCGTGGATGTTTTCGTATTTAAATACTATATCTTCACCGGATACACTGGTCAGGAAAAATGTAACTTCATTTCCCAGATTGTCATGGCCCCTTAATTCAATAGCATATGCATCTTTTGATTTGCCTTTTACTTTTCCAAAAATTTTTTGATTTACAGGGTTGTATCTAAATTCTTCCAAGCTATATTTTTGACCACCTGCAGTGAAGGAGTAATTCATTGGCAATGTATGGGAATTTGCCATTAATTCGCTGCCATTTGCCGTAAATTCAAACTCCCATTTTCCTTTTATCCTCTTTTCAGATTCGCCGATACGATAATTTAAATTATGGAGTATAATTTTTATGTCTATGTTTTCTTCTAAATCAATTCCTTTAGTGTCAACAGCATAAATGTGGGAAAATGCCGTTTCGGAATTTCCGATCCTCCTAGAACTACCGGTGGCACCATAATTTGTTAGTTTTTTGCCGTTGATAAAAATATCATAATCAAAATTAACCCAATCTACAGGTGTATTTGCATTCGCAATTGTAGAAAAAATTAATTCATCTTTGTCTATGATAACATCGGTTAATTTTA
>JALHJR010000131.1:0-1921 GCA_022840405.1 Tepidanaerobacter acetatoxydans
ATGTGCCTTGGGAAAGGACAATATTTTAAGATTAAATAAAGTTTAATTGTAATTAAAACATAATTATGATATAATTCAGGCATAATATTAATAAAGGAGTTGATATTATGCCTGAAATCAGACCAATAAAAGATTTAAGGAATACAACTGAGATTTCTGAGCTTTGTCATAAAACTAAAGAACCGATTTTTATCACAAAAAATGGCTATGGCGATTTAGTAGTTATGAGTATGGAAACGTATGAAGGAAAGTTAGCTAAAGTAGATTTATATAAAAAATTAGCGGAAGCAGAAAGTCAAATTGAAAACGGAGAAATGCTATTAGATGCTGAAAGTGTTTTTAAAGATTTAAGGGGAAAATATGTCAAAGGATAATTACAGTCTAAAACTTACCTCAAAAGCCAATGAGGATTTAGATAAAATATATAGTTATATTTCCAAAGAGCTATATGCTGAAAAAGCTGCTAAAAATCTTTTGGAAAAAATAGAAACGAGTATTATGCAACTTAAAGATTTTCCGTTTTCATGTAATTATGCATCAGACGAGTTTTTAAGAAAGAAAGGTTATAGAAAGTTAATAATAGATAATTACATTGCTTTTTATTTAGTAAATGAAGAAGAACAACAAGTAGACAGCACAAGGGGACGGTTCTTTTGTGTTGTTTTATTTGCTATTCTGGTGTAGAATTTACCTCAGGGGTGAGAAAATGCCTAGGGCAGTGAGGAAAAAAAGCAGCACTGGGGTTTATCACGTGATGTTAAGAGGTATTAACCGTCAAATCATATTTGAGGACGATGAGGACTATCAGAAATACTTAGAGGTATTGAAAACATACCAAGAGAAAAGCGGTTACATAATTTACGCCTACTGTTTAATGAGCAATCACATTCATCTATTAATGAAGGAAGCAGCAGAAGACCTAGGGATAGTATTTAGAAGGATTGGGGCTAGCTATGTGTATTGGTATAACTGGAAGTATGGACGCCAGGGTCATTTGTTCCAAGATCGATATAAAAGCGAAGTGGTTGAAACGGACAGTTATTTTCTAACGGTGCTTCGCTACATACATCAAAATCCATACAAGGCGGGGATGGTAAAAAATATAGCTGATTATCGTTGGAGCAGCTACGGTGAGTATGTTGGAGAGTCTAGATTTTGTGATTCTGAATTTGGGCTTAGCCTCTTTTCAAGCGACAGAGTAAAGGCAGTAAAACTATTTAAGGAATTTAATTTAGCAGAGAATCAGGACCGATGTCTGGACTATGATCAAAGTGTCAGGCTAAATGATATGGAAGCCACTGACTTTATTAAAAACATATCCAATGTCCGGAGCCCAAGGGAGATAGCACTTTTTGAAAAGGGTAGGCGCAATGAAGTCATAAAACAGTGCAGGGAAGAGGGCCTATCTATCAGACAAATTGAGCGACTGACCGGTATCAGTTTTGGGGTGATACGGGGCATATATAGTCGCTAAAAGCAATAACTTGGAAATTATGAAAAAACAAGGCATTATTACCAACTACTTCTTTTCAATTAGATCGGCAGTGAAAAGGAAAGCTGCAAAATAGCTTTCCTTTTCATTTTTCCAAGGTCGAACCTCTTGCTTTTTCCTCAATTTATTTCATTTATTATCATTAGAAAGTGCACGCGGGGCCGGTTCTTCTGTGCACTAGCACTGGTTAACCTGACCCGCTACAAGTTAAAGAGCCTCGTAGGCACCGGGCAAAATTCCGGTCTTGCCTATGGGGCTTTATTTTTGAAATACAAGGGGGCAGTTCCTCTGTGCACGCAAAAGAGGTAACTAGATGCTTTACTGAAAAATTAGTAAAATTGAATTAAAGAGACAAAACCTCTGTTATACTCTTAAATTATCAGGTATAATAATACTAGGTAGGTGATGAAATGGGAATACAAAACCCCC
>JALHJR010000132.1:0-1920 GCA_022840405.1 Tepidanaerobacter acetatoxydans
GTATTTACAAAGATGGCAGAGCGAGCGATCAATCTGAAAATAAGGAAGAAACTAAGGATGAACCTAAAACCTGAAGGAGGTAGCTAAATGCAACCGTGGCAAATCTGGATTATTCTGGGAATAATCTTTACTATAATTGAAATATTTGACCCAGCTTTCTTTTTCATTGCTTTAGGTATTGCTGCTCTCATTACTGGTTTATTGAGTCTTTTCTATATTGTAGGCAGTAATGTTCTGCTGCAAATTATTATATTCTCTGCTCTTAGCTTTATCTGCTTTCTTCTTACACGCAAAATTGGGAAAAAAATACTCCAGTTTCCTACAGCAGAAACCAATATTTATGCTCTTAAGGGGAAAACAGGTTTTGTTACAAAAGCCATTCCTCAGGATGGAAAAGGTTATGTGAAAGTAGGGGGAGAAGAATGGTCAGCTATCTCTGAAGATGGTTCTCCTATTGAGGAAAATACTAAGGTTATTGTTCTGGGCGTGGAAGGTAATAAACTGATTGTTAAAAAAGCTCAATAAAGAATTCTTTGATTAATCACCTAATTAATTAAATCCTAATAGATTAGATTGTGAAGATAGCGTTAAATAAAAATGATACCTTGGTTTATCTATAAGTATTTATATAAATAGTACCCTTTTAATAAATGTAGCAGATTCAAAATAACAAAAGAATATATTATAAATTGTTTCAAGAATGAAAGGATATGACATTCTTCTCTCGTAGCAGATTTTCTGAATGCTCTTAATAATTCACACATTATTTAAGGATTTTCCGAAACAACGGAGAGTTTTAACATTTTTTCTTTCCCATAACTAATAGGGAAATAATGACATACCAGATATTCAAAAATAATTTCTAACAAATAACAAATCACATAATTATCAACAATCTTTATAATTTTTACCTTTCATCTTGGTCCTGATTTTATCCTATCTCTCCCTTAGCTCTTTGTTGCCTAAGTAGCTAAGAGAGAGATAATTAGGAGTCAGGGGACAGATAAGTGCTCTAATTAATTGTCTATGTTGGTGTTATCGTTTTTTCAGGAGAATTTATCGCAGCTTAATAAAATCAAATTGATTAAATAAGACATAAATATACTCTAAACGATATATTATAAACAGAATGCCTTTAATTTACGAGAATAATTGATGAAAAAATGGAAAATTAAAATTCTGTGTTTAATCTAGTGAAGAAATTGAGTCCTGGACCAGGGTATCCATACTCTGTCTCGTAACAGGTATCAAAAATATTTTCTAAACCTACGGCGAGACTGAACTTTTTGAATTTATAGGACAAGCCTATATTGTGCAACCAGTAAGAAGAAAGGATATGATAATTATTTAATTTATCCTGGCTAAAACGGCTATCATTATAGCTACAGGTATATCTAAGTTTTAATTTCCAGGGCAAAGATAAATTCTGAGTAAAGTTAGCTTGATGATGTGGAGTTTCAGTTAGTTCATAATTCTCAGTTCCTTCCCACCAGATATATGAATAGGCAAGCTCACTTTCCCACCAGGCAAATGGTTTGAACATAAGACTGTATTCTGTGCCAGCAGAATGCACTTTATAAATATTTTGATATGTATTTCCCTGTCTATCAATCAGATTTCGTGTATTATTATAAAATAAGCTTAACTGATTGCTAAAAATTATATTACCTGCTTTAATTTTCTGTTGATGACTTATTTCACATTTGATAGCGTTTTGAGGTTTAAGGTTTGGGTTACCATTTTCCGCGGAAAACAGCTGACGTATTGTTGGAAAAGAGATGTTGTTTCCAATAGAGATAGTACTTTTACTCAGCTCATTCCATTTAAAATTGAGAGCTGCAGAAGGTTCAGGAAAAAAACTGAGTGAACTCTTCACATCACAATGATGACTGCTTGCCCCCAAACCAGCGAGGAAATTAA
>JALHJR010000133.1:0-2627 GCA_022840405.1 Tepidanaerobacter acetatoxydans
TACGCTTTACAGTTTTCAGAAAGATGCTGTTAAAGGAGCTATCAATAAACTGGAAAAACATCAGGGTTGTATAATAGCTGATAGTGTTGGCTTGGGAAAGACATACGAAGCATTGGCTATCATCAAATATTATGAAATTCTGGGCTACCGGGTTTTATTGCTTTGTCCTAAAAAACTACAGAATAATTGGACAGTTTATCAGGCACAAAAAGGAGATATATTAAATCCTTTTAAGAATGACAGATTTAGTTATACAGTTGCTTATCATACCGATTTAGCAAGAACAAGCGGAATTTCTAAAGCTGATAATTTGAATCTTAGTACTTTTAACTGGGGTGCCTGGGATTTGGTAGTTATTGACGAATCTCATAATTTAAGAGGAAATCCCCAAGAAAAGAAAGAAAATGGAGAGGTTACTTTCAATCGGGCTAAATTTCTTTTGGAAAAAGTAATAAAAGAAGGAGTGAAAACCAAAGTTTTAATGCTTTCGGCAACCCCTGTAAATACCAATTTGAAAGACCTCCGTAATCAAATTTATTACATTACGGAAGGAGAAGATGATGCTCTAAAAGATAGTTTAGGAATTGAAAATATTTCCAATACCTTAAGATATGCGCAACTGCAATTTACCGATTGGGCAAAACGCTCCAGGACTGCCAAACGGGATACAAAGGATTTGTTTTTAGCTTTGGATAGTTCCTTTTTTAAACTTTTGGATGGATTGACTATTGCTCGCAGCCGCAAACACATACTAACTTATTATTCCGATATAGATAAAAAAAGCTTTCCTGTGCGTCTTAAACCCCTTTCCGAATATACCGGATATTGATACGATGCAAAATTTCTATTCTTATGATAAAGTAAATGATGAAATCCAGAATTATAAGCTATCTTTATTCAAGCCCTCCAATTTTGTATTACCTGAGTTTAAATACATTTATGAAATTCCAGGAAAAGTAAAAGTATTCTCACAGGAACAAAGAGAAAATTATTTGGTGGAAATGATGAAAATCAATTTCCTCAAGCGTTTGGAAAGCAGTATTTATTCCTATCGTTTAACCCTTCAAAGGGCTTTAGCTAAAATCGCTTCTTTGGAAGAAAAAATAGAAGCATTTGAAACGAGCAATAAGGAAGAACAACTTGATCCCTTTGAACTCGAAAATATCATTCCTGAAGAAGAATTAGAAGAGGAAGAGGAATTTACTGTTGGGAAAAAACTAAAATATAATCTGGAACATTTAGACCTAAAAAATTGGAAAATAGCCCTGAAAAATGATAAACAACAGTTAACTGCTTTGTATGAAACCGCTGCAAAAGTTATACCGGAAAATGATGCCAAACTAAAGCGCCTGAAAGAAATTATAGAATATAAGCTGAACCATCCTATCAATCCTGATAATAAGAAATTAATCATCTTTACCGCTTTTGCCGATACAGCTGTTTACCTCTATGAAAATCTTTCTCCATATCTTTATGCTCAATTCGGGCTTTATTCTGCCTTAATAACCGGTAGTACAACCTGTAAAACCAATTTTCCGATGCCAACCCATTATAAAAATGATTTTAATTCCATTTTAACCTGCTTTGCTCCCATTGCCAAAGAACGGAATAAACAAACTTTCCTGCCTCAAGATAAACAAATTGATATTATTATCGGCACCGATTGTATCTCTGAAGGGCAGAATTTACAGGACTGCGATTATGTTATAAATTATGATATTCACTGGAATCCCGTTCGCATAATTCAACGCTTTGGAAGAATAGACAGAATAAATAGTCCCAATGCTCAAATCCAAATGCATAATTTCTGGCCTACCAAAGACCTGGATAAGTATATAGACCTTAAATACAGAGTAGAAACAAGAATGGCTTTAGTTGATCTTACTGCCACGGGAGCTGATAATATCCTCAGCGAAGAAGATATAGAAAATTTGGTTGCCAATGAAAAGAAGTTCCGAACCAAACAACTAAAGCGTTTACAGGAAGAAGTTATTGACCTGGAGGATTTGGAAGATAGCATTAGCTTAACCGATTTTACTTTGGATGACTTTAGAATAGACCTGTTGAACTATTTAAAAGCTAACGAAGTTGAATTAAGCAATGCTCCTTTGGGTTTATATGCTGTTACTCCTTCCCCTCACAATAAGTTGTGGCTTAAAACCAATAATTTATCAGAAGAACAAAAAGAAATTATCCGACCTGGTATTATTTTTTGTTTCCAGCATTTTGCCGATGGCTCTGAATATAATAAATTAAATCCTTTGCAACCATATTTTCTGGTTTACATCAGAGACGATGGAACTGTCCGTTATCATTTTACCAATGTGAAACAAATTCTGGAGATTTACAGATTACTGACCATAGGAAGAAAAGAAGCTATTAAAGAACTTTGCGATCTTTTTGATGAGGAAACCGATAATAGTCAAAAAATGGATAAATACAATAATCTTCTCCTAAAAGCGATTGATGACATCAAGGATACATTGAACAAAAGATCATATAAACAATTGCAGGGAGATAGAAATGCCATCATTCCTAAAAAACAAAAAGAACAGAGTTTTGAACTAATCACCTGGCTGATTATCAAATAAAGGAATATATATGGATAAAGAAAGTATTAAAGAAGC
>JALHJR010000134.1:0-1886 GCA_022840405.1 Tepidanaerobacter acetatoxydans
TTGCCGGAGATCGAGACGTGCAGCCCCTTCGTGTTCGCGACCGACTGCGAGGCGACGGACATGACCAGGCACTCTGCAACGGTCCGGTCGCCGACGTGGCTCTTGTTGAAGGTGTCGAGGAGGAAGGCGAGCGGGTCACCGTTCTTGAGGATCTCGATGGCACGCGTCTGGTGCTCATCCTCGATGAGAACGGGAGGTGGGAGTGGTATCTCCTCGACCTTCTTCGCCGGGGTCCGGGTCCGCTTCGGCTCGTACTGCTCCCTGAGCTCCGGCCAGCGCTGGGCACCGCCGCCGCAACTTGCGTGGTGGCAGCCGGCGAAGATGGCGCCGTTCGCAAACTGGATCGCGAACGCACCGTCTTTGTGGGCTGAAGAGAACGGGCACTCGTCGAGGACGTAGAGGGTCCCGCCCTGGTAGGGCCTCGTCGACCGCACGGCGATGCCGTGGTCGAGGAGCCAGGAGGCGAGGTCGATGCCGGGGCCGTTGCCGTTTGGTTTCTTCGACCGCGATGGCTCTTCGCGGGGGAGGAGCGCTGCGAGGTGCTGCAGATACTCCCGGGGGACCATGCGGACATCGTCCGGCACGGCGAGGAGCCTCGCCCGCCGGTGCGGCCGCTCCGGGGTGTTGTCGCCCTTCCGCGAGAGGGTGCCATAGAGTTTCCAGATCCGGGCGGCGTTGTGGTTCGCGGTATCGACGGTGACGGCCTCGTTGGAGAAGAGGGCGTCGAGGGTCGCGAGTGCTCCCTTCACGAGCGCGGTGGCCGCCTCGTCGTTTCCGAGGTCCACCCGGTAGAGGAGGTGCGCCCCGTTCCCGGAGTCAGCCCGGACGGGCGCGGGAAAGCCCTGCTCGGCGAGGTATGCCGCGATCCGTTCCGCAGCGGCGAGCGCCGCGTCGTGCTCGGCGTCCGTCGACGAGACGCCGCTCGGCCGGACCGGGTCGATGTCGACCGGGAACCAGCGCCGGCGAAGGATGTCGGCATCGGCGGTGGTGGCGTCCTTGCGGGAGAGCCGCATCTTGATCCGGTTCGCCCGCCGGGCGAGGAGGGCCGGGTTCACCGTGTTCAGGGTGACGTAGATCCCGGCGACCGAGGGGTCGGCGTCGAGTGCCTCGACGGCCCGGGCGAGGCTCTCGAAGTCGTCGAAGTAGCCGGAGTGGGTGACGCCGTCGGCGAGCGCCCGGACCTCGACCACGCTGCCAGAGGCAGCGAGGGCGTTCACCGCGCTTCTGATCTCGTCACTCGCACCTCTGGTGCTCGAGCTCCGGCCCAGTGGCCCGTCGCTCATCCCGTCACCCCCGGCACGAGGGGAAAGAGGGGAGCGGAGATGGCCTCCCCGCGGGCGACCCGCTGGAAGCTGATGAGCGGGATGATGTAGGAGCCGACGCGGGTATGGAGCATCACTGCCTTGCCCGAAGCGTTCATCGCCGCGTGCCCCTCGATGGAGATCTCACTGACCAGGATGCCACCGGGGGTCGTCCGCGAGCGGTCCTCGCAGATCGGGATCACCCTGCCGTAGAAGAGCAGGTTCTTGAGGTCCTCAGGCTCGATCCGGTACTTCTCGGCGTCGACGGAGATGTGGAGCGCCCCGCCGGTGCTGTGGGAGAGGGTGCCGGGCTCAGTCATGGCCGGCCGCCCCCGGTAATGGTCGTGACCGTGTAGAAGTGGCAGCCGGTCCGGACGATGTGAATCTCCCGGATCGCCTTGCCGTGCCTGCCGACCTCGGTTGCCACCACCTGCGAGATGAGGTAGAGCGGGACCGGGTTCGGTGTGCATCCTTCCCGACTCATAACGGGCACGCTCCCGGGGTGGGCATCCTTATATCGTTGCAGTGCCGAGTACCATTGGCGGCCCGGTGCACCCTGGTGCTGTGAACATTTGGTTGTGCCTG
>JALHJR010000135.1:0-1884 GCA_022840405.1 Tepidanaerobacter acetatoxydans
CGCTGATTCCAAATACTGTGACTCTTTTTATAGATGATATTCCTGCTGGAATAGCCACAGTCGATCTCGACTTAATCAATTCAGATACTGGGCTTGCCCTTTCTCAGGTCACTAATATTTCAATTGCATTCGCCCTTTAGGAGGTTTGATATATGGATAACCTTGATCAAAAAGTAACTTCTATCTTCGCAGGGCGAGTCGTCCGCAAAGATTTGGTTCGTAGAGTAAAAGTTGGAGCTAATGTCCCCGTTTATGTTTTGGAATACTTATTGGGAAAATATTGCGCTACTGATGATCCAACTGCGATTGAAGCGGGATTACGATTGGTTAATAGCACAATCTCAGAGAATATCATTCGGCCAGATGAGGCCATGAAAGCTCAATCGAGAGTAAAAGAACGAGGAGAGATGACATTTATTGACAAAATCCTCGTTCGATTAGATGGCACAAAATACTGGGCAGAAATGGTGAATTTTGGCCATAACTTCTTGCATATTCCAGATACGATCGTCCGAAAATATGACCGGTTACTTGAAGGGGGGGTGTGGGCTCAGGTGAAATTGGAATATCGTGAAGACGAAGAAGTGTCTGGAAAAGTAAGACCTTTCTTCGTAACCGAATTAAATCCAATTCAACTTGCTTCTTTTAATCTTGATGACTATATAGAGCGAAGATCCCAATTATCTACTGATGCGTGGCTTGATTTGCTGGTTCGAACAATTGGGCTTGAGCCAAGCCAATTTGAGAGAAGAACAAAATTATTAATGCTAATTCGGTTAATCCCAATGATTCAACGAAATTACAATTTAATCGAGTTAGGTCCACGTGGGACTGGTAAAAGTTATGTGTATCGGGATCTAACGCCTTACGCAATTCTCGTTTCAGGCGGAAAAACCACAGTTCCTAACCTTTTCTATAACATGAGTACGCGAAAAGTTGGTTTAGTGGGTATGTGGGATGTGGTCGCGTTTGATGAAGTAGCAGGAATAAATTTTGACGATAAATCTGCTGTTCAGATTCTAAAAGACTATATGGAAAGTGGCAGCTTTAGCCGTGGGCGCGAAGAAATAGTCGCAGAGGCCTCGATCGTGTTTGCAGGTAACTTGAATCAACCGGTTGATGTATTGGTGAGGACATCCACTTTACTTCAACCATTACCTGAAGAAATGCAAGATATGGCTTTGATTGATCGAATTCATTACTATCTCCCAGGATGGGAATTGCCCAAAATGAGAAATGAATTCATGACAGATCATTATGGCTTCGTAGTTGATTATCTAGCTGAAGCCTTCCGCGAATTGCGCCGTCGCAATTATACTGATGTAATTGATCGTTATTTCTCACTGGGTACAGATCTAAACACAAGGGATGCAAAAGCAGTCCGCAGAACAGCATCCGGACTAATTAAGCTTTTACATCCTGGCGGAGATCCAACAAAAGAAGAAACACAGGAATACCTGGAAATTGCTCTTGAGGGTCGTAGAAGAGTAAAAGAACAACTTAAAAAAATGGGGGCTTTTGAGTATTATCAGACCTCTTTTTCATACATTGATAGCGAAACAATGCGAGAGTATTACGTAGGAGTACCGGAAGAAGGAGGGCGGAATTTAATTGCTCAAGATCCATTAACACCTGGATGTATCTATACTGCATCCTTAACTGACAATGATTTAGTAGCATTGACTCGTGTTGAAGTATCCAGGATGAGCGGGGCGGGGAAATTACGGATTACGGGCAGTCCAGATAGAACGATGAAAGAATCTATAATTACTGCTTTCGATTATATGCGCGCTAATAAGAATCGATTAGGAATTGAGCGCGATATGGATAGTTATGATTTTCATGTCCAAATGGTCGACTTAATGCAAACTAAAGAAGGATCTC
>JALHJR010000136.1:0-1870 GCA_022840405.1 Tepidanaerobacter acetatoxydans
GCATAATTAATCCTTTATCCAGATGGTCATAGTAATCATACAGATTAGAGGGATTGGTATAACGATAGGGAGGTAAGAATCCAGCAGCTGAAGCTCCTAATCCAAGATAGGGCTCACTTTTCCAGTAGCACAGATTATGTTTTGATTGTTTGCCAGGAAGACAGAAATTGGAAATCTCATATTGCTCATATCCAGCCCTATCCAGTTCTGAACATATAAGTTCGTATTCTTCTGCCAGCAAGCTATCTTCTGGTAAAGAAGGGACTTTCCCTTTCTTTATTTTTGCCGCTAAAGGAGTATCCGAGTCCAGGGTTAAAAGATAGCATGAAATGTGTTCAGGTTTTAAATAGAGAAATTGGATAAGATTATCTTTTAATTTATTAAGAGAAGAACCGGGTAAACCATATATAAGGTCAAAAGAGATATTATTAAACCCGAACTGACGACAGAGCTCAATTTTATCCTTTATCTGCTCAGCTTTATGTTTTCTATCAAGAAGATTTAGTTCTTCATTATCCATACTTTGAATACCAATAGAAAGACGGTTGACTGGTGTGTTTTTCAAAGCTGAGAGGTAGTTCTTAGTTATTTGCAGGGGATTTATTTCCAGAGTAATTTCAGCTTCTTCAGCAAAATTAAAATGAGCACAGAGTTCTGCAATATCCTCTGCTCTTAATAAAGATGGAGTACCACCTCCGAAATAGATAGACTTTGCGTAAGCTAAATCAGGATGATATTGAAAAAATAGGTCTATTTCTTTATGCAGATATTGTAGATAAAGTTCCAGTGAAGATTTTGAATAGGGGACACTGAAAAAAGTGCAATATCCGCAATGAGTTAGGCAAAAAGGGATATGTAGATAAACAGCTATCTGGCGAGACGAAATATCCTGTTCCATCGGATATGAGGAGTATCATAAAGTTTATTATACTCTATTCCTCGTGAAAAGAATATTAACCAGGGACTACCAGTTATATCTGACCTCTTAAGAAATCCCCAGTAACGACTGTCCTCACTAACATCACGATTATCTCCCATCACAAAATAGTGTCCTTCTGGAACTTTAATAGGTCCAAACCAATCACGATTAAAGACTTTTCTGGCTGAAATTCCTTTAGTGCTATCAGGAGGGACAATATAAGGTTTATACCAATCGCTGTTAAATATATATCCATCTTCCTCATCTTCAGCAAAAGTTTGTTCTATAATTTGAAAAGGAGGTTGAGGTGGTGGAGGATAAGCTATACCATAGCATTCATATCCTCTTTCAAAGAGTTCGCCATTTATATAAACCTTTTTATTTTTAATCTCTATAATATCTCCAGGCATACCTATAACTCTTTTAACTATATTCTTTCTTGCATAATAGGCAATATGCATAAAGGTCATAGGATGCTTGCTGAAAGCTGCTTTTTTATTGATATAGATAGGAGGGAATACTTTGATAAAATTATCTTTATAATCTGGATGTTCCGGTGTTCCTTCTTCAATTTTAGGATAACGGAAAGTGACAATATCTTCTCTTTTAGGGTCTTCTATATAGTATTTAATTTTATTTGCTACAATATAATCGCCAGTGAGCAAGGTTTTTTCCATAGAAGAGGAAGGAATCATAAAGTTCTGAAAGGTGTAGTTACGGATTATCATTGCCACCACAAAAGCAAAAAGTATGGCTTCTATCCAATCCTGTAACCAGGGTTTACGACAATGGAATTTTTTCCCCGGTGGAATTGGGGTAATGGTATAAGTTGGTTCTTTATAAGGCTGCTTTTTTAGTTTGCTTTTTACTCTATTTTGTTCCTTCATTTAAACCTTCAGCTAATAATTTAGCTTTCTTAATTTTTTCTTTGAGTTCTTTTGTCAAGTAGTA
>JALHJR010000137.1:0-1856 GCA_022840405.1 Tepidanaerobacter acetatoxydans
AACCTTTATGGGCAAGCCCTCGGAAAAAGGCGATGCAGGGGCAAATGAGATTATAGGAATCGCAGACGTGCCGAAGGATACCACCGTAATTACCGATGAGATGTTTGATGAGCTTGCGGAGGATAAAGGCATAAAAAATCCTCCTAAAAGCGAAAATGTCGATGAGCTCTGGGAAAACCTTGATAAAGCAGGCGGCATAACCCATGAATCCCAGCTTACTCCCGAGATAATCCAGAAGATAAAGGACTTGGGGCCGATGTGCACAATATTTCCGGAAGGGACGCCAGAAGGCGGCTGGGCTGTTATTGACGATGGTTTATTTAAAAAGTACAAGGCATCTATAGAAAACTACTTTAAAAATACAAATGAGGTTGATGCAAAGTCGGTTGTAGTGTGTAAGGATTTATACTGGGAGACAGATCCAGGAAAATCGCTTAATCAGCAGTATTTTAGAGTAATAGTAAACGGAAGAGAAGCATGGCAGGTAGAAGTGGGATTTACCGGCAAGGAGCATAAGGTATTTTTTGCTAATAGAGCTGCCTTTGATATTTTTAATTAAAGGGAGATGATGGGATAATGATATGGAGGCACAGGACAAAAATAATATCAGTAATGCTTGCTGCTTTAATGTTTATGGGGATGGCGGCAATTCCCGCAAAAGCCGGGGAAGATGAAAAGCCTCAGGTGGTTTATGATAAAAATGGTCTTAGGATGAGGTTTGAACGTCTGGGGGCCATGGATACAAGCACCGATAAAGCCCGCCTCCTTCGTTCCGGCGGTCCTGACGGCAGGGAAAGGCTCGACAGCCTAACCCTGTACGAGCAGTCCACATACGGGCAGCATGATGACTGATCAAAACAAAAAAGAACGCTTGTTTAGCTATTTTTTTGTTTTCTTTTGGCTTATAAAGTATTCTTTTGCAGTTGGCCCTTCGACTTTTGGCTCCCAGACAATCTCGGTTTTTCCGTCTTGTTCGATTTTGCGAGGGCACAATTCGCTTACACCTTGCAAAAGGAATTTATCTTTCGATAAGATCGTCCCATTAGGGCGCCATTTTGCATCGCCTTTTGCTATCGGCTCGCAGTACACGAAATCTGCCATATGTCTTTTTTGCATAGTTTTTTCAACAGATTTCTCCAACTCTTTCAGCGACAGGCCGCTTTTTTCGAACTCTATTTTGCCGTATTTTGAAAAACTTATTTCTATCAAGCAATCAACTCCCTTTCAGAAAACTTATAAAACTATATAACATATCATATAAAGTTTATGTTTCTTTCCTGCCTTGCGAGAAGCAGGCCGCACTAACGATTTTCAATTATTTTTAATAGCTCCCGACTATATCCGAAGCATCATCATATGTAAAGCCATGTCTTTATTTGGACAGCGTATACCTATAATATATGTCGTCCAAATATGTTGTTGTATATATTTACTATACTTTTTACTCAATGGCATTATACCATGTATGCGGCATCCATTTGTTACAATAGCATTATTTTTCGAAGACATTATTGTTACATATAAAATAGGGCAAAGGCATACTCAATAAAGACTGTTGAGGATAATCTCGACAAAAGTACTCTCGTAAGGAAAGCCCTTAAAGTTTATTCTATAATGTTTGAATGTTTGCGAAGATTTTAAAAGTGAAAATACAGTTTTTCAGGTAAAAGTCCTAAGCCGTCATCTCCAACAATAAAGGTTAGTTTGTAAATCGTGTTGACAGAGCCTTCTTTAAGTGATACGTTATTAACAACAAGATAATATGCAGTTTGCGGGGGAACTCTTATGAGTTGAGAAGGTAAAACCTGACCCTTTGAACCTGTCAGCTAACACTGGTGTAGGGAAGCGAAAATTTT
>JALHJR010000001.1:0-181125 GCA_022840405.1 Tepidanaerobacter acetatoxydans
GCCCCAAGGCACCATAGATGTGCGGAAGTGGCTCAGTGGTAGAGCATCGCCTTGCCAAGGCGAGGGTCGCGGGTTCAAATCCCGTCTTCCGCTCCATTTGTATCTTCGGGCGGCATAGCCAAGTGGTAAGGCAGAGGTCTGCAAAACCTTTACCCCCAGTTCGAATCTGGGTGCCGCCTCCAATTAATTAGTTCTGCCGGGGTGGCGGAACAGGCAGACGCACAGGACTTAAAATCCTGCGGGAGTCAAATCCCATACCGGTTCGATTCCGGTTCCCGGCACCAATGATGTGGGCGCTTAGCTCAGTGGGAGAGCACTTCCTTGACGCGGAAGGGGTCGTAAGTTCAATCCTTACAGCGCCCACCATTTTTATGCAGAAAAAAGACTGAAAATTCAAAATGAATTTATTGGAACTACTTCCTTTGTTTTGTTGTATATGGTATAAGCTACATACATATAATATATACTACAAAAATAAAAGGAGTGGTTGAGGTGAGGATACTGTCAATTGGTTCTATTAAACCTGTAGAAGGTTTTGAAGATAGACTGAAATTGGAATTCGATATTTTAAGTAAAAAAGGATTTAATGTAACCCTGAAAAAGAATTATAAAGGTAATGCTGTATTTTTTTATTGTTATATAGAAGATGAGATAATATTAAAAGAAAATCATTATAAAATCATGCGGCAAACATTTGTTAATTCCATAGCTAACGCACTTTCAGATATTGTAATGGATTATTGGGAACCAATTCTGATTAAAAAAATAATAAGAGATAACTACTTTTATTTCAACGAAATCGAACAAAATCGGATATATGATTTCACGTTGGATATTGCAAATTGCGGTGAGTTAAATTTAACTCAAGATACCTCAAGCAAAATAAAACGTAAGATTTGTGTAGTACATAAAATTAGCGAATATCTTGCAGATAATAATATAATCATGCTGGACGGTTTTATTGACTTTCGCTTAAGAGAATATATGGAACAGTTGGAAGAGTTGGTGGACACGGCTATTGATGAGTACCTTATTGATAGGGAATATAAAGAATTCATTGACTTACTTCGCCATTTCATCGACCTCCAAGAACCTAAAAAAGATTTAGTCAATGTGGTATTTTGCAATACCAAAATAATACTGATGGATGAAGACTCTAAATTTATAGAGAATGATTTGAGTTTGGATTTACTGGCACAGGAAAATACTGAAGTAAGTACAGATGACATAGTTGTAAGCACATTGATAAATATAGCTCCAAGGAAAATCATTATCCATGGGTTTACTGGAGAAGATAAAATAGAAGTTATTAATACCATTTATAATATTTTTGAAGGACGAATACAATTTTGCAATAGCTGTAATATATGCCTGCAATCAAAACCTTTAACGACAAAATGAGGGCCAAAGGCTTTTTTTTTCTATTGAAAGTATGCTATCATAGTTAAGGCTGTGTTTAAGCTGATTTTAAATACTTTGTTTGAACTTTAGATATAACTTATCTTATTTATTTAGAATGCTAAATCGGAAAAATGGTGATACTTTTATGAATGCATACATTCAGTTAGCATTGATGCCGATAATCGGAGCATTTATCGGGTGGGGAACTAACCTTTTTGCCATAAAACTTATCTTTCGGCCTTTAAATCCCATTAAAATTCCCCTTCTTGGGATTGAAATACAGGGTTTAATTCCGAAACGAAGGCTGGATATATCTCGAAGCATTGGAGAAGCTTTAGAAAATGAGATTATTTCTACAGAAGAAATTATAGAAAGTTTGGCTTCCGATAAAAATAAAACTGAAATAATCAAATATATAAAGGATGTTGTAGCAACAAAGATTGATGATAAACTTCCCGGATTTCTGCCTTCCGGTCTTCGCGGGTCTATAGCAAATTATGTTGGCGATATAATCGATCGTAATGGAAATGAACTTTTTGATGAGATGAAGGCAACACTTATCCAAAAGGCAAGGAAAGAATTTCAACTTAAAGAACTCGTGGAAGAAAAGATTAATTCATTTGATTTAGAAGAACTGGAAGATTTGATTATCAGACTTTCAAAGCAAGAATTAAAACAGATAGAAGTTCTCGGAGGTGTAATGGGATTTTTTGTTGGCATAGTACAAGCACTGGTTTCTTATTATTTCTTATAATATTTACAGCAAAATTCGTTGGCATTAGCTGTCATAGTATACGGCAAGTGCGCTCTTGACAATAGTAATCATTAGAATTATAATAAATAAAATTCTATTTATATAAAAACTATGAAGAGAAGAGTAAGTTTACGATTTTCTCTAAAGAGAGGGGCCGGAAGCTGCGAAAGCCCTGGGAATAGTAGACCGAAGACCAACTCGGAGTTTTATGGCTATAAGCCTTATTAAAATGAGTTTAAATTAGGGTGGAACCGCGGGAAAACCTCTCGTCCCTTAAGGGATGCGAGGTTTTTGATTTTAAAAAATAAATTATATTTACAACATACCTGTATTTAAGGACAAAAGGAAGGGGATATTATGGAACAAGTAAAAGTGAGTTTAAAAGATGGAGTTGAAAAAGTATATCAAAAAGGTATTACATTACTTGAAATCGCCGAAAATATAAGCAGGAAATTAGGCAAGGAAGCTTTGGCTGCTAAAGTTGACGGCGTTATTAAAGACCTTAGTTCAAAAGTTGATAAAGATTGTAATGTGCAGTTTTTGACATTTGAAGATGAAGAAGGGCGCAAAGTATTTTGGCATAGCTCGTCACATGTTATGGCACAAGCCGTAAAACGATTATTCCCCGAAACTAAATTAGCCATAGGCCCGGCTATCGATGAAGGGTTTTATTATGATTTTGACCGGGATGAAAGTTTCACCCCATCGGACCTTGAAAAAATAGAGCAGGAAATGGCTAAAATAATTGCTGAAGACTATGCTTTTTGTCGTAAAAATGTATCCAAAGAAGAAGCTATAGAAGAACTTAACAAAATAAATGAACCATATAAGGTAGAATTAGTAGAAGCCCTTCCGGAAGGAGCACCCATTAGCTTTTATCAGCAGGGCGAGTTTAAGGACCTTTGTGCAGGGCCTCATATTCCTTCCACTGGAAGGATAAAGGCATTTAAACTTACGAGTCTGGCAGGTGCTTATTGGAGGGGCGACGAACATAATAAGATGCTCCAGAGGATTTATGGCATCTCATTTCCAAAAAAATCTATGCTGGACGAATATTTAACACGCATAGAAGAGGCCAAAAAACGCGACCACCGAAAACTAGGTAAAGAATTGGATCTTTTCAGTATTCACGAAGAAGGTCCCGGATTTCCGTTTTTCCATCCAAAGGGCATGGTAATATGGAATTTGTTGACAGATTTCTGGCGCAAGGAACATAGTAAAAGAGGCTATCAAGAAATAAAAACTCCAATAATATTAAATGAAGAGCTTTGGAGAAGATCCGGCCATTGGGACCACTATAAGGAAAATATGTATTTTACGAAAATTGATGGCATGAATTATGCGGTAAAGCCCATGAATTGTCCTGGGGGCATACTCATGTATAAAACAGATTCTCGAAGCTACAGAGATCTACCAATTAGATTAGGCGAACTTGGCTTGGTGCATCGCCACGAGCTTTCCGGAGTTTTGCACGGCCTTATGCGGGTAAGGTGCTTTACACAAGATGATGCACATATATTCATGATGCCTTCTCAAATTGAAGATGAGATAATTGGCGTGATAGATTTGGTAGACTACTTTTATCAGATATTCGGCTTCGAATATAATGTTGAGCTGTCCACAAGACCAGAAAATTCCATGGGTTCAGATGAACTATGGGAGCAGGCAACAGCAGCTCTGCAAGGAGCTTTGGATAAAAAGGGTATGCCATATAAGATTAATGAGGGTGATGGAGCTTTTTACGGTCCTAAAATTGACTTTCATTTAAAGGACAGCTTAGGCAGAACATGGCAGTGCGGAACTATTCAATTAGATTTCCAGATGCCTGAGCGCTTTGACTTATCATATATCGGGGCAGATGGTGAAAAGCACCGTCCGGTTATGATTCATAGAGTTATTTTTGGGAGCATTGAACGTTTTATCGGAATACTAATTGAACATTATGCAGGAGCCTTTCCGGTTTGGCTTGCTCCGGTGCAGGCAAGGATTCTTCCCATAAGTGAAAAACACATGGATTATGCCTATAAAGTAAAGAAACAGTTGGATGAAGCCGGTATTCGAGTGGAAGTGGACGAAAGAAATGAAAAAATAGGCTATAAGGTAAGAGATGCACAGATGAAAAAAATTCCTTATATGCTTATTGTAGGTGACAAAGAAGCAAATGAAAACACGATTTCAGTGCGGACTAGAGAAAAAGGCGATGTAGGGCAAAAAACTGTTGAAACGTTTATCGGCGAGGTATTGATATTAACCTCAAAATTTAATTGACATTAAAGGTAAATATGTGATATATTTACTGATGTAGCGAAAAGATAATAAAGTAATTTAAGCAGAAGATATATTCTCACCTTATGGCGAAAGCTTATAAGGTTATTATCCCACAGATTTCAACGGGGACGAGTGATTCTTCTTGTCCCTTTTTATTTTTTATAATTTTGGAGGTGAACAGTATTAGCAAAGACAAAGACATCCAGGTGAACCATGAAATAAGAGATAGAGAGGTAAGAGTAATATCCCCTGATGGAAAGCAACTTGGAATTATGTCATTAAAAGATGCCTTACATTATGCCCAGGAAGTTCAACTAGATTTGGTAAAAATATCATCTGATGCAAAGCCACCGGTATGTAAAATTATGGATTTTGGGAAGTATAAATATGAGCAGAGCAAGCGTGAAAAAGAGGCTCGTAAAAAGCAAAAAGTAATTAATGTAAAAGAAATTAGAATGAACCCTACTATTGATGAGCATGATTTTCAAGTAAGACTAAAAAATACCATTAAATTTTTAAAAGATGGGGATAAAGTAAAGGTAAGCATAAGATTTCGCGGCAGGCAGATGACTCATACAAAACTGGGTGAAGAGGTTTTAAATAAAGTGGTTGAAAACATAAGCGAAGTGGGCGTGGTTGAAAAACCGCCTAAAATGGAAGGCAGAAATATGGTTATGGTAATTGCACCAAAGCAAACTACAAATAAGGAGTGATATTGATGCCAAAAGTTAAAACACATAGGGGTGCAGCAAAAAGATTTAAAGTTACAAAGACGGGAAAAATAAAGAGGTCAAAGGCCTATAAAAGTCATATATTAACCAAAAAAACTTCTAAGAGAAAAAGGCACCTGAGGAAACCTGCAATTTTAAGCAAGGCAGATCACAAGAGAATAAAACAGGTAATACCTTACATGTAATGAACGCTAAAGGAGGATAAGTATGGCACGGGTTAAAAAAGGAGTTGCTGCTCGTAAAAAGCATAAAAAAGTTATCAAGCTTGCAAAAGGATATAGAGGATCAAAAAGCAAATTATTCAGACCGGCAAATCAAGCTGTCCTCAAAGCTCAATCTCATGCTTATAGAGGAAGAAAACTTAAGAAGAGGGATTTTAGAAAGCTGTGGATTGCTAGAATTAATGCAGCAGCCAGATCTAACGGTATATCCTATAGTAAGTTTATTAACGGGCTTAAAAAAGCCGGCGTACAGATTAATCGCAAGATGTTATCAGAAATGGCGATAAATGATGCTAACGGTTTTACACAATTAGTAGATATCGCTAAGGCAAACAGTAAATAAAAAGCGGCTTCGGTCGCTTTTTGGACTTTTCGGGGGCGGTTGAAATCAAGATACTGCATTTCGGGTTAAGAAAGTTAAAACCTACTCAAATACTTGTATTCGGTTTTGCTGCTTTAATACTTGTTGGAGGTATTCTTTTAAATCTTCCTTCAGCTTCAAATAGCGGTCAAAGCATAGGTTTTCTAAATGCTTTATTTACTTCCACATCTGCCGTATGTGTTACAGGTTTGGTGGTTGTTGATACACAGACTCAATTTTCCACTTTTGGACAGATAGTTATAATGTGCCTAATTCAAATGGGTGGTCTAGGAATAATGACAATGGCTACCTTGATTTTTTTGTTGCTTGGGAAAAAAATAACGCTTCGCGAGCGTATTGTGATGCAGGAAGCTTTAAATCAATCCACATTATCGGGCCTTGTAAAATTAACGCGGCATATACTGCTTACAACATTTATTTTTGAGGGAGTAGGTGCAATACTTTTATCTATACGATTTACACAGATATTTGGTATAAGCAAAGGGATTTACTACGGAGTGTTTCATGCTGTTTCGGCATTTAACAATGCGGGATTTGACCTTGTAGGAGGATTTAAAAGCTTTACCCCTTTTGTAGAAGACCCCATAATAAATGGTGTAATAATGGGGCTAATAATATTTGGCGGGCTTGGATTTACTGTAATTCATGATCTCCTACTAAAGAGAAATTTCAAACATCTTTCCCTACATTCTAAAGTTGTTATTACGATGACGTTACTATTATTGGTTTCAGGCTTTATTACCTTTTATTGCTTAGAGTATTCTAACCTTAAAACATTGGGCAATCTTTCTCCAACAGGAAAAATTTTAGCTGCGGCATTTCAATCGGTAACGGCAAGAACAGCAGGTTTTAATACACTCAATTTTTCGGACTTGACAATGCCTTCAAAATATTTCACGATATTTTTAATGTTTATAGGAGCATCACCTGCTTCTACCGGAGGAGGTATAAAAACATCTACATTTGCAATAATCATCATGATGATTTACACTATACTTGCTTCCAAAGAAGATGTTGATATTTATCAAAGGCGTGTACCTATGGATAATATATTTAAGGCTGTGGTTATTGGAGTAATAGCTTTATTATTAGTATTTACAAGCTCGTTTTTGCTGACTATTACTGAAAAAGCAGACTTTCTATCAATTCTTTTTGAAACGACTTCGGCTTTTGGGACAGTTGGCTTAACCTTAGGAATTACTACCGAGCTTACAAGTATTGGTAAAATCATAATAATTTTAACGATGTTTGCAGGACGAGTAGGACCGCTTACCCTTGCCATGGCTCTCGGCAGCCGAATAAGCAAGGCTATGATAAGATTTCCGGAAGAAAGAATTCTGGTTGGATAAGATGAGGAGGTGATTGTATTGAAACAATTTATTGTTATAGGGTTGGGCAGGTTTGGATTAAGTTTAGCTGAGACATTGTATGACTTAGGCCACGATGTACTTGGAATTGACATTGATGAGGAAATAATTCAAAATGTGGTTGACAGCATTACACATGCTGTTAAAGCTGATGCAACGGACGAGAATGCATTAAAGGCATTAGGTGTTAGAAATTTTGATGTGGCAGTAGTGAGCATAGGAAATGATATTCAGGCTAGCATACTGATTACACTAATATTAAAAGAAATGGGCATTAAATACGTAGTAGCAAAGGCACAGAATGAGCTGCATGGAAAAGTGTTACATAAAATAGGTGCAGACAGGATAGTTTTCCCTGAAAGGGATATGGGTATCAGAGTAGCACATAATTTAACCCTCCCTAATATTCTTGATTATATACAGCTTTCGCCTGAGTATTCTATTATAGAGATAAGTGCTATATCGTCTTGGTTTAATAAGAGCCTTAGTCAGCTCGATATAAGGCGCAAGTATGGATTAAATGTTATTGCTATAAAACGCGATGGCGATGTAATCATATCACCTAGTGGCGATGATGTCATTTTAAAAGGCGATGTGCTTGCGGTAGTTGGGAAAAAACGCGATATCGAAAATATGGAAAAGCATTTATGATGTATATGATATGGAAGCATCTCATAATGGCTGGGTGTCGGTAAAAAAATGACGAAACAACTTTCTAAAAATCAACAAAAACTAGTTAGAGATTTAAGAAAATCCAAGAAAGCCAGAATGAAAAATCGCTGTTTTATTGTTGAGGGTTTAAAAAACGTAGCTGAATCTATAAAATCAAATTATGAAGTTAGGTTTGTTGTTATATCTGATGATTTTCTTAAATCAAATACCGATTTCATTAAAATATTAAGCAAGCAGGTTTGTCCAAACCGATTATATCAAGTAAGAAACAACCTATTTAACGAATTGACTGATACAGTCACACCTCAAGGCATCATGGCAGTTATGAATTTCAAGTATACAAATATCGAAGATGTACAAAAAGAAAATTTCCTGATGATTGCACTGGATCGAATACAGGACCCGGGCAATATGGGAACGATAATAAGAACAGCTGATGCTGCCGGTGCCGATGCAATTGTTATTGGGCAAGAATGTGTAGATATATATAATCCTAAGGTTGTACGCTCTGCTATGGGCTCCCTATTTCATGTACAAATAATTCAAACTGACGATTTGATAAAAACGCTTATTGAATTAAAAGAAAAAGGCGGGAAAGTAGTAACAACACATTTGAAGGCTGAAAAGCCTTATTATGATGTAAATTACAAGGCTTGTACCATAATAGTTATGGGCTCTGAGGATGAAGGGGTTTCAAAAGAAATAGTTCGTATTTCCGATGAACTGGTTAAAATTCCAATGCCAGGCAGTGCTGAGTCTTTAAATGTCGCCATAGCCCATGGAATTATAGTTTTTGAGGCGGTAAAACAAAGGATTAAGCCTGTACCCACAAGCTTGTAAATAGCTTTATGCTGTGCTATAATATGTGTGTGTAAACCTTAGGAAAGGGTGGAGCACAGTGTCTATAGCCGAATTTTTTTGGAATATTTTTGAGGTTACCGGGTCTATTACGGCTTATCTTATTTATAGAGAATTGCTAATGTCATGAAATGCTATGAAGGAGAGAGTAAGCGCGAGGATCCTTTTAGGGAGCGAAGGTCAAAGACTGTAAGCCTTTGCAGGGAGAATCCGCCGAAGTTCGCTCTGAAGCAGGGAGATCGAAGCCTAGCAGGTAGTAAATCTCCCCGGTTTTCGCCGTTACGGAATTTGTGAGAGTTTGTATTTCAAACTAAAAAAGGGTGGTACCACGGAAGGAAGCTTTCGTCCCTAGCTGGACGAAAGTTTTTTTGTTATTTAATTTTATACAGGAGGTTAGTCAACTTGAAAGAAGATTTAATGCACTTAAAAGAAAAGGCCTTAGAAATTTTATCCAAGTCTGATAATATCGATGAATTAAATGAGCTAAGAGTGAAGATATTGGGTAAAAAGGGTGAACTTACTCAGATACTCAGAGATATGGCCAAATTATCTCCGGAAGAAAGGCCGATTATAGGAAAATTGGTAAATGAAGTAAAGGCAGACTTAGAGCAAAAGATTTCTGAGAAAATGCAGCAACTAAGGAAAACTTTAAAAGAAAATAAAATGCAACAGGAATTTATTGATGTGACTATTCCCACAAAAGTTTCCTTAGGCAGCAGGCATCCGCTTACCTTGATAATGGATGAAATCAGAGATATATTTATAGGCTTGGGATATCAAGTAGCGGAAGGACCGGAGATTGAACTTGATTACTATAATTTTGAGGCTTTAAATACACCGCCGGATCATCCAGCCAGAGATGTTCAGGATACTTTTTATATAACCGATGAAATCTTGCTTAGAACCCAGACATCACCGGTTCAAATAAGAACTATGAAAAAACAACAACCGCCGTTAAAGATTATTGCGCCTGGCAGGGTTTTTAGGTCTGATGCTGTGGATGCCACACATTCTCCTATGTTTCATCAGGTGGAGGGCCTTGCCATTGGTGAAGGCTTTACCATGGGAGATCTTAAAGGGACCCTTGTTGCTTTTGTACATGAGATGTTTGGACATGATCGAAAATCCCGATTTCGTCCTCATTTTTTCCCTTTTACAGAGCCAAGTGCTGAAATGGATATATCATGCATAGCCTGTCAAGGGAAAGGCTGCCGTGTATGCTCATATACCGGTTGGCTGGAAATACTCGGTTGTGGCATGGTTCACCCTAATGTTCTTTGCAATGTGGGCCACGACCCTGAGAAAATAAACGGCTTTGCCTTTGGCATGGGTGTAGAAAGAATAGCTATGCTTAAATATGGCATAAATGATTTAAGACTTTTTTATGAAAATGACCTGCGATTTTTAAAGCAGTTTTAAAGGAGGAATTCAAATGCTGGTACCAATTAGCTGGTTAAAAGATTTTGTTGATATAAATGAAGAACCTGAAGAACTTTCAAAAAGACTTACTATGTCTGGTTCAAACGTTGAGGGCATCGAGTATTGGGGAACAGATATTAAGAATATAGTTATTGGCGAAATTCAAACAGTCCAAAAACATCCGGATGCCGATAAACTAGTAATAGTATATGTAAATATAGGGGAAGAAACCATTCAAATTGTAACGGGAGCCACAAACATAAAAACAGGGGATAAAGTTCCTGTAGCCCTGCACGGTTCAACCATAACAGGCGGTAAAAAGATTAGAACATCTAAACTTCGCGGCATAGAATCGGCTGGAATGCTGTGTTCGGCAGAAGAATTAGGATTAGACGATCATGGCTTGCCTAAAGAGATGCAAGATGGAATATTAATATTACCCGAAGATGCTCCGCTAGGGATGGATATTAAAGACTATCTTAATTTAGAGGATGTAGTTATCGATTTTGAAATAACTCCCAACCGCCCTGATTGTTTAAGCATTATAGGTGTAGCCCGTGAAACGGCAGCGACCTTCAAATCTAATTTTAGGATACCTGAGATAAACTTAAAAGAAGAAGCTGAAGACTATATTAAAGATAATGTGAATATAAAAATAGAAGCCGAAGATTTGTGCAACAGGTATGTAGCCCGCTTGGTGAAAGACATTATTATAGAACCATCACCTTTGTGGATGCAGCGACGACTTCAAACCTGTGGTGTTCGTTCTATAAACAATATTGTAGATATTACAAACTATGTAATGTTGGAAATGGGACAGCCACTTCATGCTTTTGATTATGATAAAGTCGAAGGGCGTTCGATTATTGTTCGTAGAGGAAAGGCCTCTGAAAAAATAGAAACACTGGATGGCAATATTCGCGAAATAAATGAAAATACGTTACTGATCGCAGATGATAAAAAACCTTTAGGTATTGCCGGAGTAATGGGCGGGGCCGATTCCGAAATAACTTCGTCAACCAAGTGTGTACTTATAGAATCAGCTAATTTCTTTGGCCCTAATATACGCAGAACATCAAAGCAGCTGGGACTGAGGTCGGAATCGTCTATGAGATTTGAAAAAGGCATTGACCCCAATATTTGCTTGCAGGCTGCCAATAGGGCTTGTGAGCTTATAGAACAGCTTGGTGCCGGAAAAGTTTTAAAGGGATACATTGATGTGTTTCCCGGGAAAACCGCTCCAAAAGAAATACCTTTTAATCCGGATAAAATAAATAGTGTGCTCGGAACAGATATTCCTACAAATGAAATGGTAGATATATTAAACCGCTTGGAAATTACGGTTAATTCCACAGCAGATGGCATGAAGGCAATTGCTCCTACTTTCAGGTCAGATCTTGTAGAGGAAGCAGATATAATTGAGGAAATCGGGAGAATGTATGGTTATGACAGGTTACCCATTACTTTACCGACAGGTAATGTAACACATGGTAAATTAAGTGACCATCAGAAATATATAAATGAGATAAAGGATGTATTAGTGTATAATGGGTATTCTGAAATATACACATATTCTTTTATAAGTCCAAAAGTCTTTGACAACATAAATGCACCGCAAAACAGTCCTCTAAGGCAGGCTATAACGCTTTTAAACCCCCTGGGAGAAGAACATAGCATAATGAGAACTACGCTTATGCCAAATATACTTGATGTTATAAGTTTTAACTTAAATCACAAAGTAGATGAACTAAGATTTTTCGAAATTGGTGCTGCCTATTTACCTAAAAAATTGCCACTTGAGGAGCTGCCTTATGAAAATAAGCGAATTGCTATCGGCTTATGTGATGACTCAATGGATTTTTATGATTTAAAAAGAGTAATAGAAACGCTATTTAGAAAGTTGCGGATTAAAAACTATAATTTCCTTCAAGAACAGCATTTTGCTTTCCATACGAGCAGATGTGCTAAAATTGTACTGGGTGATGATATAATCGGATTTGCTGGAGAAATAAACCCTGATGTATTGGAAAATTACGAAATAAGTAAAAGAGTTTATGTAGCAGAATTAGATCTTGATATAATATTGAGTAATGCCTCCGGTAAAGTAGGATTTGAACCACTACCTAAATTTCCAACCTCTGACCGTGATCTGGCAATAGTAGTAAATGAAAAAGTTCTTGTAGGAGATGTAATAAATGCTATAAAAGAAAGTGCAGGCAATCTCTTGGAAAGGGTAGAACTCTTTGATATATATCAAGGGGACCAGATAGCTAAAGGTCATAAGAGCATGGCCTTTTCACTGGTATTTAGAGCAGAAGACAGGACTCTTACAGATGCTGAAGTCAATGAGAGCATTGAGAAAATAACAAAGCATCTTCAAGATAAATTTAATGCTACTTTGAGAGAATAAAGGATTTCATCGGTATTTGAAGAATATTAATATTAAATGTTAAAAAACCGATAATAAATACTAAGGGTGGTTGAGATGCCTAATGAAGCTAAACCCTTAAATAGGGTTAAAGTAAATATAAATGGTGAAGATTATTATTTAAGAGGCACGGCATCTGTCGACTATATTAAAAAAGTAGCTCAATATGTTGATAGGGAGATGTTTAACCTTTCCAAAGATTACCCAAATTTGAGCCGAACCCGAATTGCAGTGCTGGCAGCTCTTAATATTACCGATGAATTGTTTAAACTAAAACAGGAATATGAAGAGTTTTTAGCAACATTTGGAGATGAAGCAAAGGATTGAACTATTATGAGAAATTTTGAAGTGGCTTTTATCTTTAATGATATTGCAAATATGCTAGAAATAAAAGGTGAAAACTTTTTTAAAATAAGAGCATATCGCAAAGCCGCTTATACAATTGAAAATCTTCCGCTGGAGATTGAAGATTTAGCAAAGCAATCTCAATTACAGGAAATCGAGGGTATTGGAAAGGCTCTGTCGGAGAAAATTTATGAAATTATTAATACAGGCACATGCCGTTATTATGAAGAACTTAAAAAGAATTTTCCGCCAGGCCTTGTTGAAATGCTTAAAATACCCGGTATGGGGGCCAAAAAAATAAAGCTCATTCATGATTCTCTCGGCATATCCTCCATTGAAGAATTAGAAGAGGCTGCTCGCCTTCGCAAACTTAGAACATTACCGGGTATCGGAGTAAAAACAGAACAGGCTATTTTAAAAGGCATACAGACCTTGAAAAATCATTCGGACAAGATTTTACTGGCAACCGCCTTGCCCATTGCCGAACGAATATCATCTATATTGTCCGGCATGACAGAAGTTACAAATGTTGAGATTAGCGGCAGTTTGCGCCGTAAAAAGGAAATGGTCAAGGACATAGATATAGTTATAGCTACTGAAAGTCCGGAGGCAATATTGAAGGATTTTTTAAGGCTTCCATATATTGCCGAGGTCCTTGACCAAGATTTGACTAAGGTAAGTGTAATGCTTAACATGGGTATCAAACTAGATTTAAGTGCTGTCAAAACCAAGGCTTTTGCTGCTTCGCTGCAACGCTTCACCGGCAGCAAAGAGCATAATATTAAACTTCAAAATATAGCTGTAAATATGGGATATGAACTGAATGAGTATGGCATTTTAAAAAAAGAAAATAAAGAGGTATTTTATCCTAAAAGCGAAAAAGAGGTTTACGAAAAACTCAAAATGCCCTATATAATACCGGAGCTGAGAGAAGGCAGGGGAGAGATCGAGGCTGCTATGAAGGGCTGCCTGCCTGAGATGATAAAGCAGCAAGACATCCGCGGCGACCTTCATGTCCACAGCAACTTCAGTGATGGAGTAAGCTCTATTGAATCAATAGCCAAAAGAGCCAAAGCCATAGGATATGAATATATAGCTATAACAGACCATTCCAAGTCCTTGAGAATAGCCGGTGGTCTTAATGAAAGCAGGTTAAAAGAGCAGATTGATATTATCAAGGATATGAATAACAAGCTTGAGGGAATACACATTTTAGCAGGTGCCGAGGTTGATATATTAACCGATGGGACGCTGGATTTTGCAGATGATATTTTAAAGGAATTAGATATTGTTATTGCATCAATTCACAGTGGATTTCGCCAAGACCGAAAAACTTTGACAAAACGCATTGTTAATGCTTGCCATAATCCTTATGTAAATATAATTGCACATCCCACGGGAAGAATTTTAGGCAGGAGAGCCCCCTATGATATTGATATGGACTTGGTATTTGAAGCAGCGGCTACAACCGGTACTGTACTTGAAATAAATGCTTCGCCTGACAGACTGGATTTAAATGATGTGATGGCAAAAAGGGCAAAGGAGATGGGCATAAAAATTGCTATAAATACCGATGCACATGACAAAGAAACATTGACGGATATGAAATACGGATTATGGGTAGCAAGGCGAGGTTGGCTTGAGCCCGAAAATGTTATAAATACTTTTTCCTTTGAAAAACTTTTGGACTTTTTAAAGGTGATGCAATGAACAATAAAGTCGAAACTGTTTTAGAATATGATAAGATAAAGAGCATATTAATGGAATACGCAGTTTCATCGCTGGCAAAAGAAAAGATAGCCCACATGGAACCTTTTTCTGATGAAGATTTAGTAAAAATGCTCCAGAGGGAAACCAGTGAAGGTTTGGCATTGCTTAACTCCGGAATCAAAATATCTCTTGGAGGAATCAAGGATATAAGAAATAGCCTTAATTTGGCTAAACTTGGGTCTGTACTTTCTCCGGGGGAGCTTTTGGATATAGCATCAACCATGAGAGCTGCCCGATTAATTAAATCCGCATGGAATGAAAAGAAGCTGGCAGACAGTGTAATCATAAATGAAATAGTAAATGGCCTGCATATATTTCAATCCTTGGAAGAAAAAATAGAAAAATCAATTGTGAGCGATGAGGAAATAGCTGATAATGCCAGCCCTAAGTTAAGTTCAATCAGAAGACAAAAGAAGAATCTGGCCCAGAGCATAAGAAACAAATTAAATGAAATAATTTCCTCTCCCTACTATCAGAAAGCATTACAGGACCCAATAGTTACTGTTCGCCAAGACCGTTATGTTGTTCCGGTAAAACAGGAATTTCGCGGCAGTATTCAGGGAGTTATCCACGACCAATCGGCCAGTGGAGCGACGCTGTATATAGAACCCATGGCAGTAATGCAGATGAATAATGAGCTCAGACAACTTGAGATTGAGGAAAAGAAGGAAATTGAAAGAATTTTATGGGATTTCTCAAAAAAGATACAGGAAAATTATGATTTTATTCATGATACATTATATGGTTTGGCTCATCTGGACTTTATTATGGCCAAGGCGGGCTACAGCTTGGACATAAAAGGCACTGAGCCAATCTTCAATAATCGAGGATATATAAATATAATACAAGGAAGGCATCCGCTCCTAAAAGGTGAAGTGGTCCCACTGGATGTGTATCTTGGTGATGAATTTAACATACTGATAATCACTGGGCCTAATACCGGAGGGAAAACGGTTGCTTTAAAAACCGTCGGCCTTTTTATACTTATGGCTCAATCAGGCTTGCATTTGCCTGCTCAAGAAGGAACTGAAGTTTCAATTTTTGAAGAGGTTTTCGCAGATATAGGTGATGAGCAAAGTATTGAACAAAGCCTGAGCACATTTTCTTCCCACATGAAAAATATAAAGGAAATCCTTGACCTAGCTACGAAAAATAGCTTAATAATTCTTGATGAATTAGGAGCCGGCACAGACCCGACAGAAGGTGCGGCTTTGGCTATGGCCATATTAAATTACCTTTATGAAAAAGGAAGCAGGGTTTTGGCTACTACCCACTACAGTGAACTTAAAACATTTGCCTTTTCTAAAGAGGGTGTGGAAAATGCCAGCATGGAATTTGATATACAAACTTTAAGCCCAACTTATAGACTAACAATAGGGATTCCGGGCAAGAGCAATGCTTTTGAAATAGCAAAGAGACTTGGCTTAAAGCAAGAAGTGGTGGACTTAGGCAAAAGTTTGATGGCTGAAGAAAGTTTAAAGCTGGAGGATTTACTTACACATATAGAGCTGCAAAAGAATAAGGCTGAAGAAGAAAGGGAAGAACTGCGAGCTTTGAAAACGGAATACCTAAAAAAAATCGATAGATTAGAAGAAGAACAACAAAAACTGCGAATACAGCAGGAAAAAATCGTTGAAAAAGCCAAGATGAAAGCCCGATTGTTACTTGATAATATTGAAAGAGAAGCTGCACAAATTATAGAAAGCTTAAAAGATGCCGAAACAGAAAATCAAATTCATATTAGAAACAAGGCTGTAGAACAAGCAAGGTCTTGGCTTAGAAAAACTGATGAAAAACTGCAGGACTCAAAAAATGCTTTAATTATAAATGCGTCAAAGAAATATAAAAAACCGTTAAAACCCGGTCAAAAAGTAAAGATAGCAGGTTTGAATCAAGAAGGTTACATTTTATCACTGGATGAAGCCTTAAAATCAGCTCAGGTACAGGTTGGAATTATGAAAGTAAATGTTCCGGCAGAAAGTCTTATACCTATAGAACAGATAGAGTTTGAGGAGGAAAAATCCAGATATTCATCTATTGCCATGAGTAAAGCCAAGGAAATTTCAACAGAAATTGACCTCAGAGGTCTTACGGTTGACGAAGCCTTGGCTGAAGTAGACAACTATCTTGATGATGCAATGATGGCAGGTGTGGCAAGGGTAACTTTAATACATGGCAAGGGCACCGGTGCTTTGCGTCAGGGAATAACAGATATGTTAAAAACCAGGTCGGATATCAAGGCTTTCAGATTAGGGAATATGGATGAAGGAGGCTCTGGTGTGACGGTGGTTGAATTGTGAAAAGATTTTTGATAAGTGCGTGTTTAATCGGTTTAAATACCAAATATGATGGTGAAAATAATATAGAGCCCTGCTTTTGTGAAATGGTAAAAAAAGGTATAGCAGTACCTTTTTGCCCTGAACAGGCAGGTGGCTTGCCTACACCTAGAGATTGTTCGGAAATAGCTGATGGAGAAGGTCGGGATGTAATAGATGGTAAAGCAAGGGTAATTACAGATAAAGGCCAAGATGTAACTGAAAATTTCTTAAGAGGAGCCAAAGAAGCACTAAAACTTATAAAGTTACTAAATGCGGATAAGGCTATATTGAAGTCAAAAAGCCCTTCATGCGGATGCAAATGTATTTATGACGGAACATTTAAGAAAAGCCTGCGCCAGGGGATGGGAGTTACGGCAGCATATTTACAAGAGCATGGTATAAATGTAATAGATTCGGATGAATACCTAACACAGAAGTAAAGTAAAATGCCGATAAGGATACATTTACAAAGAATCTTTAATACCTAATTAGAGTAATAAAAAAACACTTTTTGATTCAATACGACCAAAAAGTGTTTTTTATTTTATTTAAACAAATTAGTTATGTGATAGCTTTTATCAAGTTTGACAGTTCAGATTAAAACACCGTGTCATGATGTAGACAAGGAAAACCTGCTAAATTCAAGGACTGATTAATTAGTTGCTGTTATTGTTTCCATTATTATGGTTATGCTCATTATTTTCCATGTCATCACTGCCATTTTCATTGTCATCACTGCCATTTTCATTGAATCCGTTTTCCTCATTTTCATTAGTATCTTCATCATCGCCCGAAGGGAAATTCATATCAGGAGGAGTAATTACCGGTTCAGATTCGTGAACATCGCAGTATTTTGTTGGCGATTCATATTTTGCATCTAATGGTATCTGACCGGTGGGCGATGGTGAATAAGGAACACGTCTCTTAATGAAAACTTGTCTTTGAACTAACTCTTCTGGGCAAAATTCTGTTGCTAAGCAATTTGTAGAGGTATCAATAAAATCTTCTATATGAACATCACAGGTTTTTACAGGCTGTGTACCTTTTATAAAATATTCCTGTCTAATTCTATTACCTCTTGGATCTTTTGAACAAAACTCCGAGGGTAAATACCCTGAATCTATGCAAACAGCTATAGGACCGACTATACCATCCGGTTTTACAAATGTTGCTTTGGGAAGGTCTTTATGTGCCACTGCCATAATTTGTTTCCACATTAAGGCCGGTTGATATCCGCCTGCTACATTGTGCATAGCTGTTGGCTCGTCGTGTCCCATCCAGACTACACCTGCCAAGTGAGGAGTATAACCTACCCACCATACATCTTTGTCATCAGAGGTGGTACCGGTTTTTCCGGCTACCGGGAACGGAAAATCAGCTACTCTTTTTCCGGTGCCTTCTGTTACGACACTTCTAAGCATATCGGTCATAATAAAAGCTGTTTGTTTACTAACGGCACTCCACATCTCCGGCTTGTTTTCAAAAATTGTTCTTCCGCTTTTATCTACAACTTTTAAAATTGCTATAGGTTCCACATGTGTTCCCTCATTTGCTAAAGTACCAAAAGCCGAAATCAGTTCCAAAGGTGTAACTCCCTTTGTAATACCTCCAAGGGCGGCTGAAAGCTGTCTGTCATTTTTGTTTCCTGTAAGTACCAGATTTTTTATGCCTAGTTTTTGTGCATATTCTATACCTCTATCCACGCCAATTTCATTGAATACCTTCACAGCTACGATATTTACCGAATTGGCTATGGCTTTTCTAATAGTTGTAAGGCCTTTGAAATCATTTGTATAATTTTTTGGAGACCATACTGTGCCTGACCCCGAAGGGAAAGACACAGGCGAGTCGTCGATTACTGTAGCAGCCGTATAGCCCATATCAATTGCTGCGGTGTATACTAAAATAGGCTTAAAAGTCGATCCGGGCTGCCGAAAAGCTTGAGAAGCCCTGTTGAATCCTAATTTTCTCTGATGCTCACGGCCGCCTACTAGAGCCTTTATATATCCTGTATGAGGATCGATTATAACGGCAGCGGCTTGTGGCTGGACTACCTCATTGGCATCATTTTTAGAATAGGGGTAATTCTTCGGGTCTGACAAGACCTTTTCAGCTTCTTCTTGAATTTTCATATCAACCGTTGTATATATCTTTAAGCCGCCGGTGTAGATTTTATTATAGGCTTCATCTTCGGCAAGCCCCAACTCCTTTTGAAAAAGTGCTGCCAATTCTTGTATTACATAATCGGTAAAGTATGGAGCTTTGTAATCTGCAGCTACATCTTTTATTCCTACGAGCTTTATTTCTTCTTGTTTGGCTTTTTCTGCCTCTTCTTCACTTATAAATCCCATTTCGGCCATAGCATTTAAGATAATCTCCTGACGCTCCTTGGCCTTATCGAAATTAGTGTAAGGTGAATAATAAGCAGGACCCTTTGGTATCCCGGCAAGCATGGCGGCTTCAGCCAAATTTAAATCCTCAACACTTTTTCCAAAGTAAGTATCGGCGGCTGATTCAACCCCGTAAGCAGAATGCCCGAAATAAATTTGATTTAGATAAAACTCCATTATCTGGTCTTTTGTATAATGTCTTTCCAACTGTATAGCAAGCCATGCCTCTTGGGCTTTTCGCTTTAAAGATTGTTCAGGAGATAAAAAAGCAGTTTTTACCAACTGCTGGGTTATAGTACTGGCACCTCGCTTAATACCTCCATGCACCAGATTGGTAGCGAGAGATCCGATTATTGAACGTATATTTACACCTTTGTGTGAATAAAAGTATTGATCTTCTATAGCAATAAAGGCATTTATTAGATTTTTAGGTATTTTTTCCAAAGGTACCTGTATTCGATTTTGCTCGCCGTGCAATTCGGCTATGACTTGGTTGTCTTGAGCATACACTATGGAAGTTTCACTGGGTTTTAATTTATTCGGGTCAAACTCCGGTGCATCCTTTACATATGATGCAAATACTCCAATGCCTGTCCCAAAGGCGATAATAATTAAAACCATAATGAAAATAATTATACTGCGCCAATTAAGTATTTTTCGTTTTTTTATATTCTTTTTTTTATTTGACATGATAACCTCCCCTTGGTCCTCTCAATTAAATGAGCTTGAGCAAATAAAACTTTACAAAACCAATCTTGTTTGAGGCATATATGGTCGGTTAATATTAAATTAAAATTAGCTACTATGAAGCAGATAAAAACATTATACCACACAACAAAATATAAGGGAACTTATCAAATTTTTCATTATAACAGATGTGCAGCAAACAATCCAAAGCTTTTTAGAGCAGCTTACCGGCAAGGGGCAAACGTTGACATTGGCAATAAAATAATATATCATAAAAAAGTAATATAGTTGATATTTGATTAAAACTATGATGGGGACAGTAAGCATCAGGAAACCTTTTAGCGAACCGGGGAGGGTGCAAGCCCGGCAGGGGATGATGACTGAAGATCACCCAGGAGTGTGATTCTGAAACTAAAGGAGTAAGAATTGCCGGCTTATTTGCCGTTATCAAAAATGAGAGGGAAAAAAGATGTAATAATATAAATTATAAATGATCTTTTTCCTATTTGGGTGGTAACGCGGGAGAAATCTCGTCCCTTTTGGGACGGATTTTTTTTTACTTTAAAGTTAAGACAGGAGGATAGTAATGTTTAAGAAAGTAGAATCGACAATGAATTTTGTCCCTATAGAAGAAAAAATCCTTGATTTTTGGAAAAGGGAACAGATATTTGAAAAGAGCATTGAAAATCGCAAGGATGCTCCTAATTATGTGTTTTATGAAGGACCGCCTACTGCTAACGGTATGCCCCATGCTGGCCACGTTCTTACACGAGTAGTAAAAGATTTAATTCCCCGCTATAAGACTATGACCGGCTATAGGGTAGACAGAAAGGCCGGCTGGGATACCCATGGCCTTCCTGTAGAATTAGAAGTGGAAAAGCAACTGGGTATTAGCGGAAAACCTCAGATTGAAAGCTATGGTGTTGAAAACTTTATTAAAAAGTGTAAAAACAGTGTCTTTACCTATGAAGAGGAATGGCGCAAGATGACTGAAAGGGTAGGCTTTTGGATAGATATGGACAATCCTTATGTCACTTATCACAACACTTATATTGAATCTGTGTGGTGGGCGCTTAAGCAAATATGGGAAAAGGGTTTATTGTATAAGGGGAATAAAGTAGTTCCATATTGCCCGCGATGCGGAACATCTCTTTCCAGTCATGAAGTTGCACAAGGGTATAAGGAGGTTGAAGATCCTTCAGTTTTTGTAAAGTTTCCGGTTGCAGGGAAAGAAAATACTTATTTTCTTGTTTGGACGACAACTCCTTGGACTCTCCCGTCTAATGTAGCGTTAGCGGTAAAGGATACCTATACTTATGTAATGGTTGAACAATGCGGCGAAAGACTAATTTTGGCTGAAGGCAGATTGGAAACTTTAGAAGGGGAATATACCATAATAGATAAATTCCCTGGAGAAAAATTAGTTTCCTTGAAATATGAGCCGATATTCCCATTTTTTGAAGAAGAGAAGGATAAAGCTTACTATGTAGTTACAGCAGATTTTGTTACATTGGAGGATGGCACTGGCATAGTGCATATTGCACCGGCCTTTGGTGAAGATGACTCACGAGTGGGTCATGAGTATGGTTTGCCAGTAATTCAACCGGTTGATGCACAGGGCAAGTTTACCGAAAAGGTATCTCCTTGGGCGGGTATGTTTGTTAAAGATGCCGATAAGGGTATTATCAAGGATTTAAAAAGCCGAAACATCCTTTATAAATCACAAAAGTATAAGCACAGCTATCCATTTTGCTGGCGGTGCGATACTCCGCTTTTATATTACGGCCGCAGCAGCTGGTTTATAAAGACAACAGCTATCAGAGAAAGACTTCTTGAAATAAATAAGGGTATTAATTGGCATCCGGAACACATTCGAGATGGGCGATTCGGCAATTTTCTAGAAAATGTAATTGACTGGTGCTTAAGCCGTGAGAGGTATTGGGGGACACCTTTAAATATCTGGATTTGCGACGAATGTGGCTGCCAGCATGCGGTAGGAAGTATAAAAGAACTCAAAGATATGAGCAAACAACCTATTGAGGATATAGAACTGCATAAACCGTATGTCGATGAGGTTATTTTAAAATGTCCGGAATGCGGCGGCAACATGAAACGGGTGCCTGAAGTAATAGACTGCTGGTTTGACTCCGGTGCCATGCCTTTTGCGCAATTTCATTATCCTTTTGAAAATGAGGATTACTTTAATAAACACTTCCCGGCAGATTTTATTTCAGAGGCCATTGACCAGACGCGGGGATGGTTTTACAGCCTTTTGGTGATTTCTACACTGCTGTTTGACAAATCACCTTACAAAAATGTTCTGGTTATGGGGCATATCCTTGATGAAAAAGGAATTAAAATGAGCAAGCATAAGGGCAATATTTTAGACCCATGGAAGGTTCTTAATGAACAGGGTGCCGATGCTATGCGCTGGTACCTGTATGTGGCAAGTCCTCCATGGAGCCCCAGCCGTTTTTATCAAGATGCCGTAAGTGAAGCTCAAAGACGGTTTTTGGGGACACTGTGGAATGTATATTCATTCTTTGTACTTTACGCAAATATTGATGAATTTGATCCAAGAAAATATTCTTTAGACCCTAAAGATAGAAGCGAATTGGATCGATGGTTATTGTCAAGGATAAACAGCATAAATAAAAAAATACGCCAATATATGAATGACTTAGACATAACAGATGCTGCAAGGACTATGGAATCGCTTATAGATGATATTAGCAACTGGTATGTGCGACGCTGTCGTGAACGTTATTGGAAGTCTGAAATGGACAATGATAAAATAGCTGCATATTTGACACTATACGAAGCACTTGTAACATTTATCAAAATGGCAGCACCCTTTGTTCCCTTTATTACAGAAGAATTATATCAAAACTTAGTTTTAATACCATACCCCGAAGAACCGGCAAGCATACATCTTTGCGATTTTCCGGATGTCAAAGAAGAACTTATCGATGAAATACTGGAACATAAGATGGAACTTGCAAGGAAGATTGTAGAACTTGGCAGAGCTGCCAGGAACAAAGGTAAGATTAAAAACCGTCAGCCTCTTCAAAAGATGATGGTACAACTTCGAAACTTCAATGATAGAGAATTGGTTTTAGACTTGTCGGATATTATTAAAGAAGAGCTGAACATAAAAGAAATTGAATATATCGATGTAGCTGAAGAATATTTCACTTACACGGTAAAACCGCGGTTCGATTTATTGGGACCAAAATACGGAAAACTCATGTCCGGCATAGCAAAAGAGATTGCTGCCGCTGAACCTATGGAGCTTATAAAAAGAGCAAGAGAAAATGGCCAAGTTGCTATCAATGTAAATGGGGAAAACATAACTATTTTAGAAAATGAGTTAGATATTCGAGCTCAAGATAAAGAGGGTTTCTGCGCCGAAGGTGAAGGCGGCTATTACGTGGTTCTTGATACTACAATTACTCCTGAACTTATGCTTGAGGGCTTTGCCAGAGAACTGGTAAGTAAAATTCAGAACATGCGAAAAGAAGCAGGCTTTAAAGTTGAGGATAAGATATATCTGTATTATTTAGGTGACGACATTATAGATGAAGTGCTAGAAAAACACGGAGAAGAAATAAAAACAGATACGCTGTCTACTGCGGTTGAAAGAGTTTTTCCGCCGGAAGACAGCTTTGCAAGAGAGTGTGATATCAACGGTCACAAGGTTAATATTGGTGTAAAGCAAATTTAATCAGGAGCGATATCATACAGAACAGGTAATACAATGGGAAAATACTAATATAATATATTAAGTTGCGGCATTTGTTTGCAGTAAATTTTGGAACAAATGCCGCATATTTATAGTGTGGGTAATTATTGAAGCAAAGTGCTTTGACTTATGGAGAGAGGATATTATGAAAATATATTTTAACAATATTCTTCCATTTAATCTTGAAATAATAGCCGACGGAGGCCAGGCATTTCGGTGGAATCGCAGTGAAGATGGGAAATATATAGGCGTTGTTGAAGATTATGTTTTTGAGGTTGTCCAGGCCAATGATGAGCTAATAATTGATTCTAACTTAGAAGGCAAAAAAGAAGCATTTGCTAGGGAATACTTCGATCTGTCTAGAGATTATGAACAGATAGAAAAGGAATTGATGTGTTTTAAAGAGGTAGCTGCTGCGGTTAATTACTGCAGTGGATATAGAATTCTCTTTCAAAATCCGTGGGAAACCACCATATCTTTTATTATATCGGCAAACAATCATATTAGAAATATTAAAAATACCATTGAAAATATGTGTAAAATCTATGGAGAGCCATTGGAATATAGAGGAAAAACTTACTACTCTTTTCCTTCTCCGAATAAACTGGCAAGTCTATCTGAAGATGAGCTAAAAAAGACAAAATGCGGATACAGGGCCAAATATATTATAGAAACAGCAAGGATGATAGCGGATGGTAAGGTTGATTTATATGGCCTAAGGGAACTGCAGACAGACGAAGCAAGAGAAGTGCTATTGACATTGCCCGGCGTTGGCAGAAAAGTGGCAGATTGTATAATGCTTTATTCCATGAGAAAGTTTGATGCTTTTCCTATAGATGTATGGATAAAAAGGGTTCTTGAACATATTTATTTCAGTGGAAACCAAATACCTATTAAAAAACTCCAAAAATTTGCAGAGGAAAAATTTGGGGATAAAGCAGGTTTCATGCAGCAATATCTTTTTTACTATTCCCGAAATTACTTGCAAGATATTATAAAGTGAAATATAAAATCTGAAAAAGTGTCATATTATATACTTAAATATGCTATAATAATAGTATCAAAAAAGAGGCGGAGGAGATAAATATGAGTCCTGAACAAACTATTGTTGTAGCAAAAACATGTAAAGACTATAAAAAGGGTAGCACATTTAAATATCCTGCTGAATACATTATGCAATATAGATCCTGTAAAAACTGTTCAAATTGGCAGGTTGGCCGATGTGAAAAAGCTCATGATATCTTAAATACCTTAGATTGATTATATAATATAGAAATTTGATTATTAAAGACAAAGATGGCATTCAAATGGGTGCAAAAACGTATTTGAATGCCATCTTTATGTATCTAAAACTAATTTTTTCTGATAAATTAGGTTTACTGCATCAATTAAATTTCATCCTCAAACAGCTCATCTGCAAGCTTACGAATAACATTTTTTCTAATTTCGGTTTCGTTTTTATCAACAGTCATATCATCTAGGTTTACTACATCGCCTTCCTTGGTATCTTCCGGTAAAAGCTGTCTTTTAATATTTAACATTTGACCGTCATCGGTTTCTAACACAGCATATTTGTCTTCAAACCTATCTACTACGGCATACATTTTATTTCACCCTTTTTATTTCAATATTTTGACCATCACTGGTTATCAATATATTACCATTGTCGGCAGTAGTATATACTTGCACACCGTAATCAGATAAAAGTTCTAATGTTTCTTTATGTGGATGACCGTAAGTGTTATCACTTCCTACGCAAATAACGGCATATTTGGGAGATACAGCCGATAAAAATTCTTTTGTTGTACCTGAACTGCTGCCGTGGTGAGCGACCTTAAGCACATCTGCACTCAGATTATAATTTTCATTTTTTAGCATTTCTTCTTCAGAAATTTTTTCGGCATCACCGGTAAAGAGAAATGAAGTATTTCCGTAAGTAAGCTTTATTACAATACTATAGTTGTTAAGGTTTTCATAGCTGCTGCTATTGGGTGCAAGTATATCTATATTCACATCTTCATCAAGAGAAAACTCCATACCTCCGCGTGCCGAAGTGACTTTTAAACCTTTATCTTTTACTGCCAATAGAACATCCTTGAAGGTTTTTGTGTTTGCAGTAACTTTTGGCATGAGGATTTTTCCGATATCAAAATGTTCGATTATATCATCCATTGCACCAATATGATCTTCATGCGGATGTGTTCCTACTACAAAATCAAGTCTATGTACATTTAGCCTCTCAATATAATCGATAATCGTCTGCCCATCGTCATTATTTCCAGCATCTATTAGCATGCTGTTTCCATTAGGTGATTTAATAAAGATGCTGTCAGATTGACCAGTATCAATAAAATGAATTTCAAGAATACCATCATCGGCCGGTTGTAATGTATCAATTTCAATTGAGCAGGCAGAAAGTAAAAGCAAACCCAAGAGTAAAATAATAAAGTATTTGTGGCATAGTTTTTTGCTTCCAACATTAGAATGTTGCAATTAGAAATCACCTCGTATAATAATGTTATAGGTTAAATATTAAATTATCTTTATTATCTCACTCTTCTTGTGAGATAATAATTGCACAGATAGAGGTCGTAGTTAATCACCTTAAGGCCTAGTCTTCCTTTTTGAGAGTTCTTTACATCTATATGCGAATGAACCGGATAGTACAATGGTTACTGAATGTCTAACGTGGTTGTATCGGTGTAAAGTAAAGAGCATGTAAATAATACCATACCAAAATCCTCTCCACAAGGTAAACTGTCGTTTATTTCTTTTTAAATGGATAAAGTTGTGCTATAATCTTATTGTATCATAGAATTATTTAACAGGTCTTGGGAGGTTGTAATGGAAAAACAATTTGTTAAAGATTTAAAGGTAGGAGATAAAGTAAAGACCTTATTTGGCGTAGTAAAAAAGAATTTTGCAAATTACTCTCCTTCAAGCTCTAAAGCTCCGGGTCAATTCCTGAAACTGGTTCTAGCAGATGCGACAGGAAATATTGAAGGTAGGGTATGGGATGGAGCTTGCGACGTGGCAGGTCTTTTTGATGAAGGCGATATTGTAATGGTTGAAGGCTATGTATCAGAGTATAATGGCCTGCAGATAAATATTGTTAATATAAAAAAGTATGAGGATAATGTAGATTTAACTCTTTTTCAACAATCCACTTCAAAAGACCGTAAAGAGATGGTAAAAAGATTTAATGAATTAATTCAATCAGTGGAGGATGCATATCTTAAAAAGTTACTATTATCAATTTTTAACGACAAAAATACATATTGGGCTTTTATAAACAGCCCGGCGGCACAGAGAATCCACCATGCATATATAGGCGGCCTTTTAGAACACAGCCTTGAAGTGGCCCAAATTTGTGAATTAATAGCTTCTGAATATAAGGATATCATAAACCGCGATTTACTGATTACAGGTGCTTTATTGCATGATATTGGGAAGATTAAAGAATATAATTTTTCAAGTATTTCTTTTGAAATGACAGATATAGGAAAACTCATAGGCCATTTAGTAATTGGAAAAGAAATGGTGGATGAAAAAATCCGAGAAATTCCGGACTTTCCGAAGGAACTACAATTGTCCATCAGCCACATGATAATTTCACACCATGGTGAAAAACAGTGGGGCAGTCCTGAGGTGCCAAAGACAATAGAGGCTTTTGCACTTTTTCATTCCGACCTTTTAAGTGCCAGATTAAACCAATTTTCCGGGCTTCTAAACAAACATACAGATTCGGAGTCGCCTTGGACTCCATGGGATAAGTTTTTAGAACGCAGTGCGTATATGTCAAACTACAGCGATGGTAATTTAAAGGAAAATATGAACAAATAAAAATAAAAAGGATTTTAAAATCAGTGGAGAGTAGAATGCAAAAAATAAATCTTAGGGACCTGATTGATAAGTTTAAATTAAAAATAATCGCAGATATCGATTACGATATGCCCTGTATTACGGTGGCGGATTTAAACCGTCCGGGGCTTGAACTTACCGGATACTTTGATTATTTTGCATATGATAGAATACAAATTTTAGGAAGAACGGAAATATCTTATTTGGAAGGTCTTCCTCAAAATATCCGCAAGGCTCGCCTGGAAAAATTTTTTTCCTATGATATACCGTGTGTAATAATAACCCGCGACCTTATACCACCGGAAGAGCTTACTTTAGTGGCGCGAAAATATCAAAAACCTGTTTTGGGGTCTCCTGCCGCAACCACACAATTTATGAGCAGACTAACAGATTTCCTAGAAAGCATGCTTGCACCGCGTACGACAATTCATGGCGTATTAGTTGATATATACGGTATAGGTATATTGATAATAGGCGAGAGCGGCATAGGCAAAAGTGAAACTGCAATAGAACTCATTAAGCGCGGTCATCGTTTGGTTGCTGATGATGCTGTGGAAATAAAACAAGTGGCTCAAAATGTTTTAGTCGGAACAGCCCCTAAGCTTATACGGCATTTTTTAGAGGTGCGCGGGCTGGGAATTATCGATGTGAAAACCATTTTTGGAGCAGGCAGTATACGAAATGATATAAAAATTGAGTTAGTAGCAGAACTGGTGGAGTGGGAAAAGTATAAAGAAGACGATAGATTAGGATTAGAAGAAGAAAAAATAAAAATTCTTGATTCAAATATAACGAAAAAAACAATCCCAATTAGGCCGGGAAGAAACCTGGCTGCTATTTTAGAAGTTGCGGCGATGGATTTTCGTTTAAAGGCTTTTGGATATAATGCCGCATTAGAGTTTAGTAAAAGACTTCTGGATGAAATCAATAAAGACAAAGAAATTTTGCAATAAATATTAATAAAAAACAGGAGGTATTTAAAAATGTTAGATAATCTGGAACAAATAAGAGAATTAGACAAAGGTGGCATGTTTGACCTTATATACAAATTTCCGGACCACTGCATAGAAGCTATCAACATTACCAAGGAATCCATATCCGGACTGCGATTTAACAATATTATGAATGTGGTGATAACAGGAATGGGAGGTTCTGCTATCGGCGGAGACTTAGTTCGCATGCTGACAACTGAAAGAGCGCAGATTCCTGTTATTGTTAATAGGGATTACAAGTTACCTGCTTTTGTGGATGAGAAGACACTTGTTATTGCTTCCAGTTATTCCGGCAATACAGAAGAAACCCTGACTGCATATGATTATGCAAAAACTAAGAAAGCTAAAATCATTGTTATTACTACGGGCGGCAAACTAAAAGAAAAAGCCACACAAGATGAAGTTCCTGTTATTACGATTCCGGGTGGATTGCCTCCGCGTGCTGCTTTGGGATTTTCACTGTTTCCGATTTTAGTATTGTTTAAAGAGCAGGGAATAGGATTTGGCAAGAAATCAGATATAGAAACAGCCGTTAATCTTTTAAAACAGGTCCGTGAAAAATACTGCCCACAGGTGCCAGAAAAGGATAACCCGGCAAAAGCCTTAGCTGGAAAATTACATGGAAAACTTCCTTTGATTTACGGCACCTCAAATCTGACTGATATTATTGCGGTAAGATGGAAAGGGCAGATGAATGAAAATGCTAAACACCCGGCTTTTTATAATGCTTTTCCGGAGCTAAATCATAATGAGATAATGGGTTTTGAGGGTGACCGTAAGCTTTTAAAGACCTTTGAAATTATTATACTAAGGTCGCCGAATGAAAGTGATCGCATAAAAAAACGTATTGATATAACAACGGACATTTTAAAGGAAGAAGTCAGCGGTATTACGGAGATTTGGCCTGAAGGAGAATCAGCACTGGAACAAATGCTTTATCATATAATGTTCGGAGATTATGTGAGCGCGTATTTGGCGATACTAAATAACAAAGACCCTAAAGAAATAGATTTTATCGATGAATTAAAAGAACGGATGAAAGATTGAAATTTCATTTTATGAGGTGGTAATATTGAAATACGAAGTAGATACCCATTGCCACACTATAGCCAGTGGCCATGCCTACAGCACAGTTATTGAAAATGCTCAAGCTGCAGCAAAGAAAGGTCTTAAAATGATCGCCATAACAGACCATGGGCCGGCTATGGGAGAAGGCGTGAATCGCTATTATTTTGGGAACATGACAGTTATACCTGAGCAGATTGAGGGCGTATATATACTCAGAGGAATCGAGGCAAATATACTTGATAATGAAGGAACTCTAGACCTTCCCGAACGCTATTTAAAAAAGTTAGATATAGTGCTGGCTGGTCTGCATACCGGATGTTTTGTGAAGGGAACGGTTGAAGATAATACAAGAGCCGTCATTGAAGCGATGAAAAACCCCTATGTGGATATTATTGTGCATCCGGGAAATCCTGAATTTCCCTTGGATATTGATAGATTTGTTGAGGCTGCTCATGAATATAATGTCCATATAGAGATAAACAATAGTTCTTTTACTGTTAGCCGTAAGGGCAGCAAGGATAATTGCATATTAATTGCGAAAAAGGCCGCAGCAATTGGAGCCAGAGTTTCTCTGGGAAGTGATGCACATATTTGCTATGATATCGGTAATTTTGATAAAGCCGAAGAAGTGATAAAAGAAGCCGGAATTCCTGCGGAAAATATTTTAAACACTTCTATGAAAAAGGTCATAGACATCTTAAAATCCAAAGGCAGGCAAGTCGTACCTAGTTACAAAACATCAACTAAAATCTAAAACATCAAAAGGGGGCACTATGCATGTCAACAGTGGTGTATTTAAATGGGCAGAGAATAGATTATGAAAATGCCAAAGTATCGGTTGAAGACAGAGGTTTTCAATTTGGAGACGGTTTATATGAAGTAGTACATATATACAGTGGCAGATTCTTCTATCTTGACCGTCATTTGGCTCGCTTACAAAATGGAGCAAAAGAAATATATCTGGACCTCGATTTTGGACTTAACAATTTGGAGAAAGTGTGCCGGCAGGCTGTAAAAGAGAGCGGATTTAAGGATGCCTCGGCATACATTCAAGTTACACGAGGTGCGGCTGTCAGGCAGCATGCTTTTCCTAAGGAAAGCTCCTGTACTTGGGTAGTTATAGTGAGAGAGTCAAAAGGAAATCCACAGGAATTTTACGAAAACGGCATTACCTGCATAACAGTGCCCGATGAGCGTTGGAGCCGGTGTAATATCAAAACAGTTCAGCTTCTGGCAAACTGTATTGCAAAAGAAAAGGCACAAAGAGCCGGTTCGTTTGAGGCGATTTTCCATCGAGGAGGAAGCGTAATAGAAGGTTCCAGCAGTAATGTGTTTATAGTTAAAGATAATAAGCTGATTACACATCCTGTAAACAATAAAATACTTAACGGTATAACTCGCGGTGTGGTTTTAGAAATTGCAGACAAAAATGACATAAAATATTCTGAAGAAGTTTTTTGCATGGACGACCTTTTTGATGCTGACGAGGTTTTTCTGACAGGAACTACTACTGAGATAATGCCGGTAGTTAAAGTTGATGGTAAAATCATTGGTGATGGGATTCCCGGCAAATTAACAAAAACAGTACAGAAATATTACCAAGAATACATCCGGACGGTAGACTGCTAAGCAAACAGATACGGCGTAAAATATCTGTTAATATGTTTATAAAATAGGATGGAGGATTCTTCAGAGTTTCCTTTATCCTATTTTTTATGCTGCGATTCTACATATTTGAATAAGAAAAAATAAAAAGGTAAAAAATAGCATTAAGCAGCAGCGCGGTAAAACTAAAAAGTACAAATAAGGAATGTTTATACATGAGTTTTGATAATTATGCCATCTATGATAAAATGGTATTGGGCAAGCCAAGGACAATAGGAGATTTAACATTTATACCTCTTATTCATATTACTGTAAGAGCCTACTATATATTTAGCCTATTTTTAGGCATGAGCATATCGCCTGAGGCTTTTATTGTAAGAGAAGCCGGTGGGATGATAAGTTTTTATAATATTTCCGCAGATACCACTTTTGAAGAGCTGCTGGCAAATATAATGTCAACAGCCGATGAAGAATAAATTATAATAATTATGAAGGTTCCTTTTTTGACATATTGCAGGAATTATAGCCTTTATATAGAAATAAACTATGTTAGAAGATAAAACTGTATTTTAATTGGAGAAGAAGGGAAGGTATCATGGACGTTACAAAAATATATGAAATTATGAGAGAATTCTTGTCTGAAAGTCAAGTTAAAATAAACGAACCAATGAAAAACCATACCTCATTTCGTATTGGGGGGCCTGCGGATATAATGGTTTTACCTGCAAATATAAAAGAGGTAAAAAGCATTATCGAAGTATGCAGGCAAAACGATATTCCCTTTTTCGTCATGGGCAATGGGACGAATTTACTAGTAAAGGATGAGGGTATTAGGGGCGTAGTAATGAAATTAGCACAAAATTTTAATGATGCAAATGTAAATAAAAATATTATTAGTTGCAAAGCCGGAGTTTCCCTATCAGCTTTGTCCAGAATAGCACTTGAAAGCAGTCTTAGCGGGTTAGAGTTTGCCAACGGTATTCCAGGCACTGTTGGAGGCGCCGTGGTTATGAATGCGGGAGCTTACGGCGGAGAAATGGCTGATGTTGTAAAAAAGGTCACTGTAGTAGATATGAATGGCAGATTGTATGAGATGCAAGAAGAAGAACTTGATTATTCTTATCGCAGATGCATTCTTCAAGATGGTGATAGAATTTTATTGGAAGTTGAAATGGAACTTGTACCCGGAAATTACGAAGACATAAAAAGACAAATGGAAGAATTTGCAGCTTGCCGAAAAGCTAAACAACCGCTTAATTTGCCGAGCGCCGGCAGTGCTTTTAAAAGACCTCCCGGCCATTTCGCAGGAGCTCTGATAGAAAAAGCGGGTCTTAAAGGATACAGAATAGGCGGAGCCATGGTATCTGATAAACATGCAGGTTTTATCGTAAATGTAGAAAATGCAACTTTTAAGGATGTGATAAGCCTTATCAGTCACGTGCAAAAGGAAGTCAAAAGAAAATTTAATGTTAATCTTGAATCCGAAATTAAAATCATAGGTGATTAAAGGAGGAAGAAAAATTGATTGTTGGGCTGGATATGGGGGGAACTAATGTAGATGCGGTTCTCATTTATCAAGGCAAGATTATTGAAACATCTAAAATTCCCACCGATCACAGCAATTTACTGGAATCTATTTGGGGAGCTTTAAAACCCTTACTTTCAGGACAAGATCCTGCTAAAATTAAGCGAATGATATTGAGTACCACTATTTCTACTAATGCCATTATCGAACAAAAGACAGATCCGGTTGGAATGATAATCGAAAGCGGACCCGGTCTGCAAAAAGATTTTCTTAGTTGCGGCCGGGAAAATATTTTTATTGGGGGTTATATAGACCATCGGGGTCGGGAAGTAAGTCCTATTGATAAATCAGAAATAGAAAGGGCAGCAAGGACCTTGAAACGCAAAGATATCTCAGCCGTTGCGGTAGCCGGAAAGTTTTCCGTGCGCAATGCCGAGCATGAGATAGAAATAAACGAACTATTGAAAGATGAATTTTTCCCCATAACTTTGGGTCATACTGTATCAGGCAAATTAAACTTTCCTCGCAGGGTTTTCACTTCATATTATAATTCTGCAGTTTATACAACATTTCTAAAATTTAGTGAAAGCATATATAAGGCTCTTCAGCGCGAAAAAATCAATGCACCTGTAAGTGTCTTGAAAGCTGATGGAGAAACTATGAGCCTTAAAGCCGGTGAAAGATACCCGGTTAATACTATTTTATCAGGTCCGGCAGCAAGTGTAATGGGCGGACAAGCCTTTCTTGAAACTTCTAAAGATGCCATATTTCTAGATATCGGCGGAACTACTACCGATATTTCATTTTTAGCCGATGGGGTTCCGCTACTTGAACCGCTGGGAATAAAAATTGGAGAATTTCCAACACTGGTAAGATCTCTTTACAGCATATCCATAGGCGTTGGCGGAGATAGCAGTGTTTGTGTGAAAAACAATAAGATTGTTATAGGTCCAAAAAGACTGGGACGGCCACAGGCCTTTGACGGGCCATGTCCGACCCCTACAGATGCAATGATAGTTCTAGGATTAATCAGTTGCGGCAATAAAAGCAAGGCCTTAACTGCTATGAAGGAAATAGGCGAACAGCTAAATCTATGTCCTGAGGCCGCAGCATCTGCAATTTTGGATACAATGGCTGAAATGATAAAAAATAAGGTAGAAGAACTGTTGCATGAAATAAATTCTCACCCGGTATACACTGTAAAAGAATTACTTTACGGCAAAAAAATTAAGCCTGAATTAATACAAGTTATAGGTGGGCCGGCTAAGGCGATGGCACCTATTCTTGAAAAAAGTTTTGACGTACCTTGCCGCTATCCCAAGGTTTATGAAGCGGCAAATGCGGTGGGTGCTGCGTTGGCTAGAACTACAGCGGAAATTACTATGTTTATAGATACCGCACAAAGAACCCTTGCGGTTCCCGAGATGGGTTTATATGAAAAGATAAGTAAAGATTATACTTTGGAAGAGGCAAGACTTAAAGCCATAAATTTATTAAAACAGCAATCCTCGCTGCTCGGAGCTGAAAAGGGCGAAATTCAGGCTGAAATAGTAGAAGAAAACAGCTTTAATATAGTGCGCGGCTTTTACACAAGTGGCAAGAACATAAGGATAAGAGCCCAAATTAAGCCCGGACTAATATACGGGTTATGGGGTGATAAAAATGTTAGTTGCTAAGAATCGGTTGGGCGTAGTCTTATTTCCTGCTTTTGATTGGGCAATCAGTCCAACACATCCTGAACGTGAAGAAAGGCTGCTATATACTCAGGATCAGATATTTGAGGAAGGTATAATGGATATAGAAAATATCAAATTCTACAACCCTGAAATAGCAGTAAAGCAAGATATCCAGAGAGTCCATTTTTGTGTTCCGGATGTAGAGCAAAGAGTTACTAAATCCCATTTAATTTCAGCAGGTGGTGCTATTAAGGCAGCACATGCGGTGATGGACAAAGAAACAGATAAGGCATTTGCCCTTGTAAGGCCGCCGGGGCATCATGCTCAGCGTGTTGTATATGGGGATAGAGGTTTTTGTATTATCAATATTGAAGCAGTTATGCTGGAAAATCTCAGGAGAAAATACGGGCACTGTCGGGCGGCGATAGTTGATACGGACTGCCATCATGGGGATGGAACTCAAGATATATATTGGAATGACAGAGATACCCTGTTTATTTCTTTTCACCAGGATGGGAGAACTCTTTATCCGGGAACAGGCTTTATAGATGAATTTGGCGGTCCTGGAGCCATGGGCTATAATATAAACATTCCGCTTCCTCCGGGAACCGGCGAAGAAGGATTCTTATATGTGCTTGACAATCTTGTCCTTCCAATATTAAGTGAATACAAACCGGACTTAATTATAAATTCGGCAGGGCAGGACAATCATTATACAGATCCGCTTACTAATATGAACTTCACTGCTTGGGGTTATGCCGAATTAAATCATAAACTGAATCCTGATATAGCAGTTTTAGAAGGAGGATATTCCATAGAAGGGGCATTGCCCTATGTGAATCTTGGAATAATATTGGCTATGGCAGGATTGGACTATTCCCATGTTAGAGAACCGGATTATGATCCAGTAAAATTAAAACAATCAAAGAAAATTACAGAATATATCAAAGAACTTTGTGAAAATATCTATAACCGCTGGCGGCAAAAAGATTTAATCGCATATGAGTTTATAAAAGATAAAGATTATATTACAAGGCAGCGGCAGATATATTACGATACTGACGGTATACTTGAAAATCAAACACAAACCTTCAAAGTATGCTCTAAGTGTTCGGGTGTAAATATGATTAAGTCTAATAGCGACCGAGGTATGCCTATTTTTGCGGTAACCATACCCCGTGACGCATGTTCTTCATGCGTGGACGAAGGTTATAAAATCTATAAAGATGTCGACATGCAAAAATATTTTAAAGTTTATCTACAAGATCGTGTAAATGATGCTTACCTTGATAAACAAGCTTGAAATTAAATGTGAGAGATTTTCAAAGCTCGAGTATTCAAAAACTCGGGCTATTTTTTTGCATAAAAACTTTTTTAAAAAGAAAAATATGGATGTAGAAAAGAATACACAAAAGGACAAAATATCTAAAAGTACTTAGCAAAAAGGAAGGTGATAAATTGGACGATTTTAAAAATCTTTGCAGCAATTTTTCAGATCAAACCCTAAAATTTGAAAACTTCATCGCACAAAATAAAATGAATTTTAGCAATTTAACTAATCAATTTAAAAACATTCATCAGGATATATTAAATTTTAAAAACGAGTTAGATACCACAATTCAACAAATTGAGATGGAAATAGTGCGAAACCAAAATCTTCTGGCCAAATGGGTATCTGGTGCTAATACTAAACTTTTACAAGAACAAATAGCCCAAAAGCGAATTACCTTGACAAATCAGGCACAGAAAATCAACGATAATTTTGCCAAACTTTCCCAGCAAATAGATCAAATATTAAATGATTTTAATACATCATCCCAGCAAATTACTGTTGAGCTAAAAAACACTGAAAATCAACTGCAGACCATATCAAAAGCAAATCAGACCGGAGAATATATTTTTTCTGCTTCGAATGATACCGCATATCATCTTCAACAAAATTTGCAGCAAGTTATAGATACTCTCAATTCTGCACAACAAACCATGGAGCAACAAAAGGTATTTAATGAAATAAGTAAATCTATTGATAGTTTACTTCGGTAATGGGGAAAATTTATCTATTAAAATTCAATGCACAGGGAATGATAATATGGAAGGTTAAAATTCGTTAAGGGAGGTGTTTGTTTGGCTGGTAAAAAAGACTTTAGAGATTATTTGCTGGAAAAGAAAATTGACGATGAGGTTTCCGAAGAGATAAATCATAAGCTGGAAAATAAAGGTATATATGCTGACCAAACAGGAGTGAATCAACAAGTTCAAGGGAGTGTAAACAATCAAATGACAAATCAAATACAACCGGATCAGTTTAATCAATTACTGAATCAGTTAAAAAATCAAGCACAGACTCAACAGCAACAGACAGATAACCAGATAAATCAAGCAATTCAGCAGGCGATTGATGCTCTTTCACAGGCTCAACAAAACATCCAGACCAACCAAGTATTTTATCAAATGAATCAATTATTAGATCAGTCGACAAAGCAACTCCAACAATTAAACCAACAATCGCAGCAGCAGCAACAGCAAAAACAGCAACAGCAGCAACAACAACAACAGCAACAGGCCGGTCAGCAGCTTCAGTAAAATGCATGAAGAGGAGGTTTGTAAAGGCAGCCTCCTCTTTATTTTTAAGTTTTCCTTGACATATATTTTAAAAAGAGATTAAAATAGTATTAAAGCAAAGATATATCTAACTTCCCGTTAGGTGAGGCTCCTGTGCGAATACAAGCCACTGCCCGGAAATGTCGAGAGACACCAATGGGTTAACAGGTTTCACCGGATTAAGGTGAAATCTAATGTGGCTGGAATTTAAGTTCCAAAGTCGCTCAGTGCTAAAACCGATGACGAGGGGAAAATATTTTGTCATGCCCTTTCATCGGAAAGGGTTTTTATATTGATTTTTATACTTAAAGGGGGCGGTAAGGTGGACCCTGGTCCTAGTAGTCGATATTTACTAAATAAAAGAATATTACGAGAGGTTTACCCTACCGCTAATGCAGCGTTCGGGTGACCATCTTAAAAAGGAGGTACTGTAATGCTGCCAAAGAAAGACATCATTCTTATAAAGCATCTTGTACTTAACAAAAGTGACGAAGCACATAAAATACTGGCAAATCTCCATCCGGCAGATATTGCCGAAATACTAAATGAAATAAAAAACGGCAACAAAAAACTTTTCTTGCATATGATGAGCAGCTCTAAGGCTGCAGAAGTTTTAGAAGAAATGGATCCGTCGGATAGCCTTCAAATACTTGAAGAAATGAGTGAGGAGGAAACTATAAAAATCCTGGAAAATATGTCTGTAGATGAAATCATAGACCTTATTCAGGAGATGCCTACATCCCAGGCGGAACGCCTTCTCATGAAACTTCCAAAAGAAGATTATGAGGAACTTAAAGAGCTTCTAAAAATGGCGGAAGATACTGCCGGCGGACTTATGACCACCGACTATGTTTATATTTTTTCTGATGAAACTGTAAGCCAAGCAATTGAAGATGTTCGTCAATTTGGCCAAAAAGCCGAAACAATTTATTACCTATACGTAGTTGATAATAAAAAACACTTACAAGGTGTTTTGTCACTTAGAGAGCTTATCAGTGCTCCGAGAGATAAAAAAATCCATAAAATAATGCATAAAAAAGTCATTTCGGTAAATGTAGACCAAGACCAAGAAGATGTTGCAAAAATCATATCGCGGTATGCACTGCTGGCCGTTCCGGTAGTTGACAATGAAAATCGCTTACTTGGTATTGTGACTGTTGATGATGCCATGGAAGTTTTGGAAGCGGAGAATACTGAGGATATCCATAAAATGGCCGGTATTACTACAGAAGAAGATGTGATATTAACAAGTACAATTTGGGATGCATCAAAAAAAAGGATTTTCTGGCTTCTTATCTGTCTTTTTGGTGATATGCTTTCAGGAAAAGTTATTGATGGATTTTCTCATGTGTTAGAGTCTGTTGTAGCTGTGGCATTTTTTATCCCGGTGCTTATGGCCACCGGAGGTAATATCGGAACTCAGTCCTTAGCATTGGCAGTTCGCGGAATAGCTACCGAAGAACTAAACAGAAAAAGTATTTTTCAATTTATTATTGGGGAAACTTTAGCTGGACTACAATTGGGAATAATATGCGGTACACTAATTTCAATTATAAGCTATATATGGCAAAAAAATGCTCAACTAAGTCTGGCGGTAGGTTTTTCTATGTGCATTTCATTAATGCTTGCAGCACTCATAGGTGTCTTAATACCGCTTATTTTTAATATGTTCAATATCGACCCTGCTGTAGCTTCAGGGCCATTTATAACCACAGTGGTGGATATAACAACACTTGTAGTATATTTTACATTTGCCATTTATTTCATTGATATAATTTCTCCAAATATGGTCGGTTTCGTAAAGCTTGGATTAGAGGGGGTGCTGGCATGAACACAGTAGAAGAAATCCGAGATATGTTAAGTAAAGAGGATTATACGAAGTTAAAATCGGTAATTCATAAGTACCATCCTGTAGATATAGCAGAATTTTTCGAGGAACTTTCGCCTCAAGAAAGTCTAAATCTGTTTAAAATTCTAGATTTTGACGATGCACTACAAGTCCTAGAAGAAGTCGACTCAGATAAAAAATACTTTATTTTAACAAAGCTTGAAGCAAATTATGCCTCTAAATTAATTGCAGAAATGTCATCAGATGATGTTGCAGACTTTTTAGGTGATTTAAAAGAAGACGAAAAAAAGCAGATACTGTTTTTGGTGGAAGAAAGCGTAAAATTAGATTTAAAAGACCTCCTAGCTTACGACAAAAACACAGCCGGCGGTCGCATGACAACCGAATACATTGCTTTTTCCAAAAATTTAAAAGCAAAGGATGTAATCAATAAATTAGCAGAGCTGGCACCAGATGCGGAAACTATATATTATCTTTATGTAGTGGATTTGGAAGGCAGACTTGTAGGGGTTATATCCTTGAGAGATTTGATTTTGGTACCGGAGCAAACTCCAATTGAAGATTTTATGAAAACAGATGTAAAGAAAGTAAATGTGATGTCACACCAAGAAGAGGTAGCACGACTTATCAAAAAATATGGTCTTTTAGCACTGCCCGTGGTTGATGACGATGATGTTTTGCTCGGTATTGTCACTGTAGATGATGCTATGATGGTGGTCGAAGAGGAAACAACCGAAGATATATTAAAATTCTCTGGTTCCGATGTCGATGAGAAAATAGATTTAAAACAAATATCCCCCTGGATTCGAGCAAAACGAAGACTGCCGTGGATTTTGGTAGCTATTATCGGTGAAATCTTTTCCGGAAGAGTAATAAACGGCTTTTCTGCCACTTTACAGACTATTGTTGCCTTATCATTTTTTATACCGGTTATCATGGACATGGGGGGAAATGTTGGCACACAATCTGCAGCAATTGTTGTCAGGGGACTTGCCACAGGGGAAATCGATACTGCTTCTATAATAAAAAATGTTCTTCGAGAGTCGGCAGTTGGAATAATTTTAGGCATAATTAACGGCATATTAGTGACTGTAATAACATATTTTTGGCAGGGAAAAGTGCTATTGGGCCTTGTAGTAGGAATTGCTATAGCATTTAATCTCACATTAGCTGCTGCATTAGGTACATTTATTCCGCTGTTATGGCATAAGTTTGGGCATGATCCGGCGGTTGCTTCTGGTCCGTTTGTAACTACGCTTCTTGATATTATAGGGCTCTTTGTTTATTTTTCTACAGCAACATGGATTTTAAATCTGTAAGCATGAGAAATCAACCGGCTAGCGATTGATACACAATTTTATCAGAATAGCATAGCGGTTGATTTCTTGAAAAATTATTCATCCTCTGTATCTATATCAAATTCTATACCTTTCATAATAATATTCTGAATATCGGTAAATAAGACTGCGAACCGTTCTTCTGCTTCTAAATACTGCCGCAGCAGTGAGTTGTTGATTGCAATATTATAGAGATTTTCAAGGCTTTTTTGAGCTTCGGCGATTGGCTTTCCGGATATACTAAGAGCTTGGACTTCGATTTGTTTGGCTCTCAAATCTTTGAGCATTTTTTCAACTTGAGGGTCTTGTTTAATAGTTTCCTTAGCCTTTTTGTATTCTAAGTATTCCTGACTCTCATTCAAACTTCGTGCAAGTTGGTGTGCAAGATCGTAGACATTCATCTTATAACAACCTCCCTTTCATAAATTATCACCTTAAATCCTATTATATTATAGCAAATATTACAGTTTTTCTAAACTCTATTTTACGCGCATTTATGTAAAATGGATTTTATTGATAATATATATTATACTGTAAGATATGAAGCTGATAAACGCACAGTTAGAACCGGCGGCAATATAATTAAATTAATATTGCTTTGATTGCCCGGACCGTCTTTTGTAAGTATATATTCAAGAATGCTGCTGCCTGTTATAAGCGGAAACTATATTATATAGATATTTTTTAAGCCTAAACTTTTTACGGTGAAAGTAATGCTGTTTTAATATGCAAATAAAAAATAATTAAAAACAGGTATTGCCCATAAGATGTTTAAGTTTTTAGCTGCCTTAAGAGCAGCAAAGGAGCGAAACATATGAATGATATAAAATTCATAATTATTACCGGGCTTTCAGGAGCGGGAAAAACGTTAGCTATGAGGGTATTTGAGGATCACGGATATTTTTGCGTAGACAATCTTCCGCCGGCATTAATTCCTACCTTTATAGAACTTTGCCGACAGAGCATTAAAAAAATAACCAAGATAGCCTTAGTAATCGATATACGTGGAGGCGGGTTTTTCGACAAGCTTTTTGAGAGCTTAAACGAACTGAGTAAGGCAGGCCATAACTATGAAATACTTTTTCTTGAGGCATCTGATGAGGTGCTCATAAAAAGATATAAGGAAAGCCGCAGACGTCATCCGCTGGCCTTTGAAGGGCGCATAGTTGAAGGTATAAAATCCGAACGGGAGAAAATGGCCAAACTTCGAGAAGTGGCAGATTATATTATTGATACATCTTTAACAACACCGGCTGAACTGAAAGAAGAGATAGTAATCAGATTTATTGAACAGGAAAAAGAGGATCCTTTCTTGATAAACATAGTATCATTTGGCTTCAAACAGGGAATTCCCTTAGACGCAGATTTGGTTTTTGATGTAAGATTTCTGCCTAATCCGTATTATATTGATGAACTCAGACCATATACCGGTGAAGATCAGGAAGTCAAAGAATTTGTAATGAAATGGCCGGAAAGCCAGCAGTTTTTAGATAAACTAACTGATATGATTAAGTATTTAATACCATATTATATAAGAGAAGGCAAAACTCAGCTGATAATAGGCATCGGTTGCACAGGCGGTAGACATCGGTCTGTGGCCTTAGCTGATGAGATGGCTGCAAGGCTTAAAATAGACCGCTGCCGAGTAATCTTAGACCATAGAGATATAGACAAAGACATAGAACGGAGTTGAAAAGTCATGTACCCTAATATAGTATGTTTAGGGGGAGGCACAGGTCTGCCCAATCTTTTAAGAGGCTTAAAATCTTATTCGGACCGCATTACCGCTATTGTAACGGTAGCAGATGATGGCGGTAGCTCTGGTGTTATCAGAAATGAACTTAAAATGCCGCCACCGGGTGATATCAAAAACTGCATATTAGCCTTAGCTTATACAGAACCACTTATGGAGGAGTTATTCCAATACCGTTTCAGCAGCGGGTCCTTGAAAGGACATAGCTTTGGAAATCTATTCTTGGCTGCAATGACTGAAATGCTGGGTAATTTTGAACTGGCCATAAAAGAATCAAGTAAGATTCTGGCAGTTAAGGGAAATGTTCTTCCATCTACTTTGGAAGACGTAACGCTTGAAGCAATTTATGAGGATGGTAAGAAAGCCAGTGGCGAGTCTTGCATTCCTAATTCAAGAAAAAGAATATCAAAAGTAATGCTAAAGCCATCCGATGCTAAGCCGCTGGATGATGCAATAGAAGCCGTGGAAAGGGCTGATTTGATAATACTCGGACCGGGAAGCTTGTATACAAGCTTGATTCCCAATCTTCTTGTAAAAGATTTGACTGAGGCCATATCAAAATCAAAGGCAAGGAAGATTTATATTGTAAATGTGATGACACAGCCGGGAGAAACTGATGGTTATACTGCATCTGATCATGTAAAAGCGGTTATCGAACATTCAAATCCCAATGTGATGGAATATGTCATTATAAATACCGGTCAAATTCCGGATTGCCTGCTGTCGCACTATTTATCCGAAGGTTCCACATATGTAGAGTGTGACAAGGATGTCATAGAAGAAATGGGATATACAGTAGTGGCGGATTCCATAGTTAACCCTACCGATGTGGCTCATCACAGTCCGGTAAAGCTAGCTAAAACGATTATGAAATTAATTTAATAAATTTTGTTTGAAGGTTTTTTAAAATTAATGTAGAATAAGATGGAATGAGGTGAGGATGGTGTCTTTTTCTTATAATGTTAAAGAAGAATTATCCAGACTATCCTCAAGCGCTTGCTGCCAGCGAGCAGAACTAGCCTCACTTATGCAAATGGCTGGCACAATCCAAATAATAGGTGGGCAGAAAAAAATACTTCTTAGGATTCAAACTGTACATGCACCTACAGCTCGAAGGATTTACAAACTTCTAAAGAAAAATTCCATATCACCGGAGGGCATTGCCGTAAAGCGAAACAGTTTCCTAAAAGACAGAAGCTTATATATTATTTCCATTGATGTAAAGCAATGCAAAACTTTACTTGAAGAATTGGGAATATTACCTATTGGAAGCGGTTTTGAGCATCAAAGGACAGGCATCAACCCGAACTTAATTAAAAACAAATGCTGTAAAAAAGCCTTTTTGAGAGGTGCTTTTTTAGGTGGAGGTTCTATAAGTAATCCTAAAGGTTCTTATCATATGGAATTTGTTACACAAGATAAGGACATGGCTCAGACTCTATTAAAACTTATTGGTGATTTTGGGTTAAAATCAAAAGTGGTAGAGCGTAAAAACAACTATTTAATATATTTAAAAAACGGGGATCACATTGCCGATATGTTAGGGATTATTGGTGCACACAGCAGTCTTTTGAAATATGAAAACATCAGAGTGCTGAAAGAAATGCGAAACAGTGTGAACCGCATGGTTAATTGCGAAACTGCCAATTTGAACAAGACGATTGACGCTTCTGTCAGGCAGACTGCCAGTATTAACTATTTAAAAGAAAGTGGCAAGTTTGATGATTTGCCGGAGAATTTAAAACAAATTGCTGAACTTAGACTCAAACACCCGGATTTAAGCTTAAAAGAGTTGGGACAAATGATGGATCCGATTTTAGGCAAATCAGGTGTGAGTTATAGATTAAAAAAAATTGAAGAAATAGCTAAGAAGCTACAGTCAGCGAAAGGGGAATATTAGATGTTTCAACAAAATGTAACTGTTAAGAACAAAACGGGTCTTCATGCAAGGCCTGCAGCATTGTTTGTCCAAACAGCAAACAAATTTAAATCAGAAGTATTTATCGAAAAAGACGGGAAAAAGGTTAATGCAAAAAGCATAATGGGTGTTATGTCACTTGCAGTAAGCCAAGGAACCCAAATTACAATTTCTGCTCAGGGTGAAGATGAGAAAGAAGCTGTGGAAAAACTAGTAGAATTAATAGAAAGCAAATTTGGTGAAGATTAATTTAAAAGCTACCGTGACGGTAGCTTTTAAATTAGATATAATAAATTAAGGGTGAGATTATGACAAAACATGCCCGAATTATTGAATATATTAAAAAGCTTGAGGTAGGTTCGAAAATATCGGTAAGGCAGTTGGCAAATGATTTGAATGTAAGCGAAGGTACGGCATATCGTGCCATTAAAGATGCACAGCTGGCAGGATATGTTTGTACCATGCCCAGAATAGGCACTATCCGCATTGAAAAAAAGACCGATGAAGCAATTGAACATTTATCCTTTGCCGAAGTAGTAAATATAGTTGAGGGAAGTGTAATGGGCGGCAAATCCGGTCTGCATAAACCTCTTAGTAAGTTTTTAATTGGTGCTATGCAAGTAGAAGAAATGCACAAGTTTATTGAACCGGAAAGTCTTTTGATAGTCGGAAATCGTAAAGATGCACAAATCCTGGCATTAAAACACGGTGCGGCAGTGCTTGTAACGGGAGGCTTTGATGTGGATGATGAAGTAATTAAACTGGCAGATGATATGGGAATGCCATTACTTTCCTCATCTTATGATACATTTACCGTTGCTACAATTATTAATAGTGCTATATACAAAAGGCTGGTAAGAAAAGAAGTTGTCAGAGTAAAAGATGCGATGGTAAAAAAGCCCGATTATTTAACCATTGATGCCACCATAGGCGATTGGAGAAATATGTATAAGACGACCCAACACAGTAAATTTCCTGTAGTCGACAAAGATATGAAAGTCTGTGGCATTGTTACTACAAATGACATATCAAGTCTAAAAGATGATGTTTTAGTAAAGGATGTTATGAGCAAGGATCCGATAGTATTGACGAAAGATACGCCGGTGGCTCATGCGGCACGGTTAATGGGTTGGGAAGGTATAAAGCTTATCCCTGTGGTAGAGGATAAAAGGCTGGTAGGTATCTTGACCCGGAAAGATGCGATTAGGGCTTTGCAACACTTGAGTTTTCAGCCGCAAATAGGTGAAACAGCGGATAGTATCGTGATGAATCGCTTTACTATGAACAAAACTGAAGACGGAGTAAAGCTTAGAGGAAAGACAGATCCCGTCATGCTAAATCCTTATGGTGTTGCAAGCAGTGGAGCTCTTATGACGATTATAGCTAATGCCGGTTTTGAGGCATTTAGAGCACAGAAAAGGCTGGAAACGGTTTTGGATAGTTTTACGGTATATTTTTCAAAACCTGTACAGTTAGAGCAGGAGATAGAAATAGAAGCTAAAATAATTGATATTGGGAGAAAGTCGGGAAAAGCTGAAATAAATCTCATGCACGAGGAAAAATTGGTGGCAAAAGCTATTATTTCTGTGAGGGTTATTGACAGGTAGGTGATTTTAATGGGAGAGTTTGTGCATTTGCACGTCCATACAAATTATAGCCTCTTAGACGGTGCATGTGAAATAGAAAGGCTGGCTAAACGCTTGGCCGAACTAGGTATGAAAAGCGTAGCCATTACAGACCATGGCGTAATGTACGGTGTAATTGATTTTTACAAAATTATGCTTTCTTACGGCATCAAGCCGATAATAGGCTGCGAAGTTTATATGGCTGCAAGAACTATGCAAGACCGTCAGCCGGGAATAGATGATGATTTATATCATTTAGTTCTTTTGGCAAAGAATAATGAGGGCTATAAAAATTTGATGAAGCTTGTTTCGGTAGGTTTTACCGATGGATTTTACTATAAACCAAGAATAGATATGTCAGTTCTCAAAAAGTATTCAGACGGTCTTATAGCATTAAGTGCTTGCCTTGCTGGCAAGATACCGACTTTACTGTTGAAAGGTAATTATGACCAAGCTAAAAAAACCGCTGAAGATTTTAAGGAAATATTCGGGCAAGACAATTTTTACTTAGAAGTTCAAGATCACGGCATATTAGACCAGAGAAAAATAATCAATGACCTTATACGCTTGAGTAAAGAAACTGAAATCCCTATTGTTGCAACAAATGATGTCCATTATATTAATAAGGATGACGCAACAGTGCAGGATGCTCTTTTATGCATACAAACAGGAAAAACCTTAGATGATGAAAATAGAATGAGATTTCAAACTTCAGAATTTTATTTGAAATCATCCGAAGAAATGGAAAAGCTTTTTTCATATATACCTGATGCTGTTAAAAACACTACTATGATTGCAGAAAAGTGCAATGTGAAACTTGACTTTAATACAATACATCTTCCAAGCTTTGAAGTTCCGGAAGGCGTTACTCAGGATGAATTTCTGGAAAAACTATGCTATGAAGGTGCGGCTGAAAGATATTCCGAAATTACAGATAAAATCAAACAGCGTTTAGATTATGAGTTGGATACAATTAAAAAAATGGGTTATTCCAGTTATTTCCTAATAGTATGGGATTTTATTAACTATGCACGGAAAAATGAAATCATGGTAGGCCCTGGAAGGGGATCTGCTGCCGGCAGTCTTGTAGCTTATTGCCTGCATATTACTAATATCGATCCTTTAAAGTACAATCTTTTGTTTGAGCGCTTTTTAAACCCCGAACGAGTATCTATGCCGGATATAGATGTGGACTTTTGTTATGAGCGGCGTCAGGAGGTTATTGATTATGTCGTCAGGAAATACGGTCAAGATCGAGTGGCACAAATTGTAACATTTGGAACAATGGCTGCCCGAGCCGCTATTAGGGATGTCGGCAGAGTTATGGGATATCCTTACGGCGAAGTAGATATGATAGCCAAAATGATACCGCAGGAGATAGGCATGACTATCGAAAATGCCTTGACAGTAAGCCCTGAACTTAAAAAAATGTATGATGAAAATGAAAGAATCAAGCGGCTTTTAGATGTAGCTAAAGCTCTTGAAGGCTTTCCGCGCCATGCATCTACACATGCTGCAGGCGTTGTAATATCAAAAAATCCAATCGTTGAACACGTTCCCTTACATAAAATAGGCGATTCCAATGTTGCAACACAGTATACAATGACTGCTCTTGAAGAACTGGGTCTTTTAAAAATGGATTTTTTGGGTCTGCGCACACTTACGGTTATAAGGGATACTATAAAAATTATCCGCCACACGAAAGATAAAGAAATAAATCTTGATAAACTTTCGTTAGATGATAAAAAAGTTTACGAAATGCTGGGACAGGGAAACACCGCAGGGGTTTTCCAGCTTGAAAGTTCAGGTATGAGAAATTTGCTTACGGAATTAAAACCCGAATCTTTTCAGGATGTGGCAGCAATAATAGGTTTGTATCGACCGGGTCCGCTAGGAAGCGGTGCAGCCGATGACTTTATAAAGAGTAAAAATGGTCAAAAATCTATAAATTACCTGCACCCAGCGCTAAAACCCATATTAGATGAAACTTACGGAATAATTCTTTATCAAGAACAGGCTATGCAGATTGCTCAGGAATTAGCCGGTTTTTCTTTAGCTCAAGCTGATATTCTTCGTAAGGCTATGGGAAAAAAGAAGCAGGATGTTATGGCTGCTCAGAGGGAGTCATTTGTAGAAGGCTGTATAAAAAATGGTATTGACAAAATAACAGCAGGTAAGATATTTGATGAAATTTCTTATTTTGCCGGTTATGGCTTTAATAAGGCACATACTGCTGCTTATGCTGTTATAGCATATCAAACAGCCTATCTTAAAGCCCATTTTCCGGTAGAATTTATGGCTGCTCTTTTGACCAGTGTGATAGACAATACTGATAAAGTAGCTTATTATATAAATGAGTGCCGCCGCATGAATATTGAAGTCCTGCCGCCGGATATAAATGAAAGTTACGAAAGTTTTACTGTAGTGTCTGATAAAATAAGATTCGGCCTTACTGCTGTAAAAAACGTGGGTCAAAGTGTCGCAAAATCGATCATAAATGCCAGAAAAGACAAAGGTAAATTCACTTCTTTTACCGATTTTATTGAAAAGGTTTGCGGCGAATTAAATAAGAAGGCCTTAGAGAGTCTGATAAAGAGTGGGGCATTTTCATCGTTAGGCGCAAAGCGTTCTCAACTTATTAGAATCTATGAAGATACTTTAGTTCGTATTCAGAAGCAGCAAAAGGAAAATGTAAAAAATCAAATTTCAATTTTTGAAATGCTCGATGATGTTCCTGCATTTCAGGAGGTTTTACCCGATATTCCGGAATATCCGAAGGCTGAATTACTTGCTATGGAAAAAGAAATGTTAGGCATCTACTTAAGCGGTCATCCATTGTTGGAATATGAAGAGGAATTGTCGAAAAATGTTACTTTCTATGTTGGGAATAAGAATGATGTAAACAATATTCAGGATAATATGCCTGTAACCATAGGTGCCATTATAACAGCAATAAAAACCAAAACCACTAAAAACGATAAAATAATGGCGTTTGCGGATATTGAGGATTTAACAGGGACAATGGAAGCCATAGTTTTTCCTGCGATTTTTGAAAGGTATAAATCTCATTTGTTTGCAGATTCAAAAGTGTACCTAAAAGGCAGAATTAGTTATAAGGAGGATGAATCACCAAAGGTCATTGTGGATGAAATTATTCCGATGGAAAAAAATAATATGGCAAGACTGATGGTGATTCCCTTATCCGGCCAGTATGATACTAAAATTATCAGTGATATTAAAGAATTTATTGTTTCACATTCCGGCAGTACACAAGTTGTGATACATCTAAAAGATATTGATAAAAGTTTTTTGCTAGATGAAAAGCTTGACACTTCGGCCAATAATTTAAAGCTATTTACCGAAAGGACTGGCTTGAGAAATTATTTATTTTGGGATAAATTAATGGTAGGACAACAGTAATTTACAACTATCCTTTATAAAACCAGAAAAAAGGAGGCCGGTGGATTTGTGGACTGTCATATATATAGCTTCAGACAAAGAAACTGCCCTTAAAGTTGAAGAGGCGATACGAAGTGAAGGTTTCCTAGTTGCAACAAGGGAGGTAATGAAAAGCAAGAGACATGGCTGCTATATTGAGGTAATAGTTCCCGAATCCGAAGCACAAGAAGCACAAAATGTTATCTTGGAGAAAAACTTATAGTTGAAAGGAGTAATGATACATGAACAGAATTGGAGTACTTACAAGCGGCGGAGATGCACCCGGCATGAACGCTGCAGTCAGAGCGATAGTCAGGAAAGCTATACATTATGGCATTGAAATCTATGGTGTACATCGAGGCTTTATGGGACTAATAAACTCAGACTTTGCAAAGTTGGATATAAGTTCAGTAGGCGATATTATACATCGCGGAGGAACCGCCTTACTTACTGCCAGATGTGATGAGTTTAAGACAGAAGAAGGGCAGAGGAAAGCATTAAAAAATCTTGAAGCTTTTGGTATTGAAGGAATCATTGTAATAGGAGGTGATGGCTCTCTTAGAGGTGCAAATGCTTTATCAAAACTTGGTATCCCTACAATCGGGATTCCTGCAACGATTGACAATGACATAGCATTTACAGATAATTGCATTGGTTTTGATACTGCTGCAAATACGGTGGTTGATGCACTGAACAAGGTTAGAGACACTGCCACATCACATGAGCGAACTTTTATTATAGAAGTTATGGGAAGAAGAGCTGGGCATCTAGCTTTATATACCGGCCTTGCCAGCGGAGCTGAAACTATTTTGGTACCGGAAATTCCCTTTGATTTAAATGCCGTATGTGACAAAATTGAAAAGGGTTATATAAGAGGCAAACTGCACAGTATTATCGTAGTTGCTGAAGGGGCAGCCAACAGTATGGAAGTAGGAAAAGTTATCCAAGAAAAAACCGGTCTTGAAACAAGAGTTATTATTTTGGGTCATTTGCAAAGAGGGGGCAATCCTTCGGCATATGATCGAATATTGGCCAGTCGTTTCGGTGGAAAGGCTGTTGATTTAATTATACAAAACACAAAGGATAAAATGCTGGGTCTTATAAACGGAGAACTGGTCATCACAGATATAGAAAAAGTGCTTAGTGCTACTAAACCTTTAGATATGGAATTATATCAATTGTCAGATGTATTATCATTTTAAGGATGTGATTTTATGCTCAGGACAAAAATAATATGCACTCTTGGTCCATCAAGCGAAGATAAGTATATAATGAGTCAATTAATCCGAGCGGGGATGAATATTGCCCGTATAAATCTTTCACATGGCGATCATGAAGAACATTCCAAGAGAATTAAGGTCCTGCGCGAAACCTGTAGAGAATTAAAATCCAATGTAGCTTTGCTCCTTGATACAAAAGGGCCTGAAATACGTTTAGGTACATTTTATGGCGGGAAAGTAACCCTAGAGAAAGGTCAGGAATTTACAATTACTTCAACTCCAATAATAGGTAACGAAAAAGAGGCTTTTATAAATTACGAAAAGATTTCCAAGGCAGTGGTGCCGGGAGATAGGGTACTTTTGTCTGACGGTTTAATAGAGCTTCAAGTAAAAGAAATAAGAGGCGAAAGGGTTATCTGCAATGTTGTAAACGGCGGCCAGTTAAGCGATAGGCAGGGGGTAAATATACCTAATAAATCCTTGGATTTGCCTTCATTAGCAAAGAAAGACATCGAAGATATAATTTTTGGTATAGGTATGGGTGCGGATTTTGTAGCAGCCTCGTTTATAAGAAAAGCTGCAGATGTAAATGAAATAAGAAAGCTATTAGATTCAAACGGCGGCAATGATGTTCACATAATAGCAAAGATAGAAAACCGCGAAGGCGTTCAGAACATTGATGAAATAATCAATTCGGCTGATGGAATCATGATAGCTCGCGGAGATTTAGGTGTTGAGATTCCGGTTCAGGATATACCTTTAGTACAGAAGAGAATTATCGGCAAATGCAATGCGGCAGGGAAACCTGTTGTGACTGCCACTCAGATGCTAGACTCCATGATTAGAAACCCAAGGCCTACAAGGGCTGAGGTTACAGATGTGGCAAATGCCATATTTGATGGAACCGATGCAATTATGCTGTCGGGAGAAACAGCAGCAGGGAAATATCCTATAGAATCGATAAGGATGATGGCCAGCATAGCACAGAAGGCTGATCAGGCACTTATTGAACATGCAAAGTATAGAGCAGTAAATGCAAGACCGATAACTGCAAAGTTTGTCACTGATGCCATAAGCCATGCAACATGTTCTATAGCTTCAGAGCTTAAAGCAAAAGCAATTATTACTTCCACGAAGTCGGGCTATACTGCAAGAGCGGTTGCAAAATACCGACCAGGCACTCCGATTATAGCGGTTACTTTTAAGGAAAAAGTTTTAAAAACCCTTCAGATTGTTCATGGCGTAATTCCTCTCAAGGTTGAAGAAACCTCATCAACCGATGAAATGTTTTTTGAGGCAATAAGAGGGGCTGTAAGTTCCGGAATGGTTAAAAAAGGCGACTTAGTTGTGATAACTGCCGGTGTTCCGGTCAACGTAACGGGTACCACTAATTTAATTCGTGTGCATGTAGTTGGAGATGAAAAGATAAGTTAAAAGTGATATTATTAAAAAATAGTTACAAGACTGGTTAACCCGCAAGATGATATCTTACCGGAATAAATTTAATATAACTTTATCATAAATTAATGCACGTCCCTTTATGCTTGAGTATTTTGCAAAAAATAAAGCGGGTCTGTATGAACTTATAAAGTACATAATTTTATTTTTTATTAACTGTTTACAATAAGGCTAAAGCCATTGCTATTTCGCAGTTTCATAAAAAAATGCAAAGATTAAAGTGCTTGACTTAGTAATCTTTTATTGTTAAAGTAAAGCTCATGCTTGATTTATTGAAGGAAATTAGGGATGGTGTGCTGTAAAATATGGAAAAATTATCATTAATTATCTTTGATATGGACGGTTTGATGTTTGATACGGAAAGGATTTCAGCTTTGGCCTGGCAAAAAACGGGAGAAGAATTAGGATTCAAGCTTGATCCCGATATAATTGCAGGGGCAACAGGCTTGAATGCCAATGATGCCTTACCTTATTTCAAGAAGTACCTAGGCGAACGTTTTTCTTACTCTGAAATCCAAAAAGTAAAATTGGCGTATTTTAATAAATATATAAAGGAAAATGGGCTCCCGGTTAAGGAAGGCCTGTATGAATTGATAGATTTTCTCGAAGATGTATCTATTCCAAAAGCGGTTGCCACCTCCACACACAGGAAAAAAGCCGAAGAATGTCTGTCATTCGCTAATGTAAAAGACAGGTTTGATTTGATAGTGTGCGGGGACGAGGTTTTAAGGGGTAAACCTGAACCTGATATATTTTTAAAGGCGGCGGAAGAATTAAATTGCTTACCCAATGAATGCATCGTATTGGAAGACTCGGAAAACGGCTTGAAGGCTGCCTTGCGAGCCAAAATGTATCCCATCTGTGTTCCGGATCTACGACGGCCTTCTAAGGAAGTCCGAAAGCTTATATTTAAAGAATTTAGTTCACTTATTGAAGTCAAGGATTTTCTTGAAAAGGAAATAAATAATTTATTTATAAAAAATTCGAGTGGGCCCAAATAACCCACTCTTACTCTATGAACATTGATCACAAGTTTCCTTTTAGGCCGATTTCTTCTGCAACCTTTTGCATTCCCTTTATAGTTTCCTCAATTACAAAATCTCTTTCAAGGCCTAAAAGTTCTAGACCCTTTTCGATTACTTCCCTATTCACACCTGCAGCAAAGCTTTTTTGGTTCCATTTTTTCTTGACTGACTTTGTCTTAAGGTCCAATATGCTTTTACTGGGACGCAGCAGAGCTGTTGCTGTGATAAGGCCGGTTAGTTCATCAATGGTATAAAGAACCTTCTCCATTTTTTCAATAGGCTCCACATCTGAGCAAATTCCCCATCCGTGGCTCTGAACAGCCCTTATATAATCTTCCGGCCAACCCTCTTTTGCAAGTATCTCTCGGACCTTTTGGCAGTGCTGATCGGGGTACATCTCATAATCCAAATCGTGAATAAGGCCAATAATACCCCATTTTTCCTTATCAGGCTCATCAAATATTTCCGCAAAATGGAGCATGACCGCTTCAACAGCTAAAGCATGGCGAATTAAAGCCTCGTTGGAATTATATTTTTTTAAAAGGTCAAAAGCTTCATCTCTCGTGGGATTTGCTTTACTCATTCTAAAACCTCCATCTATTAATATGATTGCTTTACTAAATACTAAACTTTTACCATTTACATGTCAAGGTTTCTGATTTTTTCTATAATACTTTGGCTTGAGAAGTATTTATTTCTAAATACAATAAAGGATTTTATCATTTTTTAGCGAAATAATAAATATTGAGCATTGGAGTTTTTATAAACAAGTCAAAACGGAGGATGTAAATGAACAGGATTGCTTTAGTGACTGATAGTACAGCCGACCTTACAGAAGAAATTATAAAAGAATATGACATACATGTAGTTCCTTTGAAAATAAGATTTAAAGACAAAGAGTATTTGGATTATGAAATTGCCGGCGATAAATTTTATGAGCTTTTGACACAGGCAAAGGAGCTTCCTACCACATCTCAACCCTCACCTAAGGACTTTGCCAGTATTTATCGCAGTTTACTTGAAGAATATGATGAAATAATATCTATACATATTTCATCGGGATTAAGCGGGACATTAAATTCGGCAAATATTGCTAAAGAAAAGTTTGGCAAGAAAATCCACATAGTTGATTCTAAAACTATCAGCCTGGGAATAGGGCTTATGGTAGTAGAAGCAGCTAAGAATATCAGAGAAGGCCTGAGTACTTTACAGATTATTGAAGGTCTTTCGACAGTAAGGAAGAATGTAGAAGTACTTTTCACACTAAATACGCTAGAATATCTGCAGAAGGGCGGCAGAATTGGAAAAGTTCAGGGTATGATGGGATCTCTTTTAAACATAAAGCCGGTGGTTAGGGTAGGGGATGATGGCATATATCACACTTACAGCAAAGCAAGAAGCCAAGAAAGGGCTATTAACAGTATTGTGCAAGCCTTTCAAGATATGGCTCGAGGCAGAAAATACAAGAGTCTTGTGGTAGCTCACGGTGCAGCTCAACAAACCGGTTTATATCTTAAAGAAGCATTGGAAAATGCCCTGCAAATTAAAGCCAAGATATTCACACAAGTAGGGCCTATCATAGGAGTCCATACAGGCCCGGGAACTGTAGGCGCGGGAGTGCTTTTTGAGTAAAACAAATGGGGCAGTTCATTCTAGACTTTTGAATGAACTGCCCCTTTGTTCTTTGTTATTGAATAAATTTTGCAAGCAGCCAAACTGGCTGGGGTTGTGATATCCTAAGCTCGGCAGGACTTGTTACCAGCACACATGTAGATGGACCTGCGGTTTTTTGTATATCAATAGGCAGATTTTGTTTCCAATTTAGCTTTAATCCTAAAAATGACGCCAGCATCTGGGCCTCACCTTTTATTCCCTTTGAACCTACGGGGATTATATCGTGGATATCAGGCACTTTAAGCAGTTCTTTTACAAGCAAACTTGTAGCAATTTCAGTATCATCCAGATAGATTTCATTACCCACCTTAGGTACACCTACACAGTACAGCTTATCATTTGCCATTGTTCTATTTACACGCAGGTTTTGTTTTTCTGCAATTCCGATGATAGTAATTCCTAAACCTGTTTGATATGTCTGCATATTCTTTTCCGTGCTAATGACAAGAGGCAAATCAAGTGATATATCTTTTAATTCTTCTCTTATGCCTGAAAGCATGCCTTCGCCGGTTGGGTCGGGCTCATTGCAAATTGCGGCAGTTAAAGCCTTTGGAGCAGATCCTACTGATAAGGTTTCCATTAAGGCAACTCGACTGGTAAGTCTACCTACGATATATGGCGGAACCTTGACCACATCTTTTTCTTTTTCACCGGCCCCGCCGCAAGAATCGCAGGCAACCACCATATAAAGGCTTTCGTTTAACTTTATAAAACTTACGTCTCTATTTGGTGCTATCAAATCATTCTCGTGCATTTGAGCGCTAACCTCCATATTTTGTTTGATCTTTATGAACTAATATGCAGTACAGCGGATAAGAGAAATGGCTGAAACTTGATTGCACTGCAAGAAGTCAATTTTGGTCTAAAAAATATAAATATCTTGTTTCCTGATTATGATAAAAAAGTTGTATGCTGCTGTAAATTTAAAAATTTCCACAATAACCTCAAACTCAAATTAATTGTTAGAAATATCGGTTTTGATTGTACCGGAAATAACTTTGTATATCAATGCCGAAACAATGACATTTGCCGCAGAGGCTACCAAAAGAGGAACAAGCATAGATACAAAAAATGCCATTCCAAACTGAGGAAAAACTATAAATGTTGCCGGAGCTATAACGCCGTTTAAAATAGAAACCGCTACCACTGCCAAAGGCAAATTCTTTTTCCCAAGATAGCCATATACTGCAGCAAATGCTGCCATCTCCAGGGCTACAATAATATGAATGGGAAAAGTCATGGGAAATCCTGCAAAAAGACTTGTAAAAAGGTGGCCAAGAGCTGCTGATAATGCTCCAAGACCGGGTCCCAGCAAAAGTGCAGCTGCAAAACCCGGTGCCGAGTCAAAAGCTACCGTACCTGTAGGACTGGGTACTTTTATAAGGGCACCCACTGCACTTAAAGCAATAAACATACCTGTAAGCGCAAGTTGTTTTGTTTTTTGTTGTTCCATAATACATGATCATCCTTTCATTTTTTAAAATCTGCCGAAGGTGATTTTGGGAGAAAACAAAAAGTTCACAGTCTAATTTGTCATTAGACCGTGAACTTTACCATCATCCCCGGAAAATCAAACTCTTAAGGCAGGTCTCCTGGCTGGGTTCACAGCTGTTTAACCCTTCCCGATTTATCAGTGGATATTTTTTAAACAGCTCCCCTTTACAGTGGCGGGACCGCGCCGGATTTGCACCGGACTTCCCTATTCTCCCAAATGGGCACCTTAAGCAGTCTATTAACTTAACCTTATTGTAGGCAATAATATGGTAAAAGTCAACACAATAATTTTCAAAATAATATTGACAAAATAATTTTATAAGTTTATACTGAGAATGTAATGGATTACATTCTGTTTTATATTTTTTTCAAGCAAATGTAATGGATTACATTCCGAATCATCATAAAAATTTGGCTATTATAGTTGCATCTAGGTAGGGGTTTATATGGTTAAAATTGCAGATGTTGCCAGAGAAGCCAATGTTTCAGTGGCAACAGTATCACGAGTCTTAAATAAAAAGGGTTCGGTAAGGCCCGAAACATGTGAGCGCGTATATAAGGCTATAGAGAAATTGTCCTTTGAGCCTAACATGTCAGCAAGAAATCTCAGGCGAAATGAAACCAGGGTTATCCTTATAGTAGCTCCAAATATAACCAACCCGTATTATGCCCATATCCTTGCGGGAATCGGTGATGAGGCCCGTAAGTCGGGATATAGTGCGCTTATTTACAATACCGGGGGAGATGAGGAGCGGGAGAAAAACGGCATGGATATGCTAAAGAAAAGAAGGGGAGACGGAGCAATACTCCTTGCAAGCAATATAGATTCCATGTGGGTAAAAGAATACGCTGATAAATATCCCATAGTCCACTGTTCCGAGTATGTTAAGGGATTAGATATCCCCAGAGTATCTATTGACAACTACAAAGCAACTCTGGAGGTTATGGAGTACATCATAAGTCTCGGACACAAAAAAATTGCTACAATCAGCAGCTCCAACAGTTATATTTCCACATTGTTAAGGCTTAAAGGATATAAAGACACTTTAGAGCGCCATGGCATCGAAGTGCGTAAAGACTACATTGCCTTAGCCGGTGCGGAGTATTCGTTTAAAAGCGGAAAGGCTGCGGCATTTAAGCTGCTTCAGCAAAAAGACAGGCCCACAGCCATTTTTTGTATATCAGACACCATTGCGCTTGGAGCCATTACTGCAGCCAAAGAAATGGGTCTTCGAGTTCCGGAAGATCTTACCGTTACCGGCTTTGATGATGTTGATTATACTACAATGTTTCACCCATACATCACAACGGTTGCTCAGCCGTGCTATGACCTGGGAAGAAAGTCTTTTAAAATACTACATGCATGTATGAACAAAACAAATGATATTGAAAAAAAAGTAGTACTCCCACATAAATTTATTATTAGAGAATCATCAGCACCAATTTCTACTTGCGATTAACTGCGGCGAAACATCTCGCAGCTATAACATAACCTGATGAGATAATCGTTTAACAATTAAAAAATAGCGAAATGTGGTGAAAAATTGGAAAATCATGTATCTTGTGATTATAATGGTTCGCCTCAACCGGAGGAATATGCCCGTCAGGTAAGTAATGCTTTATTAAGCACAGATTTTGATATATTACGTGCTATTGCTGATGAAATCCTGCTCAGCAAAGATTTGGACAGGTTTATCTTTACTGCAGGTAACGGCGGCTCTGCCGCTACAGCAAGCCATGCTATAAACGACCTGATGAAGGGATGCCGGGTATGGGGTAGGGAAGGCTTTTCTTCTATATGTTTAAACGACTCAAATGCCGTTATAACTTGTCTTTCCAACGACTTCTCTTACGATGATGCTTACAGTATCCTGCTTCGGACTATCGGACGTCGTGGAGACTTGTTGATTGTCTTTAGTGGTAGCGGCAACTCACCAAATATCATAAAAGTCTGCCAGACGGCTCGAAAAATGGGCATGACCGTCATTGGTTTCGGAGGTCGTGACGGCGGCCGGATGAAATCCCTTTGCGACCTTTGCCTTATAGCACCTACATATTCAATGGAACAAATCGAAGACCTTCACATGTTTTACATACATTCACTTATCTGCACTCTTCGCGAAAAGCTCAAAAATGTATGGGACATTGAAGTAATTAGCTATCCCAGTGGTGAGATTCCTGAATGTGCAATATTTGATTTTGATGGTACTGTAAGCCTTCTTAGAGAAGGTTGGCGGTCGATTATGTGTGAATATTTTACAGATGAGCTCTTAACATGTCCGAAGGCACCTGAAAAAGATAATGCAAAAGTAATAGTCACTGATTTTATAGATAGGCTTACAGGTAAACAGACCTTTTTCCAGTGCCTGGAGCTCTGTAAGATAGTAAAAAAATATGGCGGGGTTCCAAAAGAGCCAATGGAGTATAAAAAAGAATACTTGTATCGCCTTATGAAACATATACAAAGTAGGCTAGATTATCTGAAAGATGGAGGAAATCCAGCAGCCTATCTAGTTCCTGGCGTAAAGGATACCCTTATAGCTCTAAATGAGATGGGCATAAAATGCTATTTAACTAGCGGCACCGATGAAGTAGACGTGCTTAAGGAAACCGGTCTTTTAGGTGTTTCAAATATGTTTGAATCAATCCACGGCGCTACGGATTCCAATAGCATCCTCTGTTCAAAGGAACAGGTTCTAAAAAATTTGATAGAGAAAAAGAGCGTAAAGGGAAATAGGCTCATTTCCTTTGGTGACGGGTATGTAGAAATATTACTTACCAAGAATGTAGGTGGCTATGCGGTAGCTGTAGCCAGTAACGAGACACTGAAGGATACCTCGGTTAATCAGTGGAAACGGCAGCGACTTTTAGAAGCAGGAGCCGATTGTGTCATTCCTGATTTTACAAATACTAGTAGGCTTTTAAAATTCATACTTGGTAAAAGGTAGGATTGATATTATGCCCTTTAAAATGTTTGATACGTCAAAACTGAATATAAAATCCTTAGATGAGAGGAAACACGATGTAGATCTGTTAAGTACTATCATTCCTGTTGACAGTTCTCCTGCCATTATTGATGATGAGAAAGTAAGAGCCATTGCCAGAGCTATTGTCGATGCAAAAAAGAAAAATGCTGCATCAATTCTTATGTATGGTGCACATGTTATACGCACGGGTTGCTCCTTATACATGATAGAACTTATGAAGAGGGGGCTCGTAACTCACTTTGCCACCAATGGTGCAGGAAGTATACATGACTTTGAATTTTCCTTGATTGGCAAGACCTGTGAATCAGTGGCCAAATATGTAAGCGAGGGCCAGTTTGGCCTATGGCATGAGACCGGAATGATAAACGACATCTTAAGCGAAGGCGTGGAAGATGGCCTAGGCGCCGGCGAGGCTATTGGCCGCTACATATGGGAAAACGACCTTCCTTATAAAGAATACAGTGTTTTAGCAAACGGCTATCATATGGGCGTGCCTTGTACAGTACATATTGGTATAGGAAATGACATATTACATGAGCATCCGAATACGGATGGCAGAGTTCTAGGTGAAGCATCCTACCGTGATTTTCTCATATACACCCAGACTATAACAAACCTTGAAAACGGAGTATATCTCAACTTTGGTTCAGCCGTCACAGGTCCTGAAGTATACTTAAAAGCCCTTTCTATGGCGCGGAATGTTGCGCATCAGCGGGGAAAAAGAATCACTAACTTTACCACAGGAGTAATGGATATACAGCCTATACCTGATGGAGGTTACAGCACTATTCCGCCAAAGACAGACCCCGGATATTACTTTCGACCCTGGAAGACAATACTTACTCGTACCGTTGCCGATGGCGGAAAGAGTTACTATATTCAAGGCCTGCACAAAGATACTCTGCCAAGTATAGCAAAGTTTGCAATAGCTATAGAGGATGAAAAATAGCATGAATAACAAAGCGTTAATAGAAATTTTAAAGAGCCGAAAAAAGCCGGTCATAACAGTGTTTGGAGACTTTTGCATTGATAAGTATTTATACATAGATGGAGCTTTGGATGAGATTTCTCTAGAAACAGGACTTACAGCATACCAGGTAGTAAAAAAGAAAATTTACGCCGGTGCCGGAGGTACTATAGTAAATAACCTCTGCTCGTTGGGGGCAAAAGTATACTGTGTGGGTATATTGGGTGAAGACGGCGATGGATACGAGCTGGAAAAATGTCTCAAAGAGGTAGGTGCAGATACATCATTTATGATTCATACGGAAAAGCGATATACCTGCGCATACGAAAAGCCTATACGCTTAGAAAAAGATTCTGAGCATGAAATGAATAGAATTGATATAAAAAATTTTTCTAAAACCCCTATGGCTCTTCAGGAAAAGCTAATTGAAAACATTAAAGCGGTTGCTGAATTAAGCGATGGAGTAATCATATGTGACCAGTTTGAAGAAGAAGATTTTGCGGCTGTAACTTCTCATATAAGAAAATTTTTGGGTAACCTGGCACGGATATATAGTAGTGTTGTGTTCTATGTAGATTCACGCAGATATATAGATAGATTCAACAATTCTATTTTAAAATGCAATGAAAAGGAAATTTCTAAAATATTCGGCATAGATGCTCAGGTTATAGATGGAGATACGGCACTTAAGTATGCAGAGCTGCTCTATAAAAAAAAGCACATGCCTATATATGTGACTCTGGGAGAGTATGGCAGCGTCTTGTTTGACGGCAATTCCCATAAAATTCCACCATTTCCTGTGAAAGGCCCCATAGATATTGTTGGTGCAGGAGATGCGTTCAATGCTGGAGCGGTATTTGCATTAACAAAAGGAGCTACTTATGAGGAAGCTGCTTATGTCGGCAGTGCGGCATCAAGCATAGTAATAAAGCAACTTAAGGTAACAGGAACTGCAAATCTAGAAGATATTATAATATTACTCAAAAATATGTAATATCCATATATTGTTTTTATTATAAAAAAGCACACTACATATTGACAATGAAATTAAATAATGAAGATTTTTATACTAAAATCATATTTAATATACATAATTAATCAAAACAGTAAGCAAAAAGCCGACTGCTATATCAGAGTCATCAAAACCTTTTATTGACTTTGGATAATAAGGCGAAAGCCTATTATCATAAAAATAAAAACTCAAAAGGAGGATATTAAAATGAGGAGATTTTTGTCTTTAATTCTTACTGTAGCCATGGTGGTTTTGTTGTTGACCGGATGTGGTAGCAATAATTCCGCAACTAGTCCGGAAGAACCTAAAGAACAGGCTGAAACGAAGTCGTTCAAAATCGGTGTTGTGATTCCTTCGGGAGACCACGGCTTTACTGGCGAGAGTGTTGCTCATGCCAAGATGGAAGCAGAGGCCTTAATGACGGAATATGATGGTCTTGAAATAGTGGTTAAGGATGGGCTTGAGGCTTCCGATCAGATTACTTCAATAGAGAACCTTTTGGCAGGAGGCGATGTAGATCTGATTATGTTATGGCCTATGGAAGGTGAAGCCTTGAGAAGTGCTGCTCAGAGTATCATCGATTCTGGTGTTGAACTCGTAGTTTACGACCGTCTTATCAGCAACTTTGAGGGCTTAGTCGGCGAAATCATGGGCGATAATGTGGGTATTGGCAAGATGATGGGCGAGTATATTAATAAATACTATGCTGATATGGATTCAGTGCAGTATCTTCGCTTCGTAGGTGATAGTTCTACCGTTACCTCCCAGCGCAATGAAGGCATGGATGAAGTTATCGAACCCAAATTTAAACAGGTTGCAAACACCTTTGTGACCGATTGGTCTACAGAAACGGCCCAGGGTCAGATGGAAGACTGGCTCAATGCCCACACTGTTGAAGAAATAGAGGAGCTGGACCTTATAGTCACCCATGATGATGAAATCGTTGATGGCCTCATGAATGCACTTGAAGCATATTCAGGCCCGGCTAAAATCAATATAAAACTCATCACATCAGTAGGTGGTCGCGAAGACACTCTTGTAAAATTCGAAAACACCAAACTCCCCGTAAAATTCTGCACATTTTATTTTGCGCCGTCCTTTATCCGCGAAGCTTTACGGCTTTCAGTAGCACATCTTTATGGAGAAGAATACACAGGAGCCAACTTAGTAAACGGTCAGTATTTGATTCCATCTTTCTCTATCAGCAATGCAGGCGATGCTACATATGATTTTGAAGAGTACAGGAACAGTGATATCTACAAAGAAAGATATTCTATAGGGAAATTTTAATCATTATTTAGACACTGACTATAAAAGCCGGTCGGCAAACCCTGGCCGGCTTTTATGATAATCATTGAAGGGAGCAAACATAAAATGCTAGTTGAAATGAAGGGCATCGTTAAAGACTTCGGACCTGTGCGAGCTCTCGACCATGTAAACTTTACCGTGAGACCTGGAGAAATAGTCGGCCTTTTAGGTGAAAACGGTGCCGGCAAATCCACGCTCATGAATGTACTTGCAGGCAGTTATCCCCCGACTTCAGGAGAAATATTCATCAACGGCGAAAAGGTAAATATTGCTAATGCAAAGATTGCAAATCAGCATGGGATACGTCTCATACATCAAGAATTGAATTTATGCAATGACCTTAGGGTATTTGAGAATATGTTCCTTGCAAATGAAATAACTAATAAGTTTGGGTTTTTGAACAAAAAAGAGATGATAAGTCGTTGCAATAAGGTTTTTGAGCGTATGAAGGTTAAGATCGACCCTAATTCGCCGGTGGAAAAGTTGCCTGCGGCCGATAAGCAGTTGGTGGAAATAGCCAAGGCTTTGCTGTTTAAGTGTGAGCTTATAATAATGGATGAACCTACAACTGCACTTTCCACAAATGAGATAGAAAATCTTTTCTCAATAATGCGCCAGCTTAGAGATAGCGGCGTCAGTTTCATATATATATCACATAAGATACCAGAGATTTTTGAAATATGCGAAACATATTATGTCCTTCGCGATGGCAAGTTAGTGGCCGAAGGCAATTTAAAAGATATGGACGAAAACGGTATTACGGAGCTTATGATAGGCCGCCAGTTGGCTGACGATGAATTTTCGAAGCGAATAAGCAGCTTTGGGGAAAAGATAGCACTCTCAGTGAAAAACTTGACTGGCGAAGGTTTTAGAAATATTAGCTTTGATTTACATGAAGGTGAGGTACTGGCCATAACCGGCCTACATGGGAGCGGCTGTGACGCTATAGCCGATGCCCTCTACGGTATAATACCGTATAAGGGTGAAATTATAGTTGACGGAATTCATTTAAAAGCAGGGACAAATATACGTGACTCCCTTTGCCATGGGATAGTAATGGTACCGAGAATGAGGAAGGAGCGGGGTATCCACAATGATCTTTCTATTTATGACAACATTTCAATGGGATACTTTAATACCAAGCATAAGAGATTTTTTATAAACTCCAAAATCGAGAGCCAGCGTTTTTTGCGTCAAAAAAAGGCATTATCCATAAAAACAGAGCAACCCCAAAACCCTATTACCTCTCTTTCGGGTGGAAATCAACAAAAAGTTATCTTAGGCCGGTGGCTGGAAACCGATGCAAAAATAATGCTTTTTGACAATCCGACTCAAGGTATAGACGTAGGCACTAAGTTTGAAATATACCGCCTCATACTAGATTTGGCTCGAGCAGGAAAGGCCATCATCATATTCAGCCAGGAGTTCCCTGAAATCTATAAGGTAGCAGATTCCTGTATTGTGCTCTACAAGGGCGAAATTAATGCCATTTTAAATCGTCATGAGATGACCGAGAAAAATGTAATGTACTATTCTACCGGTGCAAATTTGGAGGGTGAAAGATATGCTCAAAACTATAAAAAACATGTCTAATAAAACTAAATATCCAAAAGATCTATATAAAATGCTGATTACGGAATACAGCTTTATTCTTTCTTTTATACTGCTGGTGATAATCGCTGCAAGCGTCAACAAGAATTTCTTTACATGGACGAACATATCCAACATATTTGTACAGAGCTCTATGGTGGGCCTTATTGCTATGGGCATGAGCATGGTAATATCTGCAGGCCTTATAGATATATCTGTAGGATCACAGGTGGCCTTCATCGGCAGTTTTGGCATACTTGTACTTAATAACACCGGAAGTATTTTTATTATGCTTCTCTTCTGTATCGTAGTAGGTTTTATCTTAGGAGGACTAAACGGTCTCATGGTTACAAAGGGCGGAATTCCTGCCATGATAGCAACCATGGCCATGCAAAGCGCATGCCGCTCCATTATTAATCATTTTGGCTCTGGCGGCCCGTTTACGGTAAATAAAGAATATTATGAGAGCTTGCGAATGTTGGCCGTCGGTGGGATTTACATAACACCGAAATTTAAAATTCCATACCTGATGATAATTTTCTGCGCTGCAGGTATCATATTCGATATCATTATGAAACATACCAAGTTCGGCAAGTATATCTATGCTGTGGGCAGCAATGAGACTTCCGCTCGACTTTCGGGCATTAATGTAGACTTGGTAAAGGCCTGTACCTTTATTGTAACAGGTATTATGTGCGGCATTACTTCTCTAATTTATGCTTCTCGTACTACGGCTGTGGCGGCAGCATCTGCAGCTACAGGATTTGAAATGGATGCCATTGCCGCAGTGGCAATAGGCGGTACATCCATGAGCGGCGGTAAAGGCAAAATTATTGGGACATTCATCGGTGTCCTCATGTTTAAAATGATAAGCAACATACTTACGGCTGCGGATGTTTCTACTTACTTAAATGGTGCCATAAGTGCCGCAATTATAGTAATTGCAGTTCTAATGCAGAAACTACAGAACAGCAAAAAGTCCAGTTAATATTACCACTTAAAAAACAACTTGTAATTATGAATCAAGCAAACCTTATAAAAAATTTACAAGCAGGTTCATAGGTTTACCTGTTTAAAAGCCTAAATATATTATATAAGGAGAAATCTTATGCTAAAAATAGGTATTATAGGTTGCGGCAAAATCACTGAAGTTCGTCATGCGCCTGAATATTCAGAAAACCCTAACTGTCAGATTGTCGGCTTTTTTGATATGGTGCCGGAAAAGGCTCAGGCTATGGCTGAAAAGTATGGCGGCAGAGCTTTTGACTCTCTAGAATCTCTATTGGCTTCAGATTTGGATGCAGTGAGTGTATGCACTGCAAATATATATCATGCACCTATTTCTATTCTTGCCCTCAGGGCAGGGAAACATGTTCTATGCGAAAAACCCATGGCCACTACACGGCAAGATTGTGAAGCCATGGTAGAAGAGGCCCAAAAATCCGGGAAGTTTCTCATGATAGGATTAAATCAACGGCTGGCAAAGGCCCATATGAAGGCACAAGAGATACTCCAGAGCGGTGAGATGGGCAGGGTAATTACATTCGAGACTAAGTTTTGTCATCCGGGTCCGGAGGGCTGGACAGGCAGTAAGGATTCATGGTTTCTCGACAAGCGCATAGCATCTTTCGGCGCTCTTGCAGACCTTGGCGTGCACAAGACAGACCTTATATATTACATAACGGGTCAGAAGATAGTCAAAACCTCGGCTGTTGTTACAACTTTGGACAAAAAGCTCCCTGATGGTAAACCTGTATCTGTGGATGATAATGCCTTTTGCATTTATACTCTAGAGAGTGGAGCTGTTGGGACTATGCATGTGAGTTGGACCAATTACGGTGTTGAAGATAACTCGACAAAGCTTTACTGCACAGATGGAGTTATCCGCTTATATGATGATCCGAAGTATTCCCTCATTATCGAGAAAAGGAATGGAGATGTTACACCATATCAATTGGACTTTCTTACATCCAACAAAGAGCAGACCAGCGGTGGGCGAACATCCACAGGGGTAATAGATGCTTTTGTAAACAGTATTATTACGAATACCCCTTCTGCCTTAAGCGGTGAGAGCGCAATCCATGCCATGAATGTAATTTTTGCAAATGAGGAGTCGGCAAAGCTTGGCAAGACTATAGATGTAAAGTGAGAAAGGAGCAATATTATGAAAAGACCAATCACAATAACTACCGGACAGTTTGGCGATATGCCATTGGATGAACTTTGCAAAATGGTAAGTTCTATAGGCTATGAAGGCATAGAAGTTGCTTGTCATTCACACCTGGATGTCCATAAAGTTATCCGGGAGGATTCATATGTGTCAGATTTTAAAGCTACCCTGTCAAAGTATAACCTTAAAGTTTGGGCATTAGGAGCTCATCTCATTGGACAATGTGTTGGCGACAACTGGGATCCGAGACTGGATAACTTTGCACCTAGCGACTTATCAGGGAAGCCTGATGAAATCCGTGCATGGGCAATAGAAGAGATGAAAACTGTTGCAAGGGCAGCAGAGAAACTAGGCATACATATCGTTACTTGTTTTTTAGGTTCTCCTATCTGGCCGTATTGGTATTCCTTCCCTCAGACTCCCCAGACGATGGTGGAAGAGGGCTTTTGGAAAATCAAAGAACTGTGGACCCCAATATTTGACGTATTTGACCAGTGTAATGTTAAATTCGCTTTAGAGGTGCACCCCACTGAAATTGCCTTTGACTACTATACCACCGAAAAACTATTCAAGACCTTTGACTATCGCCCCACCTTGGGACTTAACTTCGATCCGTCTCATCTGGTATGGCAGGGTATAGATCCTTGTATCTTCATAAGAGATTTTGCTGATAGGATATATCACGTTCACATGAAGGATGTAAAAGTAAAGTTAGACGGGAAGGCAGGAATATTGGGCAGTCACATTGAATTTGGCGATACTCGAAGGGGCTGGAACTTTGTATCCCTAGGTCATGGTAATGTTGACTTTGATGGTATTATCCGAGAATTAAACCAAATAGGTTACCATGGTCCACTTTCGGTTGAATGGGAAGACAGTGGCATGGAGCGGACCTTTGGTGCCAGAGAAGCCTTTGAGTTTACAAAAAAAATAAACTTCGAACCATCGGAAGTAAGTTTTGATTCGGCTCTTAAGTTAGACTAAGATTTTATTTTTGCATGTCATCAAATCTTGTTCCATACCTATCGATGATAATCAACCCAGAGAAATATTTATAGGTTTTGTGAACATTATTCGTATTGGGGGATTTAGCATGACAAAGCCTGCGGTACTGGCAATAGACATCGGTGGATCAAAATACATAGTTGGTCTTGTAAGTGAAAAAGGCGAAATATATGCGAAAAAACGCTATACATGTTTTGAAAAAACAGGGAATGAACTGGTGACATCAATTATTGCCGCCGCGCAAGAACTTTTAGAGAAAAACGAGAATTACACTCCAAAAGTAATTGGAGTCACCATCCCGGGCTTGGCAGACCCTAAAAGAGGATATTGGATTGAGGCTTCTTTTTCCGGAATAAGGGACATACCTCTAGGTTCTATACTCAGCAGGCAATTTGGAATACCCGCGTATGCAGACAACGACGGACAAGCATGTGCCTTGGCAGAACGGCTTTTTGGGGTTTGCCAAAATGTATCAGATTTTTTATATCTTACGGTTTCTAATGGTGTCGGAGGGGGTATATTCTTAAAAGATAGAATATACTACGGAGCTACGGGCTGTGCCGGGGAGATGGGCCATGTGACCGTAGTTGAGCATGGGCGCCGGTGCAAATGTGGCAAGCGAGGGTGTCTTGAGATGTATGCTGCAGGTGGCGGAATAGTGAAAAATTACATTGAACTTGGTGGAAACCGGTTAATTCATGGCAAAATCACAGATGCAAGAACCATTGCAGCTCTTGCAGAAGAAGGAGACCTTATTGCACTGGAGACATTCAGATTAGAAGGTTATTACCTGGGTAAAGCCATAGCTGGAGCTTGCAACCTATTAAACCCCGCAATGATAGTAATCGGTGGAGGTGTATCCCTGTCGTTTCCTCTTTTTGAAAAAACACTATGGGAATACATACGGCGCTCCATATACTTGAGAGCAAATGAGGACTTAAAAATTAAGGCATCTCCTTTTGGCAATGATGGCGGTCTGATGGGGGCGACTGCAGTGGCCCTTTGCGGATTAAATAAAATGTATGGATGGGGAGAGCTATGATACTAACAAAAAGTTAAGATATGAATATACACTTAACTTTTTACACCAAGACTAAGAAAAGCCTGAACCTGGCAATTTAATCTAGTTTAAAATATTGGTTGCATTTTTGATATTATATTATATAATTTTACTTAACTATTAAAATCTAGTATCGCAGATAGTTAGTATGAATATTACATTCTAAAGCAAAATTTCAAGTTAGGGGGGACGCTTATGCACTGGAATAAAGCAAGAGAATGTATGAGTAGAGACCAGCTCCGTTCATATCAGTTTGAAAAGCTAAAAGAAACCATAGACAGAGTTTATCACAATGTAGAAAGTTACAGGCAAAAGATGCAGGAAAGAGGAATAATCCCTGAAGACATCAATAGCCTTGAAGATTTGAAGCTGCTGCCGTTTACCACTAAGCAGGATTTAAGAGATAATTATCCTTACAATATGTTTGCTGTGCCTCTTGAAGAAATTATCAGAATTCATGCTTCTTCGGGCACAACCGGAAAGCCGACAGTAGTTGGATACACCCGCAGGGATATAGCCAACTGGGCTGAGTTAATAGCAAGATGTCTTACGATGGGTGGCGGAAAGCGGGAATCCGTAGTCCAGATTTCATACGGCTATGGCCTTTTTACAGGCGGATTGGGTTTCCACTATGGTGCGGAAAAACTGGGTGCGGTAGTAGTTCCTACCTCTGGTGGCAATACCCGCCGTCAGGTGATGCTGATGAAGGATTTAAAAACCGAAATCCTTGCATGCACTCCTTCTTATGCTCTGTGTATTGCTGAAACCCTGGAAGAAATGGGAATAAAGCACGAGGAGTTAAACCTAAAGGCCGGAATATTTGGAGCAGAACCATGGTCGGATAATATGCGCAAAGAATTGGAATCAAAGCTTGGGCTTAAGGCATTGGATATTTATGGATTAAGCGAAGTAATCGGTCCGGGTGTAGCCTGCGAATGCATGGAGCAGCAAGGCCTTCATATATTTGAGGACTTCTTTATTCCTGAAATCATAGATCCGAATACAGAAGAACCTCTGCCCGAGGGTGAAAGGGGCGAGCTGGTAATTACAACCATTGATAAGGAAGGCTTGCCTGTTATCAGATATAAGACGAGAGATATTACGTCCATTTCCTACGAGCCGTGTTCCTGCGGCAGGACTCATGCCAGAATTGAAAAACTCTTAGGCAGAACGGATGATATGCTCATTATCAGAGGAGTCAATGTGTTCCCGTCGCAAATTGAAAGTGCCTTGATGACTGCCGGCGATGCGGAGCCTCACTACTTAATTATTGTAGACCGCAAAGACAACCTTGATTCTATGGAAGTTTTGGTAGAGGTTTCAGAAAAATTGTTTGCTGATGAAGTCAGGAAACTGGAAGAGGTTCGAAGAAAAATCATTTCGTCAATTTACACAACTCTGGGAATCAATGTTAACGTAAAACTGGTTGAACCACATACCATTGAACGAACCGAAGGCAAGTCAAAACGGGTTATTGATAAAAGAAAGCTGTAAGAGGTTTATTCCAAGCAAAATGAACGGAGGGGTTTTATGTTTGTAAAACAGATATCGGTGTTTTTGGAAAATAAACCCGGCAAACTTTCTCAAGTTACTGATATTCTCGAGAAAAATGATATTGATATAAGCGCAATATCCATTGCAGATACTACGGAATTTGGTATTCTTCGCATGATTGTAAATAAACCGGAAGAAGCAGTTGCCGCCATAAAAGCCGAGAAATTTCCGGTCAGTACAACTGAAGTTTTGGCTGTTGAAGTAGCCGATAAGCCCGGCGGTTTAAATCTAGCTCTTCAAACGCTGAATGAAGCCGGCGTGAGTATTGAGTACCTTTATTCGTTTATAAAGCGAAACGGAAAACGAGCCCTCATACTATTTAGAGTTGAGGACCCCGAAAAGGCAGTAGAAGTTCTGCAATCTGCCGGAATAAAACTTTATACAACTGAGGAAATAAACTCCTTGTAAACTATAACTGCATCGCAAGGGAGTGTTTTGCTTTTTTATGATTAGCAAGACACTCCCTTAATGTTTTTACTGCATAATCTCCATTATTAACAGAAATTGCATCACAGAATTTCTAATGCTATAATAAAAACAGTTTTATTGATTAAGGTCGTAGTTTAAGGGGAGGGACATAAGTTGAGAAGAATCCTGGCTGTAATAGCAGCAAAAATGACCTCGGCACTTGCTAAATTGACAGGTCATCAGGGAACGAATATAGGAGGAGAGTTGGCTCTTAGACTGTGCCCCGATATTCTTACATGGTTTGGTTCAAAAGTAAGAGATAAAATAATATTTGTTACCGGAACAAATGGAAAAACTTCAACAAATAACATGATATATTCCATAATTCGTCAATCAGGTCATTCCTGTGTCTGCAATCAGCTGGGTGCCAACATGAATTCAGGGCTGATTTCGGCATTTATAAACAGCAGTACCCTTGGAAGTCTTGAGTGGGATTATACATGCTTGGAAGTGGATGAGGCATCACTGCCGAAAGTAATGGCTCATATAAAGCCGCATATTATTGTATTTACAAATATATTTGCAGATCAGTTAGACCGACACGGCGAGATGGATGCCCTCCTGGATAAAATCAAAACAGCCATTAAAACATCTGAAGACACAGTATTATTAATAAATGCAGATGACCCGGTATTGGTTAGTCTGGGTGATGGGCTGCCTCACATGAAGTATTACTATGGTATTGAAACCGAAGCAGACATGGGCAGCAAAGGCTTGGCCGGGGATGGCGTTTTATGTAAAAAATGCGGCAATAGATTACATTACAATTACTGCTATTACGGACAGTTAGGTCACTACATATGTAAAAAATGCGGCTTTACAAGACCTGTGCCCGACTTTAGAGCATTTATAGAGGATAAAGCAGGAAAAAGGAAATTGATTATTTGGGGCAAGGATAAAGACTTCATAGTAGAAACAGATATAAATATCAGCGATACATATTCCATCTATAACACATTGGCAGCTGCATCTTGCGGAGCTTTAGCGGGAAATACTCCGGAAATCGTATTAAAGGGCATTGAAACCTACAGACCTCAAGTCGGGAGAATGGAAAAATTTTATATTCAAAAACCCATTACTTTAAATCTTGCTAAAAATCCGATAGGCTTTAATGAGTCAATGAAGGTCGTAAGTCGGGATTCAGGCTTGAAAACCGTAGCTATTGGCATCAATGACCTTCCACAAGACGGCCGGGATGTTTCGTGGCTGTGGGATACGAACTTTGAGATATTGCAGGAAGTTGATGAATCAATATATGGCTATATATTGTTCGGCCAACGAAGATACGATGTTGCACTTCGGCTAAAATATGCGGGTGTAGAGCCTGAAAAGCTAATCATTACAGAAAAGCCTGAGGATGTTGTTGATGGTATCGTTAAATCCGAAAGTGATGTAGGATATATTTTACTGAACTACAGCCTGCTTTTTGACATCCAAAAAATATTAAAGGAGAGAAATGAGGATAATGAAACTTACCATGTGCCATCTGTATCCTGAGCTGTTGAATTTATATGGCGATACCGGCAATGTCCTTGCACTGTTTAAACGCTGCCAATGGCGAAATATTCAGTTGGATGTCATGGAGCATCACATGGGGGATAAAGCAGATTTTAAAGATGTGGATATATTTTTTGTCGGTGCAGGTGCTGCAAGTGAACAGAGTATGGCGGTGCGCGATATGAAAAACATAAAAGCAAACCTCAAAGATGCAGTTGAGCAAGGCAAAGTTCTGCTTGCCATATGTGGTGGATACCAGCTTTTGGGTCAATACTATCAAGGCAAAGGAGGAACTGCTGACGGGTTAGGCCTTTTTGACTTTTATACCGAACCCGCAGATATCCACTTTGTGGGCAATATAGTAGTAAAAACTGAGGATTATTACCTTGTCGGATTTGAAAACCACATAGGAAAGACAAACCTAAATGGCTTAAAGCCTCTTGGACAAGTAATTTCAGGCTTTGGAAACAACGGCGAGGATAAAACCGAAGGAGTGCGTTATAAAAACGCTATCGGAACTTATCTGCACGGCCCGCTCCTTCCCAAAAACCCAAAGCTCTGTGATGAAATTATAGCAATAGCCTTGAAAAATAAGTATAATATCGCAAACCTTGAGGAATTGGATGATTCCTTGGAAATAAAGGCTCGGGAGCATATATTAAAATCAATGGGGAAAAAATTTGCATCCTTTGCCAATTATTCCTTTATCATATCTTAGTATGGGGCATCTCTTTTAAAATAAAACAAAGATTAGTTTTAGGGAGAGATTATTGTGCTAATTAAAAAAATAGAAGAATACTATTCTAAAGAGCATAACCTGAATTGTGCAGAAACAATCCTTTATGCAGCCAATGATGTATATAAATTGGGATTGGATAAAAATGCACTGAAAATGGCTGCGGGTTTTGGCGGGGGCATGGGTATCGACAGTGTGTGCGGTGCGCTGACAGGGGGCATAATGGCGCTAGGTGTGCTTTTTGTAAAGGACAGGGCACATGAAAGCGATAGAATAAAGACTTTGGAAAAGGAGTTTTTGAATCAATATAGGGATAAGATGGGAGATATAAACTGTCCGAAATTAAAAGAAAAACACCATAACGACGAGGTTAGGTGTCTTAATGTCATAAAGGAAGCAGGGATTATCCTGGATGATATAGTTAAAAGAGAGTTAAGCTGCTGAAAAAGCAAGTAAGAATCTTTATCGTGGATAAAGGCTGATTAAAGGTTTTTTCCGGATAAAGACAAACCGGTTGAAAGCACCTTTACTAAGCCTATGGCTACAGCACTGTCAATTAAATGATGTAAAATAGTCCCAATGCCTACTACGACAAAGGCTGTATACAGGTCAAAGCCCAGAGGAAGGACTATTAAAGCCTCACCTAGAGCATGGATCGGAGTTACAAACAGCAGAGTTTTGGAAAAAGAAAACCCCTTTTTTATTAAGTAAGCACCGACAACTCCAAAGATTACATGTATAAATGCCCTGGCCGCTACAACAGGCCCTAATATTAACAAAAAACCCAGTGAAGAACCCAATCCTACCATTGCCGCGGCTGTTGGGCTGATTAGCATAGATATCATTGAAGGTACATGTGATGCTAAAGTAGCCGAAAAGGGCGGAATATATATCCGAAGATAACCCCCAAAGGCAATTGGTATAAGCAGTGATAAAGCCGTAAGTAAAGCACTTGTGACAAGTTGTTTGGTTTTCATTGCACATTAGTCCTTTCAATTTTTTTAGTTTTTGCGTGTTTTAATGCAAAAACTAGATATGTTTAGCAACTATTATACTGTATATACACATGAATAGTCAACTAGTTTTAAAAAAATATTTATTCAAGTAAAAAGCCTTTTTCTTTCAGCTGTTTTTCGGCTCTGCTGATGCAGTCAAAATTAATGGCCTCCACCGTATGAATATGGACACCATTTGTTAATCGGGAAAGTAGATTTGCCTTATGCTGGTTTACGGCACTTAAAAAGTTATCTACATCTTGAGAATTGGATAGCATTAGCATGCCTCGAAGCTCGCCATATAAAGGGTGCTCGACTATTACATCGATCACTTTGCAGCCACATTCAACAAAGGTCAAAAGTTCCTCCTGAGTATCTCCTTCGTTATGGCAAACGGCTATCTGCTTAGTGCAGACCCGGAAGGGTTTTTTCATCATATATCCTTGAGCGGTTGCGATAATATCCTTTCCGGAAGCCCTTAGAATGGCTATATCCTGTACTATTATTTGGCGGGTAACCTCAAAGATTTTTGCAAGCTCATTGCCGGATAAAGGTTCTTGATGTGACTTTAGTAAATCTAAGATTTTATCTCTGCGTTGTTCCGCATTCAATTTCATCACCACCATGGCATATTTATATATATTATATCAGACTTTTTACTACTGACTACGTTAAAAAAAAGATTTTGATGCAGTATATAAGTTACGCCATGAAAGGTATGCATACAAAAAGCACCACGCATTATAATGCAGACTGAGCGTGATGCATTGCTTGTGTTACTCGAACCTTTTTGATATGGATTCTATAATAAATATTATTGCATCATTAGGGCTTGGTATTTTCACCTTCATAATCTGCAAAAGGCTCAGGACAAAACCAACAGTAAGAAGTACAAAAAAGGCTGCAAGTTCCCTCCAAAGTTTCTTTTGGATGAGCCCCGGAACCTCTAAAAATATTATTAATAATATAAGTAATATAAGTAACATTGTCAGCATAGCTATATCCTTTCTAACGTCTTACCTCACCTTACTGGGTGCTGTAGAAACACCGGCAGTTCTAAGCTTTGCGTCGACTTTTACCTGTATGTCGACTTTAGGGAACTCATCTCGCCATTTCCCCTTAAGCTCTTTCCACTCCTTGGGATACTTTCGATGTATAGCCTCGCCAAATCCGAAGATATCGGTTCCCCACTCCTTTTGTGCTTTATCTAAAACTGCATTTATTTCGTTTTTTATTACCTGTGCTTTTCGATTTTCCAGTTCCTTAAAAGCCTCTGCGTTCGACAGTTGCACACTTGACATTTGCTCTGCTAGGTTGCCTTCTTCATGTATTTCAACGGTAACTGTTATTTTACCGTCTCGAATTTCAGGAGTTATTTTACTGCCGGCTCTTATTATTTCAAGTGCAACGTCTTTGTCTTCTTCCTTTGGCGATTTGACAACGATAATGCCGCTGCTCACCTTTCCCAAAACCCAGTTAAGACCGCGAGTTTCGGGGCGATCCAGCCACCCTACCAGCTTATCTTTTTTAAAGACAGCGGCACCTGTAACACACATTTTTTTATCGCTTTGCTTACCATCACCAACTAATTCAATGCGGCATGCGACAGGGTCAATGCCTGGGGTTGAAAGACATTTTGCAAAATCATTGAGATTAACCTGAACGGCTGTTGAGGTAGCACTGCTGGCTTTTATCATACCCCTAATGGCTTTTGACGGAATATTTTCTTGCTCATGCTTGGCCTTTATAATATCACTAGCCTCGCCCTTTGCTATTAACAACCAGCTTAACCGTCTGGGTTCAGGATCCCTAAGAAAAAAATCCAAGAAGGGAGCTATACCAGATTTTGCTATTTCCTCTCCTATGACGATAACCTTATTTTCAGGGAAAAATAATTTGCGATCTGTCTGCATCGTGGCATTTCTGGCGGCATCAAAGATGGTGTATCCGGTAGATGACAAATTCCAGACGCCTTCCTGCTCTTCCGAGCCTGAAGGACCGGATGTCTTTAACGCACTGGGTTTCATTATCTGAAAGGTAGTTAGTATTTTTTCTTCAGTTTTTGATTTATCAATACCTACTGCCGTTACAATGGATATAGCATCCAGCTCGCGCCGATCCCAGCAGCTGCTTAAAACCACGAGCAAAATAATTGCAAGACAGACTATAAAACACTTTTTCATCTTGAATCCGCTCCTTTTTTACGAATTACTGCTACCAGAAGCAAAAAGGATGGTAAAACTACCGTAAAAAACAGTACATACCAGGTGTACACATCGTATGACAGGAATTTATTAAAGACGACTAAATTCTCAGCCTGTAATACGGAAAGGCTTACTATTATGACTCCCATAGGCAGTAATATGGGTCGATAGTCTTGTAACTTCAGAAGCTGAGCTGTACCTAAAACCGCAAGATAGTAATGAATTGATGCATGAACAAACATGCCTGAAACCCATATAGCAACAAAAAGCACATCTATTCTCTCCAGAAAATCCCCTACACTTATAAGTTGTACGGCATAGAAAAAAGGGAAATCGATGATTTTAGACTGTTCAATTCCGAAAACACCTGCAGTTAATAAAACAATAATACAAAAATAGAAGGAGAGTACGAAGAAGCCGATAATCAAATAATTTTTTAATTTTCCGGGTATATTTATGTAAGGCAGTAACATGGGTATGCCTAGTATCATTCCGGTTCGAGCAGCTATGACAAAAGCACCGTATATAACAGGTGCAATGCCGTCTTCCAAAACAGGTAGGATACACCTTAGGTCAAAATTCTTTACTAATAGTGCCATAATTAACAGGACAGAAAAAAGTATCACAGGAAGTGCGATTTGTGCTACGCGGCAAATAGTTTCAATCCCGTTTTTGACCGCATATGCGGCAAACAAAGCAGTTAAACCTATAAAAACCAGAATAGGGGTTTGCGGATATAAAATCGCTGTAAAAAATTCCCCGAATTCCCTCAAGATTATTGCGGTTCGATGAATAAAAAACCAGACAAATAAAGCTGATACTAACTTCCCTGCGGGACCAAGAATAACTTCGGCCGATTGAACAGCGGTCATATTCCTGAAGCGCTGTGCCAAAAAATAGGCCGGAAGCATAAAAAGTATATGTATTGGCGCTGATAAGAGAGCGGATAACCATAAGTCCTGATTAAAGGGCGGAGCTTTAAAATAAGAAAGATAGGTCATAGTAAACATCAGCCGGCTGAGAACAAAAATGCATATAAACTGCAGATTGGATATTTTTCCGTCCTCTAACATATAACATTCCTCATTTTTTATCATCATCCTTATTCGGCTTAGGAATTAGATTGTATTTTTGCCTTACGAGATTTTTCCAGCCGATCACACGCGGTCTTGTATGCATAGCCCACCATGGAGCTCGTATAAAGACATCCTTCATATCTTGTGTGGATATGGGGGCAATTGGAGAAAGATACGGTACGCCGAAGGAACGCATAGATGCCAAGTGTGTTAAAAACCCTGCGGCACCTATCATTATTCCGAAAATTCCCAGCGAACCTGCTAAAATCATATAAAAAAATCGCATGATCGTTGTAGTATCATTGATAGATGAAACTACGAAGGCTGAAACAGCAGTAATAGAGATAACAATGACCATTGGTGCACCTACTAGGCCTGCCGAAACAGCCGCTTCGCCTACAACAAGGGCTCCCACAATACTTATAGCTTGGCCGACAGGTCTTGGCAGCCGCACACCGGCTTCTTTTAAGATTTCATATATAATATTCATAATCAAGGCTTCTATAAAAGCAGGAAAAGGAGTCCCCTCTTTAGATGCAGCCATATTTATGAGTAGGGCGGGTGGAAGCATTTCCTGATGAAAAGTAGTTAAAGCTATATAAGCCGCCGGAGCAAATTCGGATATAAAAAATGCTATATACCTTAATATTCTTAAAAAAGAAGCGTAATAAGGCCGCGAGTAATAGTCTTCACTGCTTTGAAATGCCTCGACAAAAAGGTAAGGTACTGTGAGCACAAAAGGTGTACCATCGGTTAATATGGCTACTCGTCCTTCCAACATCTTTGCAGCCACTAAATCAGGTTTTTCACTGTTTCCCACTGTAGGCAGAAAAGAAAGGGGATTATCCTCGATGTATTCTTCAATATAGCCTGATTCAAGTATAGAGTCGGTATCAATTCGAGACAGCCTTCTTTTTACTTCTTCAACAATTTTATCATTGGCAATACCTTTTATATAAGCTATTATCACATCGGTTTGGGTTTGCCTTCCTATTTTCATGCTTTCGAATTTCAGGTTAGGGCTTTTAATTCTCCTGCGCAGCAAAGCGGTATTTGTCCTCAATGTTTCAGTAAAACCCTCGCGCGACCCTCGGACAACGACTTCGGTATCCGGTGCTTCGATACTGCGCGCTTCCCAACCGCGGCTGCCTGCAATCAGAGCAGTCGATGAGCCGTCTAAAAACAATACCGTATCTCCGGACAAGACTGCATTAACAGCATCCTGCAGGCAATTTATTTCATTAACTTCACTAATAGATAAAATCCGTTCTTTTATTATAGTTAAAGCATTTTTTTTATTAAATTTACAGCCCACAGTAGTCGGATTGATGTCTACCATCAAAGGTTTCATCAGGCTTAATTGCACTATTTCTCTGTCAACAAGGCCGTCTATGTAAACTATAAAGGCGCCTATTTTTACATCTGATCCTACTTCAAATCGGCGAATAACTGCATCACTAGAATTAGCAAAAATGTCTTGCATTTTTTCAAAATTAACTTTGATATCCTTGGATAAAGGTTCACCCTTTTTGTCCGGGATATCTTGATCGGATTCGGATTGTTGATTTGAACTTGAATGCACTAAAGTTCTATGCAGTTTCTTCATCCAACTGAACATAACTTAAACCCCATTTAAAAAATTATCTTTGCAATATGACAAATAAAAACATATTTATGCTTAGTATTTACTAATGAGGTCTGAATATACACGATACAGGAATAAAAAGCAATTTAAAAACCAGGTTGTCAATCGACTTTCCTTCCTGATATAATTTAATATATCAAAAAAAGATAGGAGAGTTGTGATGCTATACATAAGAAATGATTCCAATGATCCGTATTTTAATATGGCTCTGGATGAATATGCGGTAAAATACCTAGATCCGTCCAATGATTATTTTTATTTTTATCAAAACAATCCCACTATAGTTATTGGGAGAAATCAAAACACAATAGAAGAAGTTAATCTGGAATATGTTAAAAATCATGGAATAACAGTAGTGCGAAGAATGTCAGGAGGTGGTGCGGTATACCATGATTTAGGTAATATCAACTTTACTTTCATAGTAGACTATAGAAAGGAAGATTTTAATAGCATAGAAAGATTTGCTAAGGCAATTGTAAAGGCCCTTGATAAACTGGGAATTGATGCGGAGTTTTCAGGAAGGAACGATATTATCATCGCAGGGAAAAAAATTTCCGGCAATGCTCAGTATGTCGCAAAAAAACGAATACTTCATCATGGAACATTGTTATTTGATTCGGACTTGACGGTGCTTGGCAAAGCGCTGAATGTAAAACCGGAAAAAATCACATCAAAAGGCATAAAGTCTGTAAAAAGCCGTGTCGCAAATATTAAAGATTATTTAAAAACCGATATAACGGTTTCGGAATTTAAAGAAATGCTGCTCAAGTTTGTGTTCGAGGTTGAAGGCAGTAAGTTAAAGGAATATACGCTTATGCCCGAAGACATGGAAAATATCATAAGCTTAAGAAATAAAAAGTATGCAACATGGGACTGGAACTTCGGAAGTGCTCCTGAATTTGATTTAAGCCGTTCCTGCCGCTTTAAGGGTGGAGAAATTCAAGCTCACATGAATGTACAAGATGGAATTATAACGGATATTAAGTTTCTTGGTGACTTTATGAGTGTGGGCGATGTTTCAGAAGTGGAAGAACAGTTGAAAGGGCAAAGGTTTAAGCAGGAGGAAATAAGAGGAGTCCTTTTAAAAATGGATTTAAAAGAGTATTTCGGTTCCATATCCTTAGAGGAAATCATGTCTCTGTTTTAATAAATAAACTAATAAAATTTAAACCGCCGTATTTCAAGGAGAATGGCGGTTTAAATTTTACTTAAATGTTCTTTATATTTTAAAAACTGTTGTAAAATCTCCGGATAATCTTTGAAAAATTTGTTGAGAATATCGATACTCTCTACCGCATCTAAAGTCAGGTGGTGTTCAATCATTTCCGTTTGGTGAAGTATGTCATCCTTTATACCTATATTCCTCAGGAAGGCTTCAATGATTTTATGTCTTTTCAAGAGAAAGCTTCCCAATTTTTCCCCTTTATCGGTCAATTGAATTATTCCATATTTTTCATATGCTAGCAGGCCTATTTCTGTAAGCTTTTGTACGGTCTTTGTAGCCGATGAAGCTTGGACGTTTAACTGTTCGGCTAAGTTTGTAATGCGTATATAACCTTGAGCCTTACATGTTCTGTAAATCATTTCAAGATAATCTTCCATACTGGGAGTCAGTGTGATGTTTTCCTGCCGAAGCATTTCATATCCCCTGTATGTATAAAATTCTTCATCGCTTTTCATTAAAGATTCCTCCCATTGTAACACTGCATGGATAAACAGCATATATTAGTTTTAAAAGGAATGTTTCCTTAAGCTAACTTATTAAGGAACAAGAAAAAATATGTCACAATTTAAATTTGTAAGGGAGGATTTTACACATGGAAAAAAACCTTATCTTATTATATAACTTACCTGTTGGAAGCTGCGGGAGAGTCAAAAAACTTACGGCTAAAGGCAATATACGGCGCCGAATGTTAGATTTAGGCTTAATTGAAGAAACTCAAGTTGAAGCTCTGAGAAAAAGTCCGTCAGGAGATCCCACAGCATATCAGATTCGAGGAGCTGTTATTGCTTTGCGGTCGGAAGAAGCATCTAAAATCATGGTAGAAATGTGTTAGATCGGGGGGTGAATTACCGATGGGTTTGACAAGTCAATCCACATGGCTTGGAGCATTGAAAAACGAGCATTCGATTAACGATACTGTTTTAGATGGTGTTGTAATTGCATTAGCCGGTAATCCTAATACGGGAAAAAGCACACTGTTTAACAGTATTACAGGTTTGAACCAGCATACGGGGAACTGGCCGGGTAAAACAGTGACACTTGCCTATGGGAATTATTATTATGCTGACAGCAAATTTCTGTTGGTTGACTTGCCCGGGACTTATTCCTTACTGTCAAACTCAGTGGAAGAAGAAGTAGCAAGGGACTATATTTGCTTTGCAAAACCAAAGGCATGCATAGTAGTCGCTGATGCCACATGCTTAGAAAGGAATTTGAATCTGGTGCTTCAAGTCTTGGAGATAACCGATAAAGTAGTAGTATGCGTGAACCTTATGGATGAAGCCGATAGAAAAAAGATAAACATTGATTTTGAAAAACTATCGGCAATTTTAGGCGTGCCGGTGGTGGGGACTAATGCCCGCGACGGCAAAGGCATTGATGAATTGATGCAATCTGTTTATAAAGTTGCTGCTGACCAAATGCAATCTATGCCGTTGAAAATCAAATACGATGAAGTTATTGAAGAAGCGGTAGAACACCTAAGACCTTATGTACAAAATATAGTAAAAGATGAACTTGATAGCCGCTGGGTGGCATTGAGATTGATAGAAGGGGAATGGAAAACCCTTGACACTATAAACAGTTTCCTTAAATCACGACTTTATAAAAATGATGACTTAAAGCAAGAATTAAAAAAAGCAAATGAGATTTTACAAGTAAAATACCATGGAACAGATGAGATAAGAGATGCTATAGTTTCATCAATTGTAAAGAAAGCAGAGGAAATCAGCAAGATGGCAGTTAGCTTTGAGAACAAGAGATATAATGAGATGGATCGGAAAATAGACGATATTCTAACATCAAAAACCTTCGGTATTCCGATTATGTTGGCTCTTTTAGGCTTTGTATTTTGGCTTACAATCTCAGGGGCAAATTACCCTTCGGAAATTATCGCAAAGGTACTTTTTCGGATAGAGGATGTTTTAACCGATTACTGCTTTAGATGGGGTGTTCCGGAATGGATTCATGGTGCACTGGTTTTAGGCGTATATCGAACATCGGCGTGGGTTGTATCTGTAATGCTGCCGCCCATGGCTATTTTCTTTCCATTGTTTACCCTACTTGAAGACCTGGGATATTTACCCAGAGTGGCTTTTAATTTAGACAACTTTTTTAAAAAAGCTTGTGCACATGGCAAGCAAGCCCTTACTATGTGTATGGGCTTTGGATGTAATGCCGCAGGAATTATAGGCTGTAGGATTATTGATTCTCCCAGAGAAAGACTGATAGCAATAATTACGAACAATTTTGTACCATGTAATGGCAGGTTTCCTACATTGATTGCGCTTTCTGCCATATTTATTGCAGGTTCTTTCGGAAAATTCCAAACAGTGATTGCTGCCCTTGTTCTATTAGGCACAATAATAATAGGAGTATTAATAACTCTTGCAGTATCGAGGATACTATCGGCTACTATTTTAAAAGGCATACCGTCCGCATTTACATTGGAGCTGCCGCCTTACCGTAAGCCCCAGATTGGAAAAATTTTAATAAGGTCCCTACTGGATAGAACCTTGTTTGTATTAGCCCGTGCAGTAATCGTAGCCGCTCCTACAGGGCTAATAATATGGCTGATGGCCAATACGACAGTTGAAAATTTAAGTATTCTAAAATGGAGTGGAAAAATCCTTGAGCCCATTGGCCATCTCTTGGGGATGGACGGATATATCCTCCTGGCCTTTATTTTAGGATTTCCTGCCAATGAAATTGTCATACCTATTATAGCAATGAGCTATATGGCAGCGGGCTCTTTAATCGAAATCGAAACTTTTTCGGCTCTTAAGGAACTATTAATTGATAATGGCTGGACTTATCTTACAGCAGTATGCACCATGCTGTTTTCTCTAAATCATTTTCCTTGCGGCACCACACTGCTTACCATCTATAAAGAAACCCAAAGTCTTAAATGGACAGCTATTTCCTTTCTTGTTCCGACCATAACAGGTATAATAATATGCTTTACAGTAGCCCAAACCATTCGATGCTGCCAAATAATGATGTTACTGTAAAAACCCCCTTTTTCTAAACTAATGGTTAAGTAGGTAGTATTGCATTATTTTTGCCAAATCAGGTGGAACCTATTGGCAATTTTTTTATTTAGAATTTTACTTAATAAAAAAATTAATAAAGTTATTAATAAAAGTAGAAGGATTTTTAGCTTTAATGTCGAATATGTAATACAAATAAGTAAAAATTTTAATTAAGTTGGGGAATTTTATGCAAAAATTTAATCTGGATGAATTCAAAGCCACAACAAATGCTAATGATTGCTTAGTTCTCAATACAATAAGACATTATGGGCCGATATCTCGGGCGGCAATAGCTAAGGTTACCGACCTTACCGCACCTGCCATTACTTATATAACAAATAAGCTGCTGGATTTGGGGCTTGTAGTAGAATACAAAGTCGGAAAATCAAGCGGCGGCAGGCGGCCCATACTGCTTACTGTAAATCCTGACATCTTAAATGTCATAGTGATTCATATAAGTTCCACTAAGTTGAGAGGCTATCTTGTAAATGGAGATTTACAGGTCTTAACGGAAAGAGAATACCCGGTCCAAAAAGTGCCAAAAGATGATATATTGGAGCTTATGCTTACAACTATATCTGATTTAAAGCAAGAATCTAAAACCGATATACTTGGCATTGGTGTAGTTGTCCACGGACCGGTAAAGTCAAAAGAAGGTATATCCATATTCGCACCGAACCTAGGCTGGCGAAATGTACCCATTAAGTACATTGTAGAAGAAAAGATAGGCATTCCTACATTTGTAGAAAATGACGTGAGGGCTATGGCTATAGGTGAATTTCACTATGGCACGGCACGCAGTGTTGAAAACATGGTCTTCTTAAAGGTCGGATACGGCGTAGGTTCTGCCATTTTTATAGATGGCAGGCTTTATCGCGGCCACGGAGATAGTGCCGGTGAAATCGGCCATACAACAATCGACGTGGGCGGCCCTTTATGCAGCTGTGGCAACTATGGATGCTTGGAGGCACTTGTTTCAGAAAATGCACTGGTTAAATCCATGGTTAAATCAATTAAAGAAGGCAGGTCATCAGTTGTCCAAGATATGGCAGGCGGCAATCTCGATGAAATAACGCCTGAGATTATTTACAAAGCAGCAGAAAAAGGCGATGTACTGGCCGGCAGGATTTTAAGACAGGTTGCACGATACCTTGGTATAGGCATTGCTAACGCCATCAATACTTTCAACCCTGAGCTTTTGACGATCGGAGGGGGAATAGTCCAGGCAAGGGCTTTTATTGAAGATACCATTTTAGATACGGTAAAAATGCGGTCACTGGAGAATAGCTACAGTTTGTGCGAAATTGAATTTTCAGATATGGGTGAAGTGGCCACTGTTAAGGGAGCTGCCGATGTGGTAATGACAGCCATCCTTTAAGTCTAAATTGGAGGGATAAAAATGTATTTTATCGGCGTTGATTTAGGAGGTACAAATATTGCCTCAGCACTTGTAAATGAAAAGGGCGAAATCGTAAACAGTACTATCATTCCAACAGAAGCACAAAAAGGCCCTGATTACGTGATGGGCAATATGAAAAGAGAAATTCACAAATTAATAGATAATGCTGCAGGTTCTAAAATTGCGGGAATAGGCTTGGGGATTCCGGGCCTAGTTGATATAGATAAGGGCATGTCGCTTTTTGCCGGTAATTTAGGATGGCAAAACATACCTGTGCTGGAACAATTTCAAAATGAGTTTGATATTCCGGTGTGTATGGATAATGACGTACGAACGGCAGCTCTTGGAGAAAAGCATTTTGGTGCCGGCGTCGGCATTGATAATTTAATCTGCATAACATTAGGCACCGGCATCGGTTCAGGAATAATTATTGATGGTAAAATCTACAGGGGTCATTCTCTCAGTGCCGGAGAAATCGGCCATATTACTATAGTAAAAGATGGCCTTTACTGTAATTGCGGAAATCGAGGCTGTTTAGAAATGTATGCCTCAGCACCGGGAATTGTCCGGCGGACACAAAAATACATCCTTGAAGGCAATAATACGGTGATGACTTCAATGGTTGATGGGGATTTAGATAAAATTACAACAAAGACCTTATCACAAGCATGGGAAAAGGGCGATGAGCTCGCTCAACTGGTAATAGACGAAACTGCAGAGCTTTTAGGGATTGGCCTTGCCACCTTTGCACACTTGATAAATCCTGAAGTAATTATTATCGGCGGCGGCGTCTCGCTAATGGGAGATAAACTATTTAATCCACTGCAAAAATATTTTGATGAACATTCTATGAGAATATTGAGAAATAAGGTTCCTATTATTCCGGCCAAATTAAAAAGCGAGTCGGGTACGGTCGGAGCCGCAGCTTTAGCTATGATAAACCTAGGTATTTTATAAGTTGGAGGCGATATAATGCTGGTATCTTCTAAAGAAATGCTGCAAAAGGCTCAACAAAATAAGTATGCAATAGCAGCTTTTAATATTCATAATCTTGAAACGCTAAAAGCCGTGGTTGAAACTGCCGAAGCAGAGCAAAGCCCGTTGATACTACAAACAACTCCGGGAACCTGTGAGTATGCAGGGATAGATTACCTTGCTGCCATGGCCGAAACAGCATCCAAGTCTGCAAATATTCCCATAGCATTACATTTAGACCACGGAAATTCGGCAGACCTTGCAATAAAGTGTATAGATGCTGGCTATACATCGGTAATGATTGATGGTTCCATGCTGCCATTTGAAGAAAATGTATCATTGGTTAAGCATGTAGCAGCCTATGCACATAAAAAACATGTCCAGGTTGAAGCAGAGCTTGGCCATATTTCCGGAGTTGAGGAGAATGTTTCTTCGAGCACAGAATTGCTGACAGATCCTATGGAGGCAGCAGAATTTGTAAAAAGAACCGGCGTAGATTCATTAGCAATTGCAGTAGGCACAGCTCATGGAATTTACAAAGGAACTCCCAAAATTCACTTTGACATCATCCGAAACATTCGCGAAGTAGTAAACGTTCCGCTGGTTTTACACGGATGTTCAGGCGTGCCCGAAGATGATGTTAAGCAAGCCGTCAAGTGCGGAATATGCAAAATCAATATTGCAACAGATATTAAAATTGCATTTGCAGCAGAGCTTAAAAAATTCTTTTTACTAAAACCAGATGAAACCGACCCGAGAAAATATTTTAAACCTGCGATAGAGTCGGTAAAAGAGGTAGTAAAATCTAAAATTCATATAGCAGGTTCATATAACAAGGCATAGAGGAGGCAGCAAATTGATTGATTTAAATGATGTGGAAAAGGTCAGACAAATTGACAGTATGAGTTCTTTACTCACAACGGAAGGGTATGATACGCAGTTTGAGGAAGGTTTAAAAATAGCTGAAAATTTCAAAATAGAAAAACCAATGCATAATTTCCATGAACTTATAATATTAGGTACTGGCGGAGGATCTTCGGTGGCTGCAGGGCTTTTGAGGTCATACCTCTTTGATGAACTTAATATTCCGGTAATAATTAACCAGGGTTATAACGTGCCGGCTTATGTCGATGAAAACTCACTAATTTTTGTGATTTCTCATTCGGGAAATACAGAAGAAACGCTTTCGGCTTTTGAGCAGGTAAAATCAAAAGGCGCATATATGCTTGCAATTACAGCGGGCGGGCTTTTACAAGACAAATGTGCCGAAAATCAAATTCCCTGTTTCATAGTTCCGCAAGATATCGGCCATCCCAGAAGGGTCTTAGGATACATATTTATTCCCATGCTTGCAGTACTTTCAGAACTTGGCCTGATATCGGATAAGACCCATGAAATCCAACAACTTATAAGCTTATTTTCAGAACTTAAACAAAAATATGGTGTCGATGTGCCGGTTGAAGACAACCTGGCAAAGCAAATAGCTATGGAACTATATGGATATATACCCTTGGTTTACGGCTCACTTGACTATTATGATTCAGTAGCTTGGAGGATAAAAAATCAGTTTGGCGAAAACAGCAAGCTCATGGCATTTTATAATGTCATACCTAACTTGCACCATGATGAAGCCGTTGGGTGGGATATGCCGGAGGACCTTATTTCAAAATTTTATTTAATTTTACTTAGGGATGATGAACTAGACAGCCATAAAATTAAAAAACGCAAGGATATAACCGCAGAAATGCTATCTTCTAGAATGGGCAAAGTAAGACAGGTTTATGCAGAAGGACCGAACAGACTTTGCCGCATGTTTTCCCTAGTATATCTCGGAGACTTTATTACACTGTATGCGCCGATATATCGGGGAGTAGACCCTACGCCGGTAAATATTATCAACCTTTTTAAAACTAAAATGGCGGAGTCATAAATGATTCTTGCAGTAAACTTAAATGCATCCATAGATAAGGCATATACCGTGGAGAATTTTAAGCCCGGAACGGTGACGAGAGTAAAAGAGGTAATACCAACTGCCGGCGGAAAGGGATTAAATGTAGCAAGGGTGCTGAATGCACTAAACCAGACCGTAAATGTCACCGGATTTATCGGTGGATTTTCAGGAGCTTTTATAGAGCAGCAGCTTAAAGAGCAAAAAATGCCTTTTGAGTTTATACATGTAAATGGTGAAACCAGGTCCTGCATAAATATTATAGATTTATCCTCAAATATTCATACAGAACTATTGGAACCCGGGCCATATATATCGGAAGAAGAGCTTGATGAGTTTTTAGAATTTTACACAAGCTCAGTTAAGCAATATGACGTGATAACGCTTTCCGGCAGTGCTCCTCGGGGCATTAGTACAGATATATATGCAAAACTCATATCTATCGCAAAAGATGCAAATAAAAAGGTCATACTCGATACAAGCGGCGAGTATTTGGCTAAAGGTATACAGAGTTCTCCTACTTTAGTAAAACCAAATAAATCAGAAGCGGAGCTGCTTTTAGGAAGAAAACTTAACAATACCGGTGACTTGGCATCTGCTGCAAAAGAACTTGTGGACAAGGGCCCTGAAATCGTTGCAATATCACTGGGCGCCGAAGGCGTAATGGTAGCAAGCAGCTTGGCGAAAGAAACATACTGGGCAGTCCCTCCTAAGATCCGCCCTGTAAACACCGTAGGCTGTGGTGATGCAATGGTAGCCGGATTTGCCACAGGACTTTCCAACAACTGGCCTCTTACAGAATGTATTAAATATGCCGTTGCAGTTTCAGCAGCAGCGGCACTGAGCCCTGTAACAGGGGGAATTGTTTTAAAAGAAGTAAACAACATTATTGGAAATATGGATTTTCATAATCTGTACCTGCTTTGATAATTGCAGCACATTAAATTAATAGGTGCTGAATTATATAAAACAAAATTTATTTATCAGGGGGTAAGCAAGTATGAAGAAAACCATATCAATCATTCTCATGTCAGTTCTTCTAATAAGTCTTCTAGCTGGCTGTGGAGGAGGCGGTCAACCTGCAGAAGGAGATAACAAACAAGCAGAAGGCGGCGACAAAGCCGGCAGCGAAATCAAGATAGGCTTATGCCTTTACAAATTCGATGACACCTTCATCTCCACCGTACGCCAAGCGATAGAAAAAGACGCGGCAGAAAAGAGCAAAGCCACAGGCGACAAAATCACCATCAACGCCGTAGACGGCCAAGGGCAACAAGCGACCCAAAACGACCAAGTAGACACATTCATAACCCAAGGCTACGACATAATAGACGTAAACATGGTAGACCGAACCGCAGCCTCAGTCATAATAGACAAAGCCAAAAAAGCCGACATACCCATAGTATTCTTCAACCGTGAACCCGTCCCCGAAGACATGGACAAATGGGATAAACTATACTACGTAGGAGCAAAAGCCGAAGAATCAGGGACCATGCAAGGCAGCATAGCCGTAGAGTACTGGAAAAACCATCCAGAAGCAGACAAAAACGGAGACGGCATAATGCAATACGTAATGCTAGAAGGAGAACCCGGCCACCAAGACGCAATACTTAGAACAGAGTACTCCATCAAAGCCGTAGAAGAAGCCGGAATAAAAACCGAAAAACTAGCAAGCGACACCGGCAACTGGCAAAGAGCCCAAGGCCAAGAAAAAATGGCCGCATGGCTTTCCGCCTTTGGAGACAAAATCGAAGTAGTATTTGCCAACAACGACGACATGGCCCTAGGAGCAATCGAAGCACTAAAAGCCGCCGGCTACTTCCAAGGCGACAAATACATGCCCGTAATAGGCGTAGACGCCACAGCACCGGCCCTTGATGCACTAGCAGACGGCAAACTACTAGGAACAGTACTAAACGATGCCAAAGGCCAAGGCAACGCAATACTAGAAATATCCTACGCACTAGCCAAAGGCAAAGACCCCGAACTTGAAGGCCTAACCGATGGCAAATACTGCTGGGTACCATACCAGCCCGTAACCAAAGAAAACATGGACCAATTCAGATAACACAAAAACCAATTTAGGGAGTGCATGCACTCCCTAAATTTCCCCAAACCCACATCTAACTTAAAAAAAGGTGAGAACAATGACACAAGAACACATACTAGAAATGCAAAACATATCAAAAAGCTTTCCCGGAGTCCAAGCACTAGACAACGTAACACTAAAACTAAAACCGGGCACAGTCCACGCCCTAGTAGGCGAAAACGGAGCCGGCAAATCCACACTAATGAAATGCCTATTTGGCCTATACACCCCAGACAAAGGCCATATAATCCTAGACGGAAAAACAGTAGAATTCAAAACTGCCAAAGACGCCATAGAAAACGGCATCTCAATGATACACCAAGAACTCCAGCCGATACCCCACAGAAGCGTAATGGAAAACATCTGGCTTGGCAGATTCCCCACCAAAAAAATCATAGGCATCTCAAGCGTAGACCACAAAAAAATGTACAAAGACACAAAAACACTAATGGAAGAACTAAAAATAGACATAAACCCAACAACACTAGTCTCAAAACTATCAGTTTCACAAATACAAGCAGTAGAAATAGCCAAAGCAGTTTCATACAAATCGAAAATAATCATCATGGACGAACCCACATCATCCCTAACCGAAAACGAAGTAGAAAACCTATTTCGGATAATCAAAGATCTAAAAGCCCATGGTGTAGCAATAATATACATATCCCACAAAATCGAAGAAATCCTAGAGATAGCTGACGAAGTGACCATAATGAGAGATGGCAAAAAGATAGGCACATGGCCTGTCCAAGAACTAACAATCGACACAATAATCACAAAAATGGTAGGTAGAGAACTCACCCACAGATTTCCACCGCGCAAAAGCATACCGGGTGAAACAATAATGAAAGTAGAGGACCTTACCTCCATCAACCCCAGATCATTCAAAAACGTAACATTTGACCTAAAACGCGGTGAAGTATTAGGCATAGGCGGACTAGTAGGAGCACAGAGGACAGAACTAGTAGAAGCCATCTTTGGCATAAGAAACATATCAAAAGGCAAAATCTACATAAAAGGCCAAGAAGTCACAATAAAACACCCATTTGACGCCAAACAAAAAGGCCTAGCACTACTAACCGAAGACAGGCGCTCAACAGGCATATTCCCCATGCTTTCCGTAGAAGAAAACGTCCTAATCGCAGCACTGCACAAATACCTAAAACTCAACTTCATAGTAGACAAAAAAACCAGCAGCGAAGCAGTAAAAGCTGCAGTAGAAAAACTACAAATAAAAACCCCATCAATAAAAACCCAAATACAATACCTATCCGGAGGCAACCAACAAAAAGCAATATTCTCAAGATGGCTGCTAACCGAACCAGAAATTCTAATTCTAGACGAACCGACCCGAGGCATAGACGTAGGAGCAAAATACGAAATATACACCATAATAACCGACCTTACCAGACAAGGCAAAAGCATAATCATGATATCCTCAGAAATGCCAGAACTCATAGGCATGTCAGACAGAATAATGGTAATGTGCGAAGGCAAAGTCAGCGGCTTCATAGACGGCAAAAGAGCAAACCAAGAAACAATAATGAAGTATGCGACGCAGTTTGCATAAAGAAAAGATAGAAGACACAGAGGAGGTAATAAATTGGCTAGCACAAATACAAAACCAAAAACAAAACCAAGCCTACAAACAAGCGAACTAAAAGCCATATTAAGCAACAACGCCATATACATGGTACTACTAATATTATTTTTAACAATAGGCATACTCAACAAAAACTTCCTATCACTTTCAAACATAGGCAACATACTGCGCATATCCTCAGTGCGCATGATAATAGCATTAGGAGTAAGCGGAGCACTAATCACCCGCGGCACAGACCTTTCCGCAGGCCGCGTTGTAGCCCTTACAGCATGCATATCCGCAAGCCTGCTGCAACGGCCTGACTATGCATACAAAATATACGAAAACCTGCCCAACTTACCCATAATATTACCAATACTACTAGCCATACTCATAGGCACCATCATAGGCATAATCAACGGCTCAATAGTAGCATACCTAAAAGTACCTGCATTCATAGCGACACTAGGCATGCAAGTAATAGTATATGGCTTTGCATGCATATACACCAATGCACAGCCCATCGGAGGCCTAAGAGACGACTTTACAAATCTGGCATCAGGCTCAATATTTCTAATACCCAACCTAGTCTTAATAGCAGCGATAATAGTAGCCGTAATTTGGTTTATGTATAACCACACACAATTTGGTAAATACATATACGCCATAGGCGGCAATCCCAGTGCAGCAGAAGTATCCGGAGTAAAAGTTGAGCCAACGCTAGTTAAAGTATATGCACTAGCCGGCGGCCTTTACGGTTTAGCCGGAGCACTGCTTGCCGCAAGAACCGGAGGTGCAACAAACAACTACGGCCTAATGTATGAACTTGACGCCATAGCAGCCTGCACCATAGGAGGTGTCTCCACTTCCGGCGGCATAGGTCGAGTATCAGGAATCATCACCGGCGTATTAATATTCGAAGTACTAAGCAACGGCTTAGTTATCCTAGGAGTTTCCGCTTACTGGCAGCAAGTTATCAAAGGTATCATAATTGTCACTGCCGTAGCCTTTGATATTCGCAAATATTTTGCAAAAAGATAAAAACATATTTGCATTACTTGAGATTTGTGATAGAATATACAAAGAAAACATTTTGAGGAGGTCTTTCCCTTGAAACTAAGTGTTGATCAAGATCTTTGTATTAGTTGTGGTCTTTGTATTGATACCTGCCCATCGGTTTTTGATTGGAATGACGATGGGAAAGCTGATGTGGTAGTCGACGCAGTACCTGATGATGCTGAAGATGATGCAAGAGAGGCAATGGAAAGCTGTCCGTCAGAAGCAATAAAAGAAGATTAAAATCCACAGGTGAAAAACAAAAAAGGATTTCATCGCTATTAAATTCGATAGTGATGAAATCCTTTTTTATTTTTTATTAAATAAGCAAAGAAGGATTTTTGCATTTTATGTAGAATAAGTAATATAATGAAACACTATACCGTAATATGAAACAAGGAGGATTTTTTATGAAAAAATTAGAAGTTATAAGACGTATTACAGATTGTGGCATTGTTGCCGTGGTAAGAGCCCAATCAGCTGATCAAGCGTTAAAGATTGCCGAGGCTGTTAAGGCCGGCGGTGTCGAGGCTATTGAAATAACCATGACAGTGCCTGGAGCTATTGATGTTATAGCGGAACTTGCCAAAGCTTATCCTAACGGGGAAATTTTAATCGGAGCTGGCACCGTAATGGATCCGGAAACCGCAAGAGCAGCAATGCTTGCCGGAGCAGAATTCATAGTCAGTCCCTACTTCAATCCTGATGTAGTAAAAATGTGCAACAGGTACCAAAAGGTGTGTATGCCGGGTGCTATGTCCATCAGAGAAGTCGTAGAAGTCATGGAATCCGGTGCAGACTTTGTCAAATTCTTCCCAGGAAGCGCATTTGGTCCAGCGATGATTAAAGCGATATTAGGGCCACTACCCTATGCACCCATTGTCCCGACAGGTGGCGTAAGCCTGGAAAATGTCGGCGAATGGATTAAGGCAGGATGCCAAGCCGTAGGTGTAGGCGGTGAACTGACTAAAGGAGCTAAAAAAGGAGACTATGCGGAAGTTGAGGAAACAGCACGTAAGTTTGTGGAAGCTATTAAAGCAGCAAGAAAATAAGCATTGATTTCATTCACTGATTTATTCAATTTAATTATAATTATAAAAGGAAGGTGTTTTTATTGGCTAATAAAGTTGTTACTTTTGGTGAAATAATGCTGAGGCTTACCCCTCCTAATTACCTCAGGTTTGTTCAGGCCGATTCCTTTGATGTAACCTACGGCGGCGGTGAAGCTAATGTAGCTGCATCCTTGGCAAATTACGGCGAGGAGGCCTATTTTGTAACAAAAGTTCCTGATAATCCTATCGGTCAGGCCGCTATAAATCATCTTAGAAGATATGGTGTGCATACCGACTATATAGTAATGGGCGGAGAGCGCCTAGGAATCTACTTTAACGAGATCGGAGCATCTCAGCGGCCTTCACTTGTAGTATATGACCGCAGTCATTCATCGATTTCCGAGGCAAAAGCCGGAGATTTTGACTGGGAAAAGATTTTAGAAGGCGCTAAATGGTTCCATTTTACAGGCATTACACCAGCTTTAGGCGATGATGTAGCTGCCGCATGCCTGGAAGCAGTTAAAACTGCCAACAAGATGGGTATAACCGTAAGCTGCGATTTAAACTACCGTAAGAAACTATGGTCCAAAGAAAAGGCTCGCATAGTCATGTCTGAACTTATGCAGTATGTGGATATTTCTATCGGAAACGAAGAGGATGCCCATGATGTTTTTGGAATCCAGGCTGCCGAATCTGATGTAACAAAAGGCGAGCTGAGCAAAGAAGGCTATAAGGAAGTAGCAAAAAAACTTATGGATAAGTTTTCATTAAAAGGTGTGGCCATCACGCTTAGAGAAAGCTACTCGGCATCTGATAACGGCTGGTCTGCAATGTATTATGACGGAAAAGAAATATACACTTCAAGAAAATATAAAGTGCATATAGTAGACAGAGTCGGCGGAGGAGACTCCTTTGGCGGCGGTCTAATCTACGCCCTCCTCAACGGATATGCTCCACAGGATGCGGTAGAATTTGCCGTAGCGGCTTCCTGTCTGAAACACACCATCGTAGGCGATTTTAACCACATGACAGTAAAGGAAGTTGAAAACTTGGCAAAAGGTGATGCCTCCGGAAGAGTCCAGAGATAGATAAATAGGCAATACGAAAAACATATTTCTTGAGAAAATTTATAAAGAGCGTTGCAAACTGTGCGAAAGACAGAATTTTTTGCAACGCTCAATTGCTATTTGCCGTGGTATACTTGAATATTGCCAAGAAGAATTAGCAGGACAATAACCTTGGCTTGTCGAAATAATAAATATATATATTGAGATAAGCGAGGAGTGAAAGCAAATTGAATCTTGAGGAAATAAAACAAACAGCGCGTGATAAGATGAAAGGTTATTGCCGAGTATGCAAGAACTGTAACGGAATAGCTTGTGCCGGTGAAGTTCCCGGAATGGGAGGGATAGGCACCGGTTCTTCTTTTACAGCAAACATAGAGGCACTGGCCAATGTAAAGCTTAATCTGAGGACACTGCATGATGCAAAGACTCCGGATGTTTCCACAAATATTTTAGGAATTGACCTTTCCATGCCGATTCTTTCAGCGCCTATAACCGGCTCAGATTACAATATGGGTGGGGCCATACCTGAGGCCGAGTACATCGGCATGGTCATGTCAGGCAGTAAATATGCGGGAACTGTCGGTATGTGCGGCGACGGCGGAAATCCCGTATTTTATACTTCGGGTATCAAAGCAATTAAAAAAGAAAACGGGCATGGAATACCTATCATAAAACCAAGGGAAAATCACAAAGTGATTGAAATGGCGAAACAGGCCGAGGAGATAAATGCCCCTGCCGTTGGCATGGATATTGACGGAGCGGGTCTTGTGACCATGGCGTTAATGGGACAGCCTGTAGGTCCTAAAAATCTTCAGGAAATAAAAGAAATAATATCGGCTGTTGACCTGCCTTTTATATTAAAGGGTATCATGACCGTAGATGAGGCAAAGCTGGCTTTGGAGGCGGGGGCTGCTGCAATAGTCGTATCAAACCACGGCGGACGCATACTGGACAGCACGCCTGGAGTTGCACAAGTCCTCCCTGCCATAGCCGATAAGCTGAAGGGTAAAATAACCATTCTCGCCGACGGAGGAGTGCGTTCCGGTGTGGATGTGCTGAAATATTTAGCTTTGGGGGCAGATGCGGTACTTGTAGGAAGACCTGTCATCATCAGCGCTTTTGGCGGCGGAGCTGAAGGTGTGCGACTGGTATTGGAAACAATGGCAAATGAGTTAAAACAGGCCATGATTCTCACAGGCTGTAAGGATATTAAAAGCATAAATTCATCAGTCATATATTAAAATTGTGGTCTAAAAATTACCCCGTTAAAGACAGCGGCACATAATATCCTTTAGCAGTAGACGATTGGTTTATACACCCTTGCCGGGGAGTAAGCTTGGTGTGATATAGTTTTCAAATAGCTCTTAGCAAATCCACTTCTTCCTTTGTGAGCTTGCGCCACATGCCCGGCTCAAGCTCTTCATCGAGCCTTAACGGCCCAAGAGACAGCCGCTTTAGATAAATAACCTCCTTACCCCTGGCCTTCATCATCCGCTTTATCTGATGAAATTTGCCTTCATATATGGTAACATATGCGCTTGAAATATTATTTTTTTCCAAAATATCAAGTTCTGCAGGCAGTGCCGTAAAATCTTCAAGTTCCATACCTGCGGCAAAGGCTTTAATATCACTTTCATCAAGCCTTCCGCAAACTTCCACATAATAGGTTTTAGGTACCCGATTTTTAGGTGACAGAAGCCGATGGGCCATCTTACCGTCATCGGTCAGGAATATAAGCCCTTCGGCATCTTTATCAAGCCTGCCTACCGGGAATAGTTTTCGATGGAAATATTCCCCTTCCAGCAAATCAATGACAGTTGTTTCAAAATCATCATAGGTTGAAGAAACAACATCCTGGGGCTTGTTCATCATAATATATACATTATCTTCATACAAAATACATTCCCCTGCCACGATTATCTCATCAAGAGAGGGATTCACCAAAGTGCCGGCATCATTGATAATCACACCGTTTATCGACACTTGGCCCGATTTAATAAGTTTCTTAACATCCTTTCGGCTGCCGTAGCCGCATGAAGCAAGGATTTTATCGATGCGTGCAGGTTTTTGACTTTTCATTGCTTACACCTCATTTTATTTCAACTGTCTTATCATCCTGATGCCATATTACCTCGTATCCCATGGCCTCTGCCAGTTCCCTTACGGGCACCATTACCTGTTCGCCTGCCAAATAAGTTGGAACCGTAAACCATTTTTCCGTTTGATTGGTGAGCTGCTTTGTAACTTTATGCGAATTAGAATCCCAAAGCAGATTCCACCCCAAATTTTTCACAAAGAAATTCAGCGGTGCCGTAAATTTTCCATCTACAAAAGCTGCGGCAGTATCCAGCTGCACCGGCCTTTTATTCCGATACGCAGTTGCAGAATCCAAGCGGAGCACGACTGAACCGTCAAAGTATTCCGGAAGAACAAAAGAATTATCGTGAATTAAAACTTTAAATTTCTCCAAAGTCGTACCGGGCAGCACAATTATCCGATTTAAAGCCATGGGACAAGCATCTTGATATACAAAACCCTGATTAACAGTAAACCCAAGGCTGTAGCCGTTTAACCTTGAAGCGGCTATTGACATCTCATTAAACTTGCCATAAGGATATGCAATACTTTTGATTTTCGGAGAGCCGATTTGGTCGAAAAATTCATTCATATTGTCAAAGTCTTCATACAACAACTCCTGACTCATAGAAACCAAAGCAGATTCTTCATTTATAAGATAATGAGCATTAAAAGTGTGGCTGCCGAACTCTATAAGACCGCTGTCGGTCATTTCATGTATTTGGTCAAAAGAAAGCTTTGGGATGATATTTGGGTCTTGCGGCTTACTTTCTATGCTGCTGCCTATCAAAAAAATCAATGCATTTAAACCGTATTTCTTTAATATAGGATAAGCATATGTATAATTAGATTCATATCCATCATCAAATGTAATAAGCACCGTATTTTCCGGAAGTTTCTTTTTGGCATATAAAAACTCCTCAACATCAGTTAATTTTGCAGTATAATAACCATGTTCATATAGATATTTCATCTGCTGCTCAAATTCTGAAACAGAAATAGTGGCATCCGTATTTATCGGTGATTCCTCAGGAACAATATGATGATAACATAGAACAGCCAGCGAGTCCTTTTGCTCTGCCGGTAAATTCTGTGCATCCAATGAAGGTGCGGGAAAATTTAAAGTTAGCATAAAAAACGATAATAAAAATAAAGCAATATTCTTCGACTGCTGAAGTTTAAAGTGGCACAAAAATTGCATAATTATACATGCTCCTTTCAAAATCAATGACATAAGCAACAATAGACTGCACATCTGATTTTTAATTTCGAAATTTATATGCTCAAACAGTATCCTATCACATTGCCAACACAGAGTAAATAACATAAATTTTGCAGAAATATTATACAAAAGCGCTTTATTTTTGATATAATCGAGTAAAGCTTTTTGATTAATCTTTTAAAGGAAGCGGATATAAGTTGGAACATATTGAACTAAAGATATCATTACTTCAAACTGATACAATTTACCGCGATTTTAAGGCGAATTTGAGTCAAGCCGAAATCATGATAAGCAAGGCTTTAAACCGTCGAAAAAAGCCTAATGTGCTGGTTTTGCCTGCAATTTTGGCAGCCGACTCAACTGAGCAGGAAACTGCTGCTATAGAACAATTACAAAAGCTGGCAGCACAAAACTCCGTCAATATAGTGACTTCCTGCACCTTTGATACCGCATATGCGGTAGACCGTCAAGGTCATATTATTGCAAGCTGTAATCAAGCTCATGAAATGCAACCCGAAAGCTGTATATTTGATTTAGACGGCATTAGCTGTGGGATTATCCCGGGTTGTGATTTAAGATTTCCAGAAGTTGTAAGACAGTCGGCTCTTGGAGGTGCAAAAGTTCTCTTTGTTTTAGGGAAATGGCCGAAGCTTCGAGAAATTCACTGGAAGCTTTTAAACATAGTAAGAGCCATTGAAAATCAATTTTTTGTTGTAGCAGTAAATTCTGCAGGCAAACCCCGGATCGGTGCATGTTCAGGCATGTCTATGGTTGTAGACCCTTGGGGCAAAATACTTGTTGAAAGTGATGAGAGCTCCGAAATTTTAACGACTGTTATAGATGTGGGCCTGGTTGAAAGAGCCAGAGGTCAAAATCCGGTACTAAATGACATAACAGCTAATTAACAAAGTGATTGAAAGGAGATACATATGAATAAAATTCAACAACAAATATTTGACACACAGCTAGCTGCAAATTCCCTGGTTATTTATAGAAACCTTCTTCTAAATGACCGAATTGTTAAGAAGTACTTAAAAATGCTTGAAATTACCTCGGAAGAAAAACCTATACCGGCTGTTGTTTCAGCATACCACGATTTTTTAAGCAGCCTTATAGAAGAAAACAAAATTTGTGGGGAACCTTTAGTGGGCAACCTTTGGCAAGACCATATCTTAAATCTTATTCTTGCAGATGAAAACCCTTTTAGCCTCAGATGTGAAAAAATCGGATTACATGAAATAGAACAGCCGCTTATAGAACTTGCAGAAAGGGATTTAGTGTTATTGAAGATATTACACGATTTCGATTTTGCAGCATTTACTTCCCATATACAAGAAAAGTCGGCTCAATGCACAGATTTTACCGCAATGCTTACTATGAAAGGCAGTAATTCTTTTCCATACCCCAAATCCTATTACGAACAAAAACAAAAAATAAAAATACTGTTGAATAATTCCCCGGCATGGAATAAAAATATCAGCGACTTGGCAAAATTCTATAAGAATACGGGCTGCGGAAAGTTTGCCAGATACTGGGCTTTCAAATGGGCAGATACCGAAAATGGCGGCAAACTTGTGGGTATACCGGAACCGGACCCCATTCTGTTGGAAAACCTTATCGGTTATGAAGAACAGAAAAATGAAGTATTGCGAAATACCCGACAGTTTGTCCAAGGCTTTGGAGCAAATAACATGCTGCTATACGGGGACAGAGGCACCGGCAAGTCTTCTACGATTAAGGCATTAATCCACGAATTCGGAGAAGATGGCTTGCGAATGGTGGAAGTAACCAAAGACCGGTTAATAGACCTTTCCAATATCGTTGCAGAACTGAGAGACCGTCCCTACCGCTTTATTATTTTTGTAGACGACCTTTCCTTTGAAGAACACGAGACAGAATACAAGTATTTAAAAGCCATTCTGGAAGGAAGCCTGGAACCGGCTCCGGAAAATGTACTGATATACGCAACCTCTAACCGCCGCCATCTCATCCGGGAATTTCACAGCGACCGGGCCGAAGATGAGGCAAAAGCCCAGGATACGCTTCAAGAAAAACTTTCCCTATCGGATCGCTTCGGCATTACGGTAGTATACCTTTCTCCCGACCAGGAAAAATATCTTGACATAGTCGAGGGCATAGCCGAAAGCAAAGGTATAAACATAGAGCCTAAACAACTTCGTGAAATGGCACTAAAATGGGAGCTTTGGCATAACAGCCGCTCCGGCCGAACCGCCAAACAGTTTGTAGAAGACCTGCTGGGCAAAATGGCAAGTAATAAAGAGGATGATATAGTTGAAAATAAAAGCAACAACTGAGGACTTTATCGTAAAGGAACTGATAGATTTAGAAATCAAGGATGATGGGGCATACCGCATATACCTTCTGGAAAAACGCCATTGGAATACCATGGATGCACTTTTGGCCATTGCTCGGCAAAATAAGATGCCCATGGCACGGATAGGATATGGAGGCCGAAAAGACCGGCATGCCCTTACATATCAATATATCTCCGTGCCCAGGGAGTATGACCTTTCTTTCAATATGCCAAAAATCAAGCTTACCTTTATAGGTTTTGCGGATGACTATGTATCTCCCGCGATATTAAAAGGAAATTACTTTGAGTTGACACTTAGGAAAATACCGACAGCACAAAAAACATCAGTTGCAAAGCGCTTAAATGAAGTTGCCCGCTACGGCTTTCCAAATTACTTTGATGATCAGCGCTTTGGTAGTGTAATAAAGCCCGAAGAATTTTTAGCGGAAAGGATTATAAGGAAACATTACAAAGGTGCCTTGAAACTTTACTTAACCAGCATATACCCGGAAGACAGAGGCAAAGAGAAGGAAAGGAAAAGGGCAATAGAAAAACAGTGGGGAGATTGGCAGGCAGTACTCCCCTTATGCCGTACAGCAGCCGAAAAAGACATTGTAAAGATTCTTACCAAGGGAGAAAGTAAATATCAATTAGTAAAAGCCATTAATGCCATCCCGAAAGAAGAACTTTCAATGCATTTTTCTGCATATCAAAGCTTTTTGTGGAATCAAAGCTTAGAGCGCATACTTCTCCAGCATATAACAAACCCCATCAAAATAAAAGGAAGGATTATGGACTACTATTTTTATGAAACCCTTGAAGAAAATACATTAAATACACTAAAACAGCTTAACATACCAACCGTATCCTATAAAATCTTTGGAGATTCTAAAGCCGCCGATACTGTCCTAGAAGTCCTCTCAGAGCGAAACCTAAAACCATCCGACTTCAACCTTACCAAAATCCGAAAATCCTTCTTCAAAACCTTCCCCCGTCCCGCCATCACCATCCCCCAATTTTTAGGGACGGTTCCATTTAATTTATCAGATCTTCTGCAATCTTTTGCAAAAGATGATATTTACCCCGGATATCTAAAACTTAAGATAAGATTTACCCTCCCGCCCGGAAGCTTTGCTACCATGCTGGTAAAAAGCTTAGTGGGTTACTTAGAGGGTTAGCGGAAGCGATTTTTTCATTCACCATAAAATCCCATATTTCCATCACAATTTAACCGCTTTTAAAGGATAAACTAAAATTAATTTGATTTACTTTAAAGAAAGGGGACAAAGGAGCTACTACTTGTCGCCTTAAGGGAGGAAGAACGTTTGTCAAAAAAAGTATTAAAACCAGCCATTGCCGTCGTTTTAATTATTGCAGTGATTCTTACCGGATATTTTTGGAAACAAAAAAACAGTTCTATGCGAAAAACAGCAGCACAGCAAATATCATCAGCCCAAGTTACAAAAGGAGATTTAGAAGTGGTTTTAAAAGGCTCGGGCACGCTTTTACCCATGGAGCAGGAAACCATTAACCTAAAAGTAGACGGCACCGTAAAAAAAGTATACTTTGAAGAAGGAGATGTTGTTAAAAAAGGTGATCTGCTCTTTGAATTAGAGGATGAAGACCTTTCAATAAGTCTTGAAAAATCTCAACTTTCTCTAATACAACAGCAGATTAACCTGCAAGAGATAAATGAACAAAAACAAAAAGCCATAATATATGCTCCTGAAGATGGCATCGTAAAATCTGTCGATGTAAAAGTCGGTGATTCGGTAAATGCCAATACTTTACTTGCAACCATCCAAGATCAGAACAAATGTCAGGTTCGAGTGCCCTTTATTTCGTCGCAGATAAAAAATATAAAGCAGGGGCAAAAAGCCGAAGTTATGTTTTTAGATCCTATATATACCGTAGAAGGCGAAGTAACAAAGACCGACACAGTAGGCACACTTACATCTACCGGCAGCATTTACTACTATGTGACCGTTACAATGAACAGCAACTATTATGTTGAGGAAAAGGATACGGCGGTTCAAGTGCATGTTATTACCGACAGCGGTAAAGAATTGGGTATTGAGCAGGCCCTGATTGAGCCGGAAGAAGCAGTGGATGTAAAGTCGGAAATATCCTCGAAGGTTAAAGAGATATATGCTGAAGAAGGTGAAGTAGTCAAAAAAGGTCAGAAGCTATTTTCGCTGGACTTAGAAGATATAAATAAGGATATAGAAAAACAGCAGTTAACTTTACAGCAGGCTGAACTTGACCTTAAATCCAAGATTTCTCAATTAGAAAATCTTCTGGTATATTCTCCCATAGACGGAACAATCATAGAACAAAACGTTCGAGAAGGCGATCTGATCCGGCCGTCCACAAGCAGCAGTTCCAGCAGCGACCCTGCAGCGGTTATTGTAAACTATGCAAAAATGCAGGTAGTATTGCCTGTGGATGAACTTGATATTAACAATGTTGAGATTGGCATGCCTGTTAAAATAACGGCAGAGGCCGTACCGGATCAGGTATTTGAGGGGCAGGTAGAAAAAATTGCAGAGCAGGGTCAAAGCCAGAACAATGTTTCAACCTTCGATGTTACAATAACCACAGATAAAGTTGACGAACTTAAAGCGGGTATGACCGTTGATGTGGAGATGGTTGTAGCCAGCAAACAAGATGTCCTTATACTGCCTATAACTGCGATACAATATCGAAACAACAAGAGCTATGTTATGCTTGCCTCAAATGAAGGTGAAACGTCTTCGAGCGACATGGTGGAAGTTGAAACCGGCATCAGCAATGATGAATATGTTGAGATTGTAAGCGGCGTAAAACAGGGAGACAGAGTTTTGCTGTCCAATTCTACAAGCAGCAGCAACAGCACCAGATTTGGCAATCAACCTGCAGGCCAGATGGCACCTATGGGACCAATGCCGTCAGGTGGCAGTGGAATGGATAATCGGAGGTAATCATATGCTGATAAGCTTAGAAAACATCTATAAAATATATAAAAGAGGTGACACAGCCGTGCATGCACTTGACGGCGTGACACTGCAAATCGAAAACGGAGAATTCGTGGCAATTGTAGGTCCCTCCGGCTCGGGAAAATCAACAATGATGAATATTTTAGGATGCCTTGATACGCCGAGCGATGGTACATATATATTTGAAGATAAAGATATATCCAAGCTAAACGATGATCAGCTTGCAGTCATACGCAACCGGCATATAGGATTTGTATTCCAGAGTTTCAACCTGCTTCCCAAGCTTGATGCAGTGGAAAATGTGGAACTGCCGCTTACCTATGCGGGGAAAAAAGGCCCGGCCAGAAGAGATCGTGCCGTTGAAATGCTAAATGCAGTAGGATTGGGCAACAGGATACACCATAAACCATCCGAACTTTCCGGAGGTCAGCAGCAGAGAGTTGCCATAGCTAGAGCACTGTCTACGGACCCGCCGATTATATTGGCGGATGAGCCTACAGGAAACCTTGACACAAAATCCGGCCGCGAAATCATGGAGATATTAAAAGAATTGCATTTAAGCGGAAAAACTATCATCCTTATAACACATGATATAAGTGTAGCAAACCAAGCCGAAAGAAATGTCTACATTCAAGACGGTAAAATAGTAAATGATGTAAAGGTGGTCGGATAAATGGATACACTCCAGACCATAAAAATAGCCCTAAGAGGCATTTTAGACAATAAACTGCGGTCGTTTTTAACCATGCTCGGCATAATTATAGGAGTAACATCGGTTATTGCCCTTGTTTCCATAGGTCAGGGAGCCACTTCACAGGTAACCGAACAAATCCAAAGCTTAGGTTCAAACCTGCTTACCGTAAATATAATGGGAAGAGGAGCAAACACCACACTAAGCTATAAAGACGCCATGGAATTTGCAGAAAGTCCTTACATCAGCGGAGTGGCTCCGGTAGTTACCGGAAATGCTACGGTAAAACACGCCAACAAAAACAGCAGTGTTCAGATTCAAGGGACAAATGCCGACTTTCTGACTGTAAGAAACTACAAATTCTCACAGGGAAGATTCATAACACCGGCAGATGTTAACATGCGCCAAAAAGTAGCGATTCTTGGTTCACAAATAGCAGAAGACCTTTTCGGATTAGTAAATCCTATTGGGCAGGAAGTAAAAATAGGAGGTCAGATTTTTAAAGTAGTCGGCATTCTTGAATCTTCTAGCTCCATGATGGGATCCAACGATGAAGAGATATACATTCCGATAACCGTAGCCGAAAGGCTTTTACAGAGCAGAGGCATAAGAGTAATATATATCCAAGCCGCATCCAAGGATACAGTAAGCCAGGCAACCGAAGAAATATCCTCCAAGCTTTCCCGCATGTTTAAGACAAATCCCGACAGTGATTTTCAAAGCTACAGAATTCTTGACCAGACAGAGATGCTTGATACAATAAACCAGACTACGGGAGTACTTACCATGATGTTAGGTGGAATTGCGGCTATATCACTTTTGGTCGGCGGAATCGGAATTATGAATATCATGCTGGTGTCTGTAACTGAGCGTACAAGGGAAATAGGTATCAGAAAAGCCCTTGGCGCAAGAAAGCGGGATATAATGAGCCAGTTTCTAATAGAGTCGCTGGTAATCAGTGGTATCGGTGGAATCATAGGCATCATTACAGGATTTTTACTAAGCCGAGGTATAGCACAGTTAATCGGAATAAATGCGAAAACAACCTACTCAGTGACAGCCATCGCCTTTAGCTTTTCCATGATGGTCGGAGTATTCTTCGGGATATATCCTGCCAACAAAGCCAGCAGCCTGAAACCTATTGAAGCATTGCGATACGAATGAATAATGTCGAAGTTTTAGTTATTCAATATATAAGCCATAGACATACTTTCAGACGCATCAACTCATGCGTTTGCCATGTACATAAACATTGCTTGTATTGGTTTCTTCGTGTATACTAATATATGGAAAAATGTATTTTTGAGATATGAAATGGTATATATTACTGCAAAAAGGATGATTATTTACGCCGGCAGTTGGGACAATGGACGCTGGACTTTTGCATCTGCTTTGCATGAAATGAGAGGAACTTTTGGTGCTTGATTACTAAAATCGCATCTGCATGCTGAGATTAAGGTGGAATAAATGAAATGAATGAAACACAAAAGATTTTAAATTATTGGTATAACCTAGAGTTTTTTTCACCGTTCTGGCCAGAAAAAACGAGAGATACACTTTACATTAATAAACCAAGCAATGAACTACCTTGGATTAAAAAGGATGATCCTAGATATATTTATGATATCTATTTAGGCAAAATCAAATCACAAGATTTAATTGAGGACATGCTAAATTCTATTGGTGAAAAAGATGAAGTTATAGAAAAGGATAATACTCAGTCATGTATTTGTGCATTTAAATTAAGATCAGATGGAACCTACGTCGGTGATTCTTTTGCGATTTCTACTTTTGTATGGGCAGTTGCAAAAATAATTGCAGATAAAAATCTAAGAACAAATTTTGATATAAAAGAAATTGATAAGCTAAATAATGAAATAAATGATTTCCTAATTTCAATAAATAATAGACTTGAATATAAAGATTTGGAAGAGATTCATGCGATTGTTGTGGAAAAAATATCGCTTAAGCAAAACAATAATGTATTTAATGTTGTCATAAATAAAAAGTATGCCAAAAAGGAAAATGGCGAAAGGAAAGTAAAAGGGGAAAAGCTAAACGGTCAGGAAGATGAAAGAGATGACATTGATACTAGTACGGGTATGCTATCAAGCTTTTATGTTTCAGATATTAATATGATTAGGCAGAAAATTCAAAACGAAGATAGTATTGTCAAATACATTGAAGCGTTAAAGAGGCCAATTACTGATCGTGTAGAAATAGACAATAATGTTTCTCAAATGAAAAAGTGGCTATCTCCCGATAAATATCCGTTAGGTAAATGGCCCTCAATTTATAGTCCTAGTCTTATGCAGCAAATTGCAATCAATATAGGAATATCAGATAAAAAACAACTCGATAATATTTTTTCAGTAAATGGACCTCCGGGGACAGGTAAAACTACTCTCCTGAAAGAAATAATAGCTTCGCATATTGTAGAAAGGGCGATATTACTAAGTAATTACCAAAGCCCAGATGATGCCTTTGAACAATGTCGGTTTGATTTTCCAGAGAATGAATACTTAAATTATTATTATCAGCCAGCTGCTGAGCTAAATAAGTATGGGATCATTGTGGCATCTAATAATAATGCAGCGGTTGAAAATATATCCAAAGAGCTGCCTCTTGCAAAAGATGTGAAAAAAAGTAATACAAAGTTGTTTAATATGGATGAAAATAAAGAAATTTACTTTTCTGATATTGCCAAGACACTTATGGGTAATGGCGAAGAATGCTGGGGGTTAATCTCAGCATGCCTTGGCAAGAAATCAAATATCAATGAATTAAAGCAGGCTCTTTGGTTTAATGAGGATGGTGTCAATTTACAGCAACTATATAAGGGGCAATTACCTGACTGGAAGCAAGCTAAAGATACATTTAAGAATAAGTATCAAGAAGTATTAAGATATCGCATGCTGATACAGGAAGCTGCTAAAAACACAAATAGACATAATCTGGTTACTCAAGAATACGAGAATGCCAAAAATGAGATGAATATTGCAGAGGATAAGATGATCGAGCAGCAAAATTTGTTCAATCAAGCATTAAAGGAACAGGAAAGTTTAAAATATCAAATTGAAATATTAGAAAAGAATCTAATACTTCTTAATAGAAGACTTGGTCTATTTAAAAGACTGTTTTCATTCCTTTTTAGAAAAGATCCTATTGTTCTACAACTTAAGCATACGAAACATAAAATAGACACTATTGCAATCAAACTTACAGAACGCAATGTGCGAATAAGCCATTTACAAATGTTAATTAATACTATGACGGATACCTTTGAAAAGGCGCAAAGATCTTTTGAAGAAAAAGAAAAACTTTATTTAAACAGCTGTGCACAAATACAAAAGTATAAAGAACAATTTGGTAACAACTTTGCTGATGAGGAGTTCTGGATAGATATACAAAAAAACGAGAGATCTCAAATAGCATCTCCTTGGACGAATAAAGATTACGATACTCTTAGAGAAGAATTATTTTACTATGGATTAATGTTACATAAAGCATTTGTTTTAAATTCAAAAAGCATAAAGCAAAACATGAATTGCCTTATTAATATGTGGAACGGTAGCTTTTATGAGAAAGATAAGATAGCAGGCTATACACATCTCATAAATACTTTATTTCTGATTGTACCAGTAATATCGACTACTTTTGCTTCGGTTTCTACATTTTTGAAATATGTAGATAAAAAAGGATTGGGAACTCTGATCATTGATGAAGCAGGACAGGCTACTCCATATTCTGCATTAGGTGCTTTATGGCGAACTTGCAAGGCTATTGTTGTTGGGGATCCATTACAGGTAGAACCGGTTGTTACCGTACCAAAAGAACTTTCAAAAAAATTTGCTAAAGAGTTCAAAATAGAAGCTTCATATAGAGCAAAAGAGGTTTCAGTTCAAATATTAGCCGATAGTATCAATCCATATGGAGGATACCGGGAGTATTCCGATGGGAAGATGTGGCTTGGATGTCCGCTCGTAGTACATAGAAGATGCTTAGACCCTATGTTTTCAATTTCCAACGAGATAGCATACAATAACAGAATGTTCAAAAAATCTACAGGTCCCGAAGCGGATGTGTTACTTTTGTTAAAAAGGTCTATATGGATAGATATAAAAGGTAAAGAAAATGGCAATAAAGATCACTTTGTACAAGCTCAAGGAGACAAGACTGTTGAAATGGTACTTAGTGCATTTAAGTTACAAGATGGATTTCCTAATCTTTATATTATAAGTCCGTTTAAGACGGTTGCAAATAATATAAAAAGCTTACTAAAAAAGTCACTTAATAAACATTATCCGGATTATAATCGAAATGATATTGATGAGTGGGTAGATAAGTCTTGTGGAACTATACATACCTTTCAGGGAAAAGAGGCAAATGAGGTAATAATCGTTCTTGGCTGCGATGAAAAAAGTGGTGAAGGTGCTGCACAATGGGCTGGGAAAAAGCCAAATATACTTAATGTTGCTATGACAAGAGCAAAGTATCGGGTCGCAATTATTGGTGATAGTGATTTATGGCGAAAAGTTCCTAATTTTGATTCTGCATATAAAACCTTATGTAAAGTTTAGAAGCAAAATATTGCTTGATTTAAAGATGAAGATTAAAATAAAAAAATAGCTTCTTAGCTTCTAACGGTTACTCTTTTTATATCACTATTGTGTGTGCCATCAATTTGCATCAGCAATAGATGACAACGGAGAAATTCTTTATACCAAAGGCACCGAGTTTTTAGAAGACATATTTTTCCGATGCTTTTGGTTTCCGCACTGATTACCAGATTATTACTACGAAGATTATGAAAAAAATTTTTAAGAAAACAAAAACATAAAGAAAATACGCACTTTTAACGGCAGCTTCAAAGCCTGTAAATCCTTTTTAAGGATTTACAGGCTTTTTTGTATCTATGAAGTGTCAAAGATGGGATTATAATATCATTTTATTATTGCTATTATGCAAGTATTTCTGATTTGCGGATAATGTTTACACGATTTTATTTTTTACAGAAATTTAACTTGTATTTGATGAACTTAACATCTAGACAAGTTAATATATATCTGAAAGTAAAACATAAAAATTTTTGGAGGTGTTTTAGATGAAGTTAAACAAAATTACGGCAATCCTAGTTTTTGGCTTATTAATATTAGGCGTAATTGTTACCGGTTGCGGAAATGATTCGAATGCTTCCGGTAATACATCTGTGCCGAACGGTTGGCCTGAGGTATTAAGGTACAGCATCGTGCCGGGAGAAGGCGCCGAAAAAGTAGCTAAGACGACAAAACCCGTAGCGGAGGACCTTAGTAAATTCTTGGGCATAAAAGTTGAGGTATTTACACCTACGGATTATACATCTGTTATAGAGGCTATGCGTACAAAGAACTTAGATATAGCCGAGTTCGGTCCGTTCTCATATATCATAGCCCATGAAAGGAGCGGAGCTGAGGTCTTTGCATTAGCCGCAAAAAGCCCGGAGGAGGCATTTTATAACAGCATTATCATAGTACCCGGTAATTCTGCCGCAAAAAGCCTAGATGACCTTAAGGGCAAGAAATTTCTCTTTGTAGATCCCGCGTCTACATCAGGCAATCTTTTCCCGCATTTCATGCTTGCAAAACATTTTGGGCTTAATGCAGCAGAGGACGTCGACAAGCTCTTTTCTGCAGTATCATTTTCCGGAAGTCATGATGCATCCATACTGGCTATATCCAAGGGAGATGCTGATGGCGCCGGCGTATCCAGTTCAATATTAAAAAGCATGATAGATAGTGGGCAGATAAAGGAATCAGATGTAAAGATTTTAGAAAAATCCGATCCGATTCCCATAGATCCGACTGCGTACAGGAGTGATTTGCCGGAAGATCTGAAAGCAAAAATAAAAGAGTTTTTCCTAAGCTATAACAATGAAGAACTTTTTAAAGAAAAAGGAATAAACGGTTACTTTGAAATAGGTGATTCTAATTACGATGTAGTGCGCGATGTTGCAGATACGCTGAAAATGAGTCCTGACGATCTATTAAAATAACGGGAAGTGATGTTCGTGCCAATGTTACAGATCAAAAACCTAAAAAAGATATATGATGACGGTACCGAAGCATTAAAAGGTATAAACCTTGATGTAGAGAAAGGAGAGTTTGTGGCTATAATAGGCACCAGCGGAGCGGGAAAGAGCACACTGCTGCGCTGCATAAATCGTTTAGTGGAACCCACCGAGGGCGAGATTTATTTCAAAGGAGAAAATGTCACAAAAATCAATAACGGAAGACTAAAACAGATACGCAGGGAAATAGGCATGATATTTCAGGGCTTTAATCTTATACCGAGGGTTACAGTGCTGCAAAACGTGCTTAATGGCAGATTAGGATATACCGGCACGGTAAGAGGGTGCATAGGTTTATTTCCCGGCACAGATAGGGATTATGCAATAAAGACGCTATCAAGGCTTGGGCTTGATAATCAGATATATAAGAGAGTGGACGAACTTAGCGGTGGGCAGCAGCAAAGGGTAGGAATTGCCCGGTCTATTGTGCAAAACCCCAAACTGATTTTGGCCGATGAGCCCATTGCAAGTTTAGACCCTGTAACCTCTGAAAATATAATGGAGTATATTTATAAAATATGCTGCGAGGATGGTATAGCGTGCCTTATAAACCTGCACCAGGTAGATTTTGCGAAAAAATACGCCACGAGAGTTATAGGCATCAAAAAAGGGAATAAGGTGTTTGACGGACCCACGAACACCTTGACAGATGATGATATCGCCTACATTTATCAGTAAATTTTTTTGGAGATGAAAAAATGGATCATATACTATTTAAAAAAGTACAAGGATATGTGGTTGTCGGACTTCTCATATCACTGACTGTATGGTCGCTGATAGGGAGCGGATTTTCGCTGGTTAAGCTGATTGACGGTATAGGAGAGATATTTAGATTTTTAAGCGCCGAGATGCTGCCGCCTGACATATCAACGATGTTTGAAATTCTAAGTTCAGCCCTTGAGACAGTATACATGAGCATAGCGGCTCTTGGATTTTCCATAATTGTGGCATTTGTGCTTTCCTTTTTAGCCTCAAATGCCACCGCTCCCAATCGAGTGGTGCAGATTGTTGTAAGGGCCTTAGCCAACGTATTAAGGACGATACCTGATATGGTATGGGTTCTTTTACTGGTGCCTTCTTATGGGCTTGGCACATTATCAGGCACTTTGGCACTGTTTGTAGCAGGAGTCAGCCTAACCACACGTTCTTTCGCAGAGGCTCTGGATGAAATAAACATCGGTCCCGTAGAAGCACTTAAGGCTGCAGGGGCAAACTGGTTTCAAGTGATGGCACAAGGAGTAATGCCGCAGTTTATGCCAGAGTTTGTAAGCTGGTCGCTGTTCGGTTTGGATACCAATATTAGAAGCTCGGCCATAATAGGGATGGTGGGCGGTGGCGGCCTTGGCTTTTTAATACAGTCTGATCTTAAGCTGTTTCGTTTTGGCAGGGTAACCACTAGTATAATGCTCATGATGTTAATATTTTTTGGGGTAGAGGCCCTGACTATTTTTATAAGAAGGAGGATATTATGAACTCAATTCAGGTTGATAAGAACTCAATCGCTAAATCGATAAGGTTAACCGGAGGCTCGGTAAAAACAAAACCCAAAAATAGTAAATATTTTTTATGGGCTTTAGGCATCGGGACGTTTGCATTTATATTTTCACTGCTGCAATTAAATATTGATTATACCAAGATCGTTTCAGGTACGTCGGAGTTTGTAGCTATGTTTGCAAAGATGTTCCCACCGGATGCCAGCGACTGGCTTTCTGTAGTAGATTCAGCCGTTTTAACCTTTCAGATGACATGGGTGGGTACCCTTTCGGCAGCAATATTTTCATATGTCATCGCATTCTTTGGTGCATCAAATATTACCCCAAATCCGGTCATCAAGGTTGCGGTGAGGGGCTTTGGGGCACTGATGAGGGCTATACCCGTTATGGTATGGGGCATTATATTTGTAGCTGCGGTAGGTTTAGGGCCTATGCCCGGCGTGATGGCATTGACCGTTCATAGTATGGGAATGCTTACAAAGGTATTTTCAGACTCCATAGAGGAAATAGACAACGGTGTTATAGAGGCCTTGAAGGCTGCAGGCGCAAACAAAATCCAGATAATAACAAGAGGCGTTATACCGGCTACCTTCACATCGAGCTTATCGTGGTTTTTGCTGAGGTTGGACATAGATCTAAGATATTCAACTTTGTTGGGCATGGTGGGAGCAGGAGGTATAGGTTGGGAGCTCGTCTATTCGATGAGGAATTATAACCTTAACAGAGCCCTTTTTGTTACGCTGATAATATTTACTATGCTGTTTACGTTAGAGATTATCAATAATTCCATCAAGAGAAAAATAATTAAAGTTTGAGGTGATAATCTTGGAAAAGTCTAGGATTACAAGAATTACTGCAGAGTGTGATGCAGATAGGTTGAAGGATTGGGTTAAGGTCATAGAGAAAAACCATACAGTGTACAGGGTGCATGAACCGCAAAAGACACTGGTTATGACAAAAGCCAGGGATTCTGCCGCATTTGATCCGTTTTATCTCGGCGAGATATTGTCGACGGAGTGCACGGTGAAAGTAGATGATAATACTGGCTTTGGTCTTATCCTGGGGGATCAGCCGGAAAGGGCATATATGATTGCAGTCATCGATGCTGCTTTTAATGGCAGATTGCCTGAAGTGGAAGACATTTTGCCGTCTATGATGGATGAAGAAATAAAGATAGGCGAGAAACAGATAATGGAGTTTGCTAATTCTGAAAAAACAAGGGTGAATTTTGAAACGTCAGGTGATGTAAATGGATGATATTCAGATGGAAATATTTGATGATGTGTTTGATTCCCAGTATATATTTAGAAACATCTTGGATGCTATGGCCAGACCGGCGACAATTAAGAATATCAGCGACGTATCCACAAAACTATTTTCCGTAGAAGGCTTTGGCAAGACGGCCGCGGCTGTAGCTCTGACGCTCCTCGATGAATATACTAAATTTGCTGCTGCATATAAGAATAAAGAAAGCGTGGAGCGATATATAAAGTGGAATACAAGGGCGCTGATTGAGAATATACCACATGCAGATTATATATTTGCGGATGCATCAGTAAATAAAAGTGAGATAACAGCCATATTCGATGAGGCCAAAAAGGGAAACCTCGTGCAGCCCGATGACAGTGCCACCCTGATAATAGAAGTGGATAAGATAGAGGAAGGACAAGGGAACGATACTTTAAGCGTTAAGGCCAAAGGCCCAGGTATAGAGCACAGAAATATCTGCTCAATAAAAGGTTTATCGCCGCTATGGCTTGCAAAGAGGAATGAAATTATCTCGGAGTTTCCTATGGGCATTGATATGATTCTTGTTTCAGCGGACGGCAGTTTAATGGCACTGCCCAGAACAACGAAGGTAGAATTGGATAAAGGGTGGTTTTCATGGGATATGTAATGGTTACCGGTGGAAAAGAGGCTGTAAAGCAGGCAGAAAAACTTGCCTCATATTACAGAGTACATGAGGCCGATGAGCCTTTGCGCATAGCGGAAATAAAAGCACAGATGAGGTTTATCGTGGACAGGGTTATGGGAGAGGGCGGGCTTTATTCGCCTGATTATGCTGCTTTGGCATTAAAGCAGGCCGAAGGGGACCCTATAGAGGCTGCTTTTCTCTTAAGGGCATACAGATCTACCCTTCCCAGGAATTTTATATCCTGCGCCATAGATACCGATAAGATGCGAATAATAAGGCGGATATCCTCTGCTTTTAAAGATATACCCGGAGGTCAGATATTGGGGCCGACAAAAGATTATATGCATCATTTGCTTGATTTCTCGCTGATGAATGAAAGTGATGATGATATCTCGTTGATGCGCTCTGAGTTTGAAGGGATCAAAGGAGATGTTGATGATATCAAATTTAAAAAGGTAGTGGAAATTCTTTCGGATAAAGGATATATGGCCAGACCGATAGAGGCCGAAGAATGCATAGAACCCTTTGATATAACCAGAGAGCATATGGTATTTCCTGCGCCCAGATCAGCCAGACTGCAGACATTGGCGAGAGGAGAAACCGGTGCAATGGTAGCTTTGGCTTATAGTTCGCTTAGAGGGTACGGAGTTGTACACGCTACAATCGGAGAGCTTAGGGTGGGATATGTGCCTGTTTATGTGAAATATCCTTATTCTGAAGAAGGAGAGGAAATATATATAGGGCAAATAATGGTTACAGAGGTTGAAACAATTAATTCGTTTACTCAAAATGAGGATAAAGGAAAACCGAAATTCGTTTTGGGCTATGGCCTTTGCTTTGGGCATAATGAAGCCAAGGGTATAGCCATGTCGCTGCTGGATCACTGTCTCAATGTAAAGGGGAATGCGCCGGTCCACAATGAAGAGTTTGTGCTCGTTCATATTGACAGTATTGAGGCGTCAGGTTTTGTAAATCATCTGAAACTACCGCATTATGTTACATTTCAATCATCTTTGGACAGGATTAAAGAAGCACAAGAGCGAAGTGGGCTGCAGGAGGAGGATATAGATGTTGACACACTATAATTATGCTTTTTTGGATGAAGGCTCAAAAAAGGAAATAAGGAGAAAGATACTCAAAGCTGTTGCCATTCCTGGTTATCAGGTTCCCTTCGCATCCAGAGAAATGCCTATAGCTAGAGGCTGGGGCACCGGGGGACTGCAGATTACACTATCGCTCTTGGGCCATAGAGACTGTGTCAAGGTAATAGACCAGGGAAGCGACGACAGCGTAAATGCGGTAAATATAAAAAAATTAATAGAGAATACCACTGATGTTCCCGCTACGGAGGATACTTGTAAGGCTACTATAATACAAACAAGACATCGTATACCTGAAGAGCCATTGAAGGATGATCAGATTATTGTGTTTCAGGTACCGCTTCCTGAACCTTTAAGGGAAGTGGAGGCTAGCGAAATCAAGACGAGGATAATGCATGCCGAAAAAAATTATAGCTCTATGTGGCTTAAACTATATGAAGATATCGTTAAATGGGGGAGTGTGACTATCGGCAACAGCTATCCGTGCATGGTAAACGATAGGTATATCTTTAGCCCAAGCCCGATACCTAAATGGGATGTGCCAAAATTGAACCACGGCCATGCACTATATCTTTTTGGGGCCGGCCGCGAAAAAAAGGTATATGCTATACCGCCGTATACTGATGTAGTGCCGCTATCCTTTGAAGACTACCCCTTTGAGGTGGAGGATTTCAATGGAGCATCATGTAGACTGTGCGGCAGTTCAGATACATTTCTCAGTGAGATATATGACAGCATAACCGGAGAAAAATATTACCAGTGTTCCGATACCTCCTTCTGTAAAAAGAGACAAAAAATAGGAAGTGATGCTGATGTTAAAGGTTGAAAAATGTGTTGGTATGAAGGAAAGCATAGAAGAAAAGCCACTTTTAAAGATAGATAGCTTGAGCAAAAGATATGGTTATGGATGCACTTACTGCAGCGGCGCAGAAGTACATGAGTGCAAAATATGTAAAAGCGTATGGGCGTGCAGAGATATTTCACTTGAACTGTATCCCGGTGAAATACTGGGGATAGTCGGTGAGAGCGGTTCAGGCAAGAGCACCCTTGTGAAATGTATATATTTTGACGAAGAAACGACCACAGGCGAGATGTATCTATCCATATATAAAGATGGTAAAGCGAATCTTTTCAATGAATCAAGCCAGAACAAAAGGTATATACGCGACCATATTATGGGCATGGTATATCAGAATCCGTGGATGGGGCTTAAAATGTGGATAACCAGCAGCGGCAACATTGCAGAAAAGCTGATAGCTGCTAATAATTATAATGTTGGCAGTATAAGGGAAAGAGTGTTTACGCTTTGGGACAAGGTAGAAATGCCCATGCCTAGAGTAGATGAGATACCGTCTAAATTTAGCGGTGGTATGCAGCAGAGAGTGCAGATAGCAAAAGCGCTGGCAAACAATCCGCCAATAGTGCTGTTGGACGAGGTTACAACGGGACTTGACCTATCGGTTCAGGCACGAGTGCTTGACCTATTAAGGAGAATACAGCAGGAGCTTAATATCTCGATGATAATAATATCTCATGACCTCGGCGTTATAAGGACATTAGCCGACAGAACCATTGTGATGAGATCCGGAAGAATAATAGAAAGCGGTCTTACCGATCAAGTATTAGAGGATCCCCAGCATCCGTATACTCAACTTCTTGTAAGATCATTATTGTAAAGGAGGAGAATAAAATGTTAGCCGTACAATCGCTTGCAAAAACGTTCCATCTGTCTTTGACGGATGATATAGACATATCGGCGTTCAATAATATTTCATTTAAGGTGGGCAAGGGAGAATTCCTGGCGATAATAGGCCCCAGCGGAGCCGGTAAATCCTCAATTTTAAAATGCATATATAGGACCTATCTATCTACGTCAGGGCATATATTTTACCTATCCAAGCTTTATGGTCTTATAGACCTGGTTGATGCTCCGGAGCGTAAAATAATAAACCTTCGCACACAGGAAATAGGCTATGTGTCGCAGTTCTTGAAAGTTATACCCAGAGTATCAGCTCTTGATATAGTGGCTAGCAAAATGCTGCCATTAGGTTATCCTGTAAATGTAGCCAGGAAGCAAGCAGGAAAACTTTTAAGAGAGTTACAAATTCCGGAAAATTTATGGCATGCCTATCCTGTGACTTTCAGCGGTGGCGAGCAGCAGAGGATAAATCTTGCAAGATCGTTTATAGCAAGACCGAGGCTTTTACTATTAGATGAACCCACCGCATCGTTGGACAAAAAAACAAAATCAGTGGTTATAGAAATATTAAAACAGATGAAAGAAAAAGGCACTACCATGATAGGTATTTTTCACGACTTAGATGCTATGGAAAAATTAGCCGATGATGTGCTCAATATGTCGGATATGAAGGTTAATATGGCATCTACATTGGCAGGAGGCGACGTGCTGTGAAGGGGCGAATAAAAAGGATCGTTGGCGGTAAGGTCGTTACTCCGGACAGAGTTATAGACAACGGAGTTGTTTGGATCAGAGACGGCAGGATACTAGATGTGGAAAGTGCTTCACTTATAGCTAATAAGTCTTATGATATAGATGCATCAGGTCTTTGGGTTATGCCGGGAATCATTGATTCTCACAGCGATGCCATAGAAAATGAGATTCAGCCTCGGCCTAATTCTCGTTTTCCTTTGGAGATAGCTCTTTATGAATTGGAAAAGAGGCTTATATCCTGCGGCATAACTACAATGTATCATTCCGTCTCCATATTCCACAGAGATGCTCAAGACTGGGTGAGGAGAAATGAGACGGTAAAAAGCCTGGTTAAAGATATCAAAAGACTTTCTAGTGATAACAGCCTGATTAGAAATAAAGTGCATCTGAGGTTTGAAATAAATAATGTGGAGGCTGTTTCTATTGTTGAGGAATTAATAACCGAACACTATATAGATGAGCTTTCATTTATGGACCATACGCCGGGTCAAGGCCAGTATAGAAACCTTGAAAATCATAAAAGAATGATGAAAGGGCTTTATAAGATGACGGAAGAGGAAATAGAAAATAGACTTCAAAGGCTCTCTAGCCTCTCTGTCGTAGCGCCTGAGACCTTAGATTATCTGGGGCGTCTGGGAGTTGCCAATGGCATACCTGTAGCATCTCACGACGATGATTCCTTGGAAAAACTTATGTTAGTCAAGGATTGGGGGACGTCTATATGTGAGTTTCCTGTCGAATTGGAAGTCATATCTAAGGCCAAGGAGATGGGTTTTTTTACCGTTATGGGTGCCCCTAATATGCTTATGGGCAGATCAACAAGTGATAATCTTTCGGCAAAAGATGCTTTTTCACTCGGAGCATTAGATATGCTTTGCTCGGATTATTACCCGCCTTCGATGCTATATTCGATATTTGGATTATATACTATGGGCTACCATATGCATGACATTACAAAAATGGTTAGCTTAAATCCTGCTGTTGCTCTTGGGATATCGAAGGATTTAGGCTCTATTGAGCCTTCAAAATATGCGGATATAATCCTGGTCGCAATGACAAGGGAATTGCCTAGAGTAGAAAAAGTGCTGGTCGAAGGCGAGATATTGTTTGATATGAATCACGCATATGTAACTGTGGATAAAATAATTGAAAGGAAGGCGCAAGCATGAACATAAAGGGAGTTGGGGTTAATATAATGCAAAATAATTCGGTAAACGATATAAACGTGCTTGCCGAGAAACTCGATAAGATTGTGAATATAGGTTTTACTGCCGTGGAGATACCTGTTCAAGGTATGGATATTATTGTGAATGGCAGTATAGATTATAAACGGCTGTCACTATATAAAAAACTGTTAAAGGATTATCCTATTAAAATCTTGATTCATGCCCCACTTGAGCTTAATCTGTTTTGCCGCGAAAATTTTGACACCGAAAAAAGGCTTCTTTTTTCATCTTTAGAGGTTTGTGCAGAGCTTGGCGCAGAAATAATGACTTATCATCCGGCTAGATTTATATCTGAGGATGAATTTTTTTATCCCGGAAATTGGAAGGTATATAAGGATAATGAGAAAAAAGAGCTTATTGAACAAGAAAGAATTATTATGCAAGAGGCCGGGATAATAGCTGCAAAACATAACATAATTATCGGAATGGAAAACTTGAGACCTTATTTAGATTGCCCACATTACAGTTACTCTGAGATACCCACTGTATTAGCCGAACAGGTAAAAGCTGTTGATCAGCCAAGTATAGGCATTACTTTGGATTTGGGACATCTGCTCCTGGCATCTAAAGTATACGGCCTTGATATACAAGAGCAAATAATGTCTGTAGCTCCCTTAGTAGTCCACATACACGCCCATGATAATTTTGGCAAACCTTCATATTCTGCGGAAAAGAACCAGTATGCGCTGGTGCCGCGCGGCGTGGGGGATATGCACATGCCTATAGGCGAAGGAACCGTGCCTTTAAAGGACATATTGACCGTTCTTTATCCCTATTATGATGGATATATAATAAACGAACTGCGAGACAGGTATGAATCCAAATGGGAAACGGTGTACACCAGGTGGGATGAGATCCTAAAAGGCATGCTGCCCATGACTGTAAAATCAGAAAGGTGTGCCTCATATGGGCTGAATGATACCGATGATAGTGAATTTTTTGAATGGAGGAGAACATGAATATTAGAGAAATTGCAGATGATAATGAACTCATAGAGATATTGGAACTGTTGAAGGAACTTGATAGCAAAGCTAATATATCCCTTGAAACAGCAAAAAATGTATGGAAGACAATGAAAACATACCCATACTATAAGATATTTGCAGTATTCGATAAAAGAAGCAGCATCATTGCCACTTTTACATTACTTATATGTGAAAACCTAGGCCACGGAGGCAAATCTTACGCTGTAGTTGAGAACGTGGTGGTGCAACCGGAGTATCGCAGCATTGGCATAGGCAAGGCTATGATGGATAAGGCAATGCAGCTCTCTAAGGAGAAAAATTGCTATAAATTGATGCTTTCCAGTGACATAAAGCGAGAGGGTGCTCATGGATTTTATGAAAATCTAGAGTTTGCCAGGCATGGTATAAGCTATCGCGTAGAACTGTGAAACTTGTAAATTGCTTGAAAATCACGCAGGATGAAAAAGAAACAGTGTTTGCAATGCTATTTTAAAAGCATATCACAAATTGAAGATTATAGTATTAAATGCCGTTCTAAATAATGCAAACCCGTATGACCCGTATAATGTATTATATAATCTTTGCAACTGCTGTCATTTGCTTTGCCCAAAAACTGGTTATCTGATATAATGTAGGAAAGAATATGCAAGAAAGGGGCTGTGTAAGAATGTTTTTTGATGTACTAATGTTATTTTTTATAATTTCAGCATTGCAGCCTGCAGTTACTCAAGGAATGCTAAAAATGTCGCGCCAAAGATTGATATCCAAAATAGAAGAAAAAAACAAATCCAGAGTAATTACCCTCATACATCGGCAAGAGACCATGAGTATACTGGGTTTTCCGGTAATGCGCTATATTGATATCAATGATTCGGAGAAAATTATACGCGCAATACAGATGACTGACCCTAATATGCCCATAGATATGATCTTGCATACCCCGGGTGGAGTAGCATTGGCAGCACTTCAAATAGCCAGAGCTCTAAAACTGCACAAAGGGAAAGTTAGAGTTTTTATCCCCCACTATGCCATGTCCGGCGGCACTCTAATCGCACTGGCTGCCGACGAGATAGTGATGGGAGATAATGCCATGCTGGGGCCGGTAGACCCGCAGTTAGGCCAGTATCCTGCTCCATCGATTGTTAATGTCCTAAAACAAAAGCCGATGGCAAGTATCAGTGATGAAACGCTGATTTTGGCGGATATTTCTCAAAAGGCTATAAGTCAGCTAAAAAACGGTATACTGGATTTGCTTCCGGACAGATATTCTTTTGATGAGAAGAAAAACATAGCAGAGATATTGACACAGGGCATTTGGACACATGATTTCCCAATAAATGTAGATGTGGCTCGCGGCCTTGGCCTTAATGCAAGCACAGACGTTTTGCCCGAGATATACCAGCTCATGAATCTGTTTCCACAGCCCGTACAAGCTACACCATCAGTAGAACACGGTGTCATAGATCGCAGAACACATAGGCGATTTTAGCAAAAATTAAAAACGGGGGTTGTATCTATGAATATAGCACTTATTGCACATGATGCAAAAAAAGAGAAGATGGTAGAGTTTGCTATTGCTTATGAAGACATATTAAAACCTCACAAGCTTTACGCAACAGGCACCACAGGCAAAAGAATAATGGAGGCAACAGACTTGAAGGTAGAACGTGTCCAATCCGGACCCTTGGGCGGGGATCAGCAGATTGGCGGGATGGTAGCTGACGAAGGTATAGATATGGTAATATTTATGAGGGACCCGTTGACTTCTCAGCCTCATGAACCTGATATAAATGCACTCCTTCGAGTATGCGATGTGCATAATGTGCCGTTGGCAACCAACATCGCAACAGCGGAGATACTTATAAAAGGATTGATGCGGGGAGATTTGGACTGGAGAAAAATTATAAATCCGACTTTACAGTAACAAACATCGAACACAGAGGGACGGTTCTTTTGTGTTATTCTTGCAAGAATAACACAAAAGAACCGTCCCTCTGTGTTCAAAACCTCAATCAACTTTTAAGATTTCATCGATGTTGATCACTTCTCCGGGCCTTACTCCTTCAATAATTTTCCGGCTTAGAGGTGTTTCTATTTCTTGCTGTATCAATCTCTTCAACGGCCGGGCTCCAAACAGCGGATCATAGCCCTTTTCAGCTAAATACCTTACGGATTTTTCCGACCATGTCAAATCTATTCCTGCAGCGTTCTTTACCCTTTGAGCAAAATTATTCAAAAGCAGCTCGGCAATTTTTGCCACATGCTCAGGCTCTAAGGGATGGAATACTATTATCTCATCAACACGGTTTAAAAACTCCGGTTTAAAGTAGTGTTTTAATAAATTCAAAACCTTCTCTTTAATTTGCGAAAAGTTTTTATCTCTCGAAGATTGGTATTCAAGGATTTCCTGACTTCCAATATTCGATGTCATAATCAATACGGTGTTTTTAAAGTTTATGGTGCGGCCCTTGCCGTCGGTAAGCCGACCGTCATCTAATATCTGTAGGAGTACATTAAACACGTCATTATGAGCCTTTTCAATTTCATCAAAGAGTATTACGGAATAAGGGTGTGTGCGCACAGCTTCAGTGAGCTGCCCGCCTTCTTCATAGCCCACATATCCCGGAGGCGCTCCTATAAGCCTTGAAACCGCATGTTTCTCCATGTATTCGGACATATCTATCCGGATAATATTTCTCTCATCGTCAAACAATGCCTCAGCCAAAGCCTTAGCCAGTTCAGTCTTGCCAACACCGGTGGGACCGAGGAATATAAAGCTTCCTATAGGTCTTGACGGGTCTTTGATACCGGCTCTTGCACGCAGTATGGCATCTGCAACGGCCTTAACCGCTTCATCCTGACCGACCACCCGGCGGTGCAGTATATCTTCCAGGTTAAGCAGCTTTTCTTTTTCGCCTTCAAGGAGCTTATCAACGGGAACACCTGTCCACTGACTGACCACCCTTGCAATTTCTTCCTCGTCGACCTCTTCCTTTAAAAGTCCGCCTTCTTTCTGTCTTTGCCGGATAGCCTCCTCTTCAGCTTTTAACTGTCTTTCGAGTTCATTCAGCCTTCCGAACTTAAGCTCTGCAACTTTGTTAAGGTCATATTCTCGTTCCGCCTTTTCAATTTCAAGCTTTACTTTTTCGATTTCGGATTTTATTTTATGAATCCTGCTTATTTCTTCTTTTTCTTGCTGCCACAAGACATTTAGCCTATCAAATTCATCTTGAAGTTTACTCATTTCCTCCTGTATCTTTTCAAGCCTCTTAAGTGATGCTTCGTCCTTTTCCTTCTTCAACGCAGTTTCCTCAATCTGAAGCTGAATTATTTTACGTTTTATTTCATCAAGCTCAACTGGCATACTGTCAATTTCAGTGCGAAGGCGAGCCGCAGCTTCGTCCATTAAGTCGATAGCCTTGTCCGGCAGGAAACGATCGGTGATATATCTATCTGAAAGTGTTGCAGCTGCTACTATGGCATTGTCCTTTATCCGGACACCGTGGAACACCTCATATCTTTCTTTAAGGCCTCTTAAGATGGAAATAGTATCTTCCACCGATGGGGGATTGACCATTACCGGTTGGAAGCGGCGTTCAAGAGCAGCATCTTTTTCGATGTATTTGCGGTACTCATCAATAGTGGTAGCACCGATAACCCTAAGCTCTCCACGTGCCAACAAGGGTTTTAAGATATTTCCAGCATCCAAAGCCCCCTCAGCAGCACCTGCACCGACTACGGTATGAAGCTCATCGATAAAGAGTATGATTTGACCGTCGGACTCCTGCACTTCCTTTAGAACTGCCTTAAGCCTTTCTTCAAATTCTCCTCTAAATTTTGCACCTGCTATAAGGGAACCCATATCTAAAGCTATTATCTGTTTATTCTTTAAACCTTCCGGAACATCCCCTGCCACGATGCGTCGGGCAAGACCTTCTACTATGGCAGTTTTTCCCACACCGGCTTCACCTATGAGAACAGGGTTGTTTTTTGTTCGCCTTGACAGAATCTCGATGACCCGCCTTATCTCATCATCTCTACCGATAACCGGGTCAAGCTTGCCGTCGCGAGCCAAGCGGGTAAGGTCTCGGCCGTATCTTTCAAGAGCATTATAAGTAGCTTCGGGATTTTCACTGGTAACCTGCTGACTGCCGCGAACTTGTTTTAGACCTGCCAGTATGGCTACCCTATCCAGGCCTGCCTTTTTCAAGGCATCCCTTACATCTGTGTCGCCCTCTTCCAACAATGCCAGAAGTAGGTGTTCGACACTTACAAATTCATCCTTCATGTTCTGAGCTTCGCGCTCTGCCCTGATAAAAACCCTGGCAAGATTTGCATTCATGGCCAATGGTCCATCATAACCGTGAACCGAAGGTATACGTTTTAACAGGTCTTCGGCCAATGATTTAATTTGATTGATATTGACTCCCGCTCTTTCTATAATCAGCGGTACAATACCGTCCTTCTGAAATAAAAGAGCGTAAAATAAATGCTTTGAAGTCATTTCTTGATGATGATGCTCCAATGCAAGATTTTGAGCATTCAAAATGGCTTCTTGAGATTTTTGAGTATATTTATTAAGATCCAAGGCTGTCACCATCCTTTCTTCCTATTTTTTCTTATTTTATAATACTACAAAGGTCAAAGAAAGTCAATATTTTTCAAACCCATTTTCAGACTATTAGACCTACAGCTTTAACAAAACCTGAAAATAAAAATCAGGCCCTATTTTAAGGCCTGATTCCTCTGCAGATCAATTATTTCCATCAGCAGTTTTAAAAGATACTCCCTAAGCAATACCTCGCTATGCTCAAGAGAGTTTTCCCAAGGGAAGAGCTGGGCTTTTTGACCCTTTGTAGAAGCTTTTTTAAAAGGGAGCACTCGTGCACTGTATTTACTGTCGGATTCCTGCAGATTTTCCCAAGACCTGCCTACAGTTTCCTCGTATCCGTGAAAATGCTGATTCAGGAAAATGTTTTCCGCAAGCTGCGCATTTTTCATATATTCCCTCATAGTGGATTGGCTCACAAGCACAAGAAGGCTTTTATCACATCGAAAAGTGATACTGCACTTTCCGCCTTTACCATCGGCAACTTGTTTAATTTCCCGAAAGTTCACATACCCAAAAGTACCGTCATTTTCACCCAAGGGACTCTTTCTGACCTTGACCGGTATAAGCAGCAGATTGACTGCCATAGGGATGGGCACGCCCTGTTTCTTATTGATAAAACTGCCGTAGTGTTCTCGAACCGCAGTAAGGTCTATACCATAAAACCTAGCAAGGTTTTTTAAAACCGTTTTACAGGTTCTTCGGACCAATAACTGTTCGCCGCCACCGGTAAAAATCATAGTCACATTGCCTTCCTTATATACCGGGAACAAAGCAGCAAGGCCATTTTTTAAAATCTCTTCCATATCCATAAACTATACCCCCAACATAGTAATCAAAATATTTTGCAAGAGGCGAAAGCAATTCCATTATAAACCAAACATATGTTCGATGTCAAGGTAAAAAAATATAGGCGGCATCATACCTTAAATTTAAACCTATCTCCCGGGCATCTGGTGGAAGCATTCTTTACCTGCTTATGCCCGATTACGTTTTCCCCCGGAATCTGATATATCTCCATCAGGTAAAAGACGAGCTTTTTCAAAGCCTCAGTTTGCCATGCAGTAGGTGCAATATGCCCTTTCTTGCCGGAAGGATTGTCCTTGGAGTCAAAGTTGCCGGTGAGGGCTACCCCGATGGATTGAAAATTCATGCTCTGAGCTGTGCAGTGAGCTCCCCTTGCAAAATCCGGCCTGCCTTTTTCCACAGAACCATCGGCTCGGATTAGATAGTGATATCCGATACTTACTATAACTCCGTCCGAAACACGTTTAAATCCTCTCCTTGCATATTCTTCTACCAAAGGCTTAGGTGAGGCAATCTTTATGCCAAAACCCCTTTCGGCATGGTACTTATCTATAGTGAGCGCCGGCACATCGAAACCTGCCGTATGGTGTATTACTATGAATCTCGGGTAAAGTCTTTCCATATGACCACTCCTCTCTAAAATTAATGATATTTTTCCAACTAATTCTTTATGCCTTCGATAACCTTGGCCAGCTCATAGATGCTACAGGTGAGGCTTTCAATCTTAGTTTCAACTCTTACCAAAAGGTAAATGGAAACGGCAATAGGGAATCCCACATTAGCTACATGAGCAACCAACTCATCCATAAAAATCCTCCTTTCCATAGTAGTTTAGCCGGACACATCAAGTGCCCGGCAGGGATTTTTCTAACTAACCGATAAGCTGTACAACTTCTTTCTGTATAAGGCGGGCTTCTACCGCTTCGATCAGGTCACCGCCTGTCGTTTCAAATACATTTTTTGTTACAATGTTATCCATCAAGGCTTGGACTTCATCGGCAGTAAGGTCATCCTTAGGGTCCTGCAGCGAAATCCTGGCATTTTTGCCCGCCCTATTCCTAAAAACAAGCTCCAGATTCGTATCCACATTTTTCACCTCCCCTCAAGATTTTATAGATTGGATTTACCATTTTCTAGACTATTTCGCTAAGCTCGCTTTCCACTGTCCGGCGAAATGCGTATACCGGATGAATCTGAATGTCTGCCAACTGAGCTGCTATGCTCATCAGATCCTCATCAGTGGCACTAGTCTTTACATTGTTGAAAGACCTGGTTCTATAAATGGATTTATTATTTTCATCCTTACCGGTTTCCACAACGATGCGAAGACTGGAATTTAAAGGTGTTGAAACTATCGCCATATCTTTTCACCTCCTTTCATTTTTTTCCCACACCACTTAAAATCTCAGGCCACCTCCTTTAAAAGACTGCTGCGGTGTGTTTGTGATTTCATTATAGGGGAATACGAGAAAAAACAAAAAAGCCCAGCAGCCTTAAGTAGATAAGCCACCTAGCTTTACCAGACTATTTTTTAAGCAAGTTAGCTTGACAAATATGAGCAGCAGCAGCAACTCGTGCCATCCTAATGAACCCAAACAGCCTACTTGCACCAAAACCATGAATAGTGAACAATTTTTAGGGACGGTTCCAAATTATTCACTGATATCATAATTCATCTTCTGCTGCATAATTTATTACAAAAAGACGAGTAATCATAAAGATAGACAATAAAGGAGAATCATGGTAAAATAAATGTAAAATATTTAGGAACGGTTCTGAATGAATAATTTAGAACCGTCCCCAATCGTTCAATTATTCACAAATTATTCGCATCAAAAAAAGGAAAAACAGAATATAAGTCGAATAACTTATATACATAAATAGGATTTTGGGGTAAATTAAATATATTATATATGCGTGAAAGGAGATAGGGTCTTATATTATAAGGAGGCAGCAGCTTTGATAGACATCCACAGCCATATCTTACCAGATATCGACGATGGTTCGCCAGACCTTGAAACATCCGTAAAAATGGCAGAAATAGCAGTATCAGAGGGCATCACAGATATGATAGCCACACCACATTTTATAGAAAAAGATAAAGAAACTGACAAAGCCGTGATTTTTAGTAAGGTTGAGGAATTAAACCATGAACTCAAACAGAGATCCATTGACCTTAATATACTGCCTGGCCAGGAAATATTCCTTACTCCCAGCGTTCCCGACCTATATGACAGAGGCAAGCTCATTACACTGTGTGATGGTGATAAATACCTGCTTGTTGAACTGCCCATGATGAGCATTCCTCTATATGCACTAGACGTGATTCACAGCCTAAAACTTCGAGGTCTAAATGTAGTTTTAGCTCATCCTGAAAGAAATGTTGAAATTGCTCGAAACCCTTATAGACTAAGAGAATTTATAAAGATTGGCACTTTGATTCAGGTAAATTCCCTAAGCCTTATCGGTGCCCTAGGAAAAGATGCCAAGCACACAGCAGAAAAAATTATAAATTCCGGAATGGCTCATTTCATTGCTACCGACTGTCATACAGCGCGTGTAAGGTCACCCAGAATTAAAGATACTCTAAAATACATAACGGAAGCAGCAGCCGAGCTCCTACTGGAAGAAAATCCATCAAAAATTTTAAAAGGAGAGGATATCGACTGTGCCCTAGCAGTCTATGATGGTAAAGACTTAGCTCTTTTTAAAAAACTTACCATATTTATTAATGGGTATAAAAATGCAAAGGGGGTACGGCATGAATTTTAAAACAAAAACCGCTATGGTTCTAGTTATAGCATTACTAATAGCGATATCTTCTTTTACACCTGCAATGGCAGAAATAGATAGCAGCCTTGTAGACAAAGCCTTTGAAAAATTTAATGAGCTTAGTCCAAGTATGCAAAATGAAGCCATAGATCTTCTAAAAACCTATTTTAAAAGCAGTGGAACACTTGAAGTTTTAAAACAGGATTTACCCGCAATGCTTAAAATAGTTTTAGGGGATGACTACGAAACACAGCTAGCACAGAAGGGTTTAAGCATCAAGCAATTAAAGTCGAAGATTGATGAACTCAAATCCTGGAGCTATGAAGACAGGATGTCCATCATAGATATGGCGCAAAATAATAATCCAGATGGTATAAAAAAACTTCTTAAAAAGTATGAAAATAACGAAACACCTTCGTCACCCGGCGGGGAATCCGGCACATCCCAATCACCCTCATCTTCATCTGAGGGACAAGGAACCGGAAATAGCGAGCAGGTGAGCACTACTGTTACATTTACAGATATCCAAAACCATTGGGCAAAACTTCAGATAGAATACATAGCTGAAAAAGGCATAATCCGCGGCAAGGCCGAGGGCATATTTGCTCCGGAAGATAACATAACACGAGCAGAATTTACCGCAATGATGGTAAGACTTCTTCAACTGGAAAATGGACAGGATATCCTACTTCCATTCTTGGATGTCGCCGAAAAAGACTGGTTTTATGAAACAGTAAAAAGTGCATTTACATCAGACCTAGTCAAGGGGAAAGGAGATATTTTTGACCCCAACGGCCTTATAACCAGGGAAGAAATGGTGGCTTTGATTACACGGGCAGCTTCTCTAAAGAGCAAATCCGTGCCAGTGGACAGCTTAGAGATAGAGCAATTCCTATCACCATTTAAAGACAAAGAAGAAATCTCTGATTGGGCTAGAACTGAAACGGCCATTGCGCTAAAATTAGGTCTGGTTCGCGGCACAAGCCCTGAATTATTTAAACCAAAAGCAAATGCTACCAGAGCTGAAGCAGCGATGGTAATCTACAATTTGTATGGCATTTTGAATGTGGAAAATAGTACAGCGACAGAATGAAAAATTGAAGGAGGTAAGACAGTTACATGTTTAAAAAGACACTTGTAGTATTTTTAGTGGCACTCCTTATGCTAATGCCTCTGGCTCAGGCTAACGGGCAGCCGGATAATGTGGACAAAGTACTGGATTATATCGATGAAAAAATTAATGCTATCAATACTAGTGGAGAAGGCGCAGCTATAAACCTTTTGGACATGGCAAGGAGACTGTATGATGCTCAGATACTAAATACTTTTTTTAATAACTTAAATACCGACTTAAAAAATCGCCTTGATGCAAAGGGTATTACTCAAGACAATATAGAGTTGGCAGTAGAGACTGTAAGAAGCGACGGATTTTATGGCTATACAAAGGGTTACATAAACGGTGAAATAACCAGAGATGATTATAAGCCAATCTTTCAGGACGAATTTAATAAAGTTTTTAAGGGTAATGACAGCATACCTGCGCCATTAAAGGCCTTTGACGACAGTGTTGCATCAAGTTTTGGTGGATGGAAAAGCTTTTTATCCAGCCTTAAACAGCTAGAAATTGATTTGCAAGGCAAGAGTGAAGTTGGGGATATTGTAATCGAATATCGTGAGAGCACGGGAAAACTTAGTATATCAAGTGGTTCTGCAATTGAAATTAAAAATTCAATAAATGAAAAGCTTCTTGATGAGCTCACTCCTATAACCGAAACCGAAGTCTCATCCCTCATAAACGCAGCAAATGCGGTTTTAGCAAAGCTTTCATCATCTGATACCGCAACTGTAAAAAGTGCGTTTGGATGTTTAGGCTACACTGTTACTACCATTCCGAAGTCAGGCGGCGGCGGAACCGGAGGTGACAAAACAGGCGGCAGTGGTGGCGGCGAAACCACCCCCGAGACACCGGAAATAGTCGTTCCGAAAGAGACGACAAAACCTGTTTCTGTCAATGTTCCGGCGGGTGCAGTAAGTGTTAGTGTAAGCGACGGCAAAGCAGTCGTAAGCCTTGATTCAAGCACAGTAAACACCATCTTAAAGCTTCTCGATGAAGCTACAAAGACCGCGAAAGATAAGGAGAAACCTCTTGTACTTACCATAGACCTAAGTACAAGTAAAAAGATTACTGACAATACAGAGATAAATTTACCTGCAAGCATTATTGCCAAGGCTGAAGAAGTTAAAGCTTCTATACTCGTTGTTCTTCCTACAGTAAATATAGAGATACCTGGAGGAGCAGTTGACCTGGGCAGCGCAGAAAATCTTGTAATAGTCGTGCAGCAGCTAAAACCCGGAAAAGCCCTTGAAGGCATAACACTTCCCGCCGGTATGATAGCTGTTGGCAACGCCGAGGACATAGTTATAAAAACAGATAGCAAAAACGCAAAAATCAACGGTAAAATCACCATTTATTTCAACCTAAAAGGAATTACCGCAAATACAGACAAACTCGGAATTTACTATGTAAACAGCGATAAGGGTAACATTGAATTTGTCGGCGGCAAGGTCGACAAAGAAGCAGGAACTATAAGAGCTGAAGTATCCCACTTTAGCACTTATGTGCTGATAGAATACAACAAGACTTTCGATGATGTCAGATATCATTGGGCAAAGAACTATGTTGAATCCATGGCAGCAAAGCACATACTCGATGGCAAAGCAGAAAATATCTTTGCTCCGGATGACAATATGACTCGAGCCGAATTTGCTAAAATCATCGTAAAGACATTAAACCTTGATATTAAAGAATATGACGGAAGTTTTGAAGACGTATCGGCCGGCGACTGGTTTGCCGATTATGTCCAGACAGCCCATGACAATAACCTTATTCAAGGCAAAGTGGCAGGTAAGGTCTTTGACCCCAACGGCAAGATAACAAGACAGGAAATGATGACGGTTATAGGCAGAGCAATGGACAAAAAAGCCTCAAAAGATGCAGATGCTATCTTGGGCTCCTATAAAGATGCCGATAAAGTAGCTGATTATGCAAAGGATTATATTGCCCTACTTATCGAAGAAAAATTGGTCAGCGGCTATACGGATAATACATTAAGGCCGAACAATAGTATAACCCGTGCTGAAGCAGCCAAAATAATCTACGGTTTATATAATTATCATTAAAAAGAACATTCAAAGGGGCGCTTCAAAGTGCCCCTTTGAAAAACCGAAGGTGTGATATGAAACAAAGATTATTAAAATATCTGCTTTTAGTATTAGTTGTGGTCCTTATACTCTCGGCCTCGGCTTATTATGTATTTGTTAATAAATTCTATAGCATGGCAGAAAAATTAATCATGGAAACCGCTATAACACCTGAATCTGAACTGCCGAAAAGCCCGGCAACTGAAAACAAAACACAAACTCCAGCAGAGGAAACTAATCATAGCGAAGCCGAAGAACCGCCCCAAACAAAACCTACGCCAACTGACCAAAACACCAAAACACAAACACAAGAATCCGTACCCGAAAAGCTCAATCAAAAAATCAGCTTTGAAGATAAAAGAAGAATTGTTCAGTTGGTATCAAAAAATCTTACAAGTGAAGATATAAAGTATCTCTTGGGCCTTTTAAACGGCGGACTTACACCAGAGAAGAAAAAACTTGCAGTAAATCTCGCCTTAAAGAGGTTTACTTCGAACGAGATAAAAGAGATACAGAATTTATACTATAAATACCAAAAATATGCCTATTAGAGTAAGGTGTGAAAACGAAAATGGAAGAAAATACATTTATACAGGACGCAGAGTATGATGAAATTTCACTAAAAGAAGTACTGAACGTAATTAAAAAAAGAATCAAAGTAATTTTAACAATAACCATTATTTTTGTTTTGACAGCGTCAATGCTGACTTTTTTTGTTTTAAAACCTGAATACGAGTCGAATACCACACTTATGGTGGGCAAGCCCATTCATAAAATTGCCGTAAAACCTGAGGAAGAAATAACATATCAAGAAATCCAGACAAACCGCTTACTTGTTTCCACTTATGGAGAAATTGCAAAAAGCCGCAAGGTACTCGACCAGGTTATAGAAAACCTAAAACTTGATATCACAAGTGAGCAACTGCGAAAAAAAATCTCTGTCAGTTTAGTAAAAGATACGGAAATAATTCAAATAAGTGTTACAGACCAAGACCCTAAGACGGCTGCAACCATTGCCAACGAACTTGCCACAGCTTTTTCAGACCAAGTTGCAAAGATAATGAATGTGGAAAACATACAAATAATTGACAAGGCCATTCCGCCATATAAGCCCATAAAACCAAAGCCAAAGCTGAACATTGCCATATCACTGGTCTTGGGTATGATGGTGGGTGTATTCTTAGCTTTTGTCCTGGAGTTTTTTGATACATCAATAAAAACCCCTGACGATGTTACAAAGCATCTTGCCTTGCCGGTGATAGGCATAATACCCTATATTGAAGGAGAAGATGAATGAAGGACATACAACAACTACTTTCAAATGAATTAATGATGATGGATGATCCGAAATCCATGGTTTCGGAAGCTTTTCGCATGCTCAGGACAAACCTTCAATTTGTCGGTGTTGACAAGCCTTTAAAAAAAATCGTTATAACCAGCAGTAATCCAGAAGAAGGTAAGAGCGTCGTTGCGGCAAATCTTGCCATCTCAATAGCCTCAACCGGAAGCAAAGTCTTGCTCATAGATGCGGATTTAAGAAGGCCGAAGGTCCATAAATTATTTTTTTTAGAAAACTATAAGGGCCTTTCGAGTCTTTTGGCAGGGGATTTAAAGATAGATGATGTAGCAAATGAAACCCCTGTTGAGAACCTGCATATTATCACAAGCGGTCCGATACCGCCAAATCCGGCGGAAATTTTAGGCTCTGCAAAAATGAATCAATTTATTGAAAAGGCAAGTTCTGTGTATGACATAATTATATTTGATTCACCGCCGGTAAACACCGTGGCGGATGCCTCCATACTTTCATCGATTGCGGATGGCGTGATTCTCGTAATAGAAGCAGGAGTTACAGCCAGGGAAGCAGCGATACTCGCCAAGGAGCAGCTAGAAAAGATAAATGCCCGCATACTAGGTGTTGTACTCAACAAAGCAAAGCAAAGTAGTGAGGGTTACTACTATTACTACTATTATTACGGAGAAGGGTCTGGCAAGCGCAAGAAAAAGCGAAAGAAAAGGGGCTACTAGAATAAAAAGTATTCATATAACTGAGCATGTGCCCCTTCAATTTTATCAGAAAGCATCACAGAATAAGGATATGCGCACAGTTTCATTGAGCTGTCCGCATATTTTATTTCAATAAGACGACCCTCCTTTTGACCTTTTGCTCACACCTACAAGGGGTTGACACGCAAGAGCCCATTAAAAAGGAGGAATTTGGCATCTTGTGTAGAATAAATAATATAAAAAATATTCACTTACGCCTAAACCCACCCAGAACGAAGTTTGGTGCTTGTGGGGGATATCTATTCTGCTTTTATTGAGCGTTTCGGTCTCAATAAAAACAAAAAAAATTATAGTAAATCAATAGTAAATCAATAGTAAATCAGATGTAGCATGGCATAGGTTATGTGAAGGGAAAAGACTATTACTTGGATTTTGGAGATTTTTTTATAAATCTGTCAAAGAAAAAGGATGCAAGGTGGTAATGTGAAAAGATATTATTATATAAAATGTATTATAGATTTTATTTTAGCTTTAGCAGGATTAGTAATATTATCACCATTGTTTTTAATAATAACGGTGTTAATAAAAATCGATTCAAAAGGTCCGGTGTTTTTTTTACAGGACAGGGTAGGCAAGGATGGCAGGATATTCAAGATTTATAAATTTAGAACGATGAAAACCGACGAGAAAGCCGAAAAAAATTTCGATTCGAGTAAAGATGATGAGAGAATAACTTTTCTTGGTAAAATTTTAAGAAGGACGAAAATTGATGAATTACCTCAGTTAATAAATGTTGTAAGAGGAGATATGGCGTTAGTTGGTCCAAGACCAACAATTAAAATCCAAGTTGATAATTATAGTTCATATGAAAGGCAAAGATTAAAAGTCCGGCCGGGAATGACAGGACTTGCTCAAGTGAATGGAAATATATCACTGCCTTGGGATGAAAGAATCGAGCATGATATCTATTATGTGGATAATCAGTCAATGATGCTTGATATAAAAATTCTTCTTAAAACAATCGCTATAATTTTACTTGGTGAAGAACACTTTAAAAAAGAAATGACTAAAACCCCCATGGAAATTGGTTTTAGAGATGATAAGGAGCACATAGGCATATGAAATCTATACTTATTGGTTCTGTTGGTTCAAGTAAAATCGCATTAGAAACTATGATAGAATTGGGTTTTCCGGTAGATATGGTATTTTCTCTTGGTGAGGAGTACTCAAAAAATGTTTCGGGATACGAGCCTATACATAAAATAGCAAAACAACATGGTCTAGCATATATGACATTTAAAAAGATAAATGATGAAAATTGCACTTCCGTTATTAGGCAAATTCAGCCTGATTATATATTCGTTATAGGACTTTCTCAGTTGGTAGGGGACGAAATAATACAGTCCGCTAAGAAGGGTGTAGTAGGATTTCATCCGACACCACTTCCAAAATTCAGAGGCAGAGCTGCAATTCCGTGGCAAATTTTATTAGGGGTAAGGAAGTCTAAATCATCTTTATTTTTTATTGATGGAGGCACAGATTCCGGTCCAATAATTGGTCAAATGGAGTATCTCATAGAAGAGAATGATTATGCCGGTGATGTAGGTAGGAAATGTGAATTAGCATTACAAGAACTTTTAAGAGTATCCTTACCTAAGTTCTTAGACAATAGCATAGAAGCGACGCCTCAAGATGAGAGTCAAGCCACATATTTATTAAAGAGAACTCCGGAAGATGGCTACATAAATTGGCAAGATTCTGCTGAAAATATTCAGCGCTTAATTCGTGCTACATCACATCCGTATCCAGGAGCTTATTCAATGTATGAAGGCAAAGCGAAAGTAATTTTTTGGAAGGCTGATGCATTAGAAAACAATAAATATATTGGCATTCCGGGCCAAATTGCTGAAATTAATGAAAACTATATAGATATTGTATGCATAGACGGTCTGCTTCGAGTATATGAATATTCGTCAGAAGTTCAAGCACGTTTTGTAGCAGGGCATAAGTTTAAATAAGGTGGTTTAAGAGATGCGAATAATAGTTTTTGCTCCACATAATGATGACGAAGTTCTAGGAGTAGGAGGAACAATTGCGAAATACTCAGCATTAGGGCATGATGTCTTTGTATGTGAAGTAACAAAGGGAGATTCACAAGAAGTTGTTAACATGATACGTTCTGAAGCACTAGAGGCTCATGAAATACTAGGTGTAAAAGAGACGATTTTCTTAGATTTTCCAGTAGTGCAACTTAGAGAAACTCCTTTAAAAGATATTAATTCAGAACTTTTAAAAGTTGTTAACTATGTGAAACCACATGTAGCTTTCATACCGCATAAAGGAGATATACATATAGACCATGCTGTAGTTTCAAATAGTGCAATGGTTGCATTGAGGCCAATTAACAACGTAAATACAAATGCGATTTATGCATATGAAACTCTTTCTGAAACCGAGTGGAATATTCCTACTGTTGATAATGCCTTCATCCCAAACGTATGGAGTAATATTACAGACTTTATAGAGAAGAAAAAACAAGCAATGAGTTGTTACAAGTCCCAGATAAAAGAAGCACCTCATCCACGCTCAATTGAAATAATAGAAGCATTGGCAAAATTAAGAGGATCAACAGTTGGAGTGGCATATGCAGAAAGTTTTATGTTAGTGAGGGAGATATTATAAGAGCAAGTTCAGGCTTTAAGTAAGAAACTAATTATTGAAATAAGTGTTTTTGTTTTTTATAAATGTCAAATTCTATTGGTTATCATATTAGGGGGCTAACAATGAAGAGCAGAGCTTACATTAAAGGTATAGCATCATACCTTCCACCACAAAAGCTAACAAACGATGAACTTATAAAAGACTATCCCGATTGGGATGTACAAAAAATTTATAATAAAACAGGTATATCAACTAGAGCAATTGCGGGAAAGAATGAATGTGCATCTGATTTAGCTGTTGCGGCAGCTGAAAAACTATTTGAAAAAGGCATATGTAAAAGAGAAGAGGTAGAATTTTTAATACTCTGCACGCAAAGTCCGGATTATTATCTGCCAACAACGGCTTGCATTGTGCAGGACAGCCTAAAGCTGCCAACTGCTTGCGGAGCTTTTGACATTAACTTAGGGTGTTCAGGATATGTATATGGGCTTTCAATTGTTAAAGGAATGATAGAATCAGGGATTGTTAATAATGTACTCCTAATTACTTCTGAAACATATTCCAAATACTTACATCCTAGCGACAGGAGCGTAAGAACGATTTTTGGCGATGGAGCAGCAGCAACATTTATATCTTCAATCGAAAGCGAAGAAGAACTAATCGGGCCGTTTGTTTTCGGAACCGACGGCAGCGGTGCCAACCTGTTAATTGTACCGGCAGGCGGGCTTAGAATGCCCATATCACAAGAGACAAAAATAGAGCAAACTTTTGATGATGAAGCAATAAGGTCACCGCAGAATCTTTTTATGGATGGTGCGGAGATATTTAACTTTACCTTAAAATCCGTGCCTTCTGCAGTAAAAGAATTGCTCAAAAAAAGCAAGATGACAATCGATGATATCGATATGTATATATTTCACCAAGCTAATGCATTTATGCTAGAAACTCTGCGCAAAAAGATAAAAATACCTAAAGAAAAATTTTGCATAAACAACGAACAGTATGGCAATACAGTTTCATCTACCATACCCATGGCCATTGAATTAGAGTTAGAAAAAAACAGCATAAAAAAGGGCGATAAATTAATGTTGGTAGGCTTTGGAGTAGGACTTTCTTGGGCAGGTACAATAATAAAATATGTTTAATTAAAATGAATTGGAGGAATATAAATGGAATTTAAGGAATTTTTAGCGGAACTTGCAGATTTATTAGAGGTAGATGCAGAAGATTTAAATGATGATTACGAATTAGATAGCGAAAATTTTGATTCAGTCGCTGTAGTATCTACTATAGCTTTAATCGATGAATATTTTGATGTAACAGTTAACGGAAAGTCACTGTCACAGGCCAAAACAGTGGGAGAAGTAATGGATTTAATAAAAAAAGCAAAAGAGGATTAAGACATGATACAAACACTGGCATCGAATGTTAATATTAAGGGAATAGTCTGTGCCGTACCGAAAAATATTGTTAAGAATGATGGTTTTGAAAAATATTTCCCCAAAGAAGATATAAATAAAATAACTGAAATGACAGGTGTTAGGGAAAGGCGTATCGCAAATAGCGATACTTGCACATCGGATTTATGTACTGCGGCTGCTGCAAAATTGATTGAAGAACTGGATTGGCCGGCAGATACAATAGACGGTATTATCTTTATTTCTCAGACGCCGGACTATAGGCTCCCTGCCACAAGCTGTGTTGTGCAAGATAAACTGGGACTATCTAGAGAATGCATGGCATTTGACGTAAATCTAGGATGTTCCGGCTATGTTTATGGATTATGGATGGCTGCCAATTTTATCGCAGCAGGAGCTTCAAAGCGGATTTTGCTCCTAGTAGGTGATACCATAAACAAAGCTGTTTCCCCTAATGATCGCTCAACATCTATGCTTTTTGGCGATGCTGCTTCGGCAACAGCTCTAGAGATGGACGAAACATCTTCAACTATAAGCTTTGTTTTAAAAACAGACGGTAAAGGTAGCAATAATTTAATTATTCCGGCAGGAGGGTATAGGAATCCGGTAACACAAGAAAATCTTGTAAGAAATGTTCAACCCGATGGAAGTATACGAAGCCTAAATGACCTATACATGGATGGCGGAGAAATTTTTAATTTTACAATAAAGAGAGTGCCGCCGCTGGTAAAAGAGCTGTTAAGTATAAACAACTTAGATGTTAAAGATATTGATTACTTTGTTTTTCATCAGGCAAATGAATTTATTTTAAAACATTTGGCAAAAAAATTAAAACTTAGTCAAGAACAAACGCCTATCAGCATTGATAGATTTGGAAATACGAGCTCTGCTTCAATACCTCTGACAATAACAAGCGAACTGCAAGATGTGCTAAGCTCCAATAAGAAAAAGCTTGCAATGATAGGTTTTGGAGTAGGTTATTCGTGGGGAGGCGCCTTAATGGATGTGGGCCCTCTTGCGAGTTTACGATTATTGGAGGTGTAGCAATGGCTTTTAACCCTATGTCCTTGGAAGGTAAAAGAATATTAGTAACCGGTGCTTCATCGGGAATAGGCAGAGAAACGGCGATTATTTTAAGCAAACTCGGAGCAGAAGTCGTGCTATTAGCCAGAAATAGAGAAAGACTTGAAGAAACTTGCAGAGAGCTTGAAGGAGAAGGCCACAGCATATATGAATATAACTTAGAACAATTAGATGGCATACCGGAATTGTTAAAAACCGTTGCATTTGAGCAAGGGAGGCTTTCCGGGGTATTTCATGCTGCGGGAATAGAAGCAACAATTCCCATAAACATAATTAAAGAGAAGAAAATTGAACCTGTTTTTAAAACTAGTGCGTTCGCAACTTTAATGATTGCCAAGGGCTTGAGCCATAAAGACGTTAAAGAAGAAACTTCAAGTTTGGTAGTTATGTCATCAGCAGCCGGAATAACAGGGAATAATGGAATATCGCTTTATTCTGCCAGTAAGGCTGCCGTTGACGGTGCTGTAAGAGCACTGGCTGTTGAGCTTGCCACTAAAAATATCAGGGTAAACTCAATAGCTGCTGGATTGGTCAAAACAAAAATGTACGAAGATCTGGTTAATCGTGCGCCTAGTGAAGCAATTAAAAGAAAAATGGAAAGATACCCGCTTGGATTTGGACTTCCGGAAGATGTGGCAATGGCAGCAGCGTTTTTATTATCAGATGCTTCAAAGTGGATAACAGGAACTACTATGTTAGTTGATGGAGGATTTACTATTAGCAAAGAATAGAATGCATTTTACTAATTATTTTATAGTGGAGAATCATTATGAAGAAAATTTTGATTGTAGGTGCGGGTGGCTTTGGTCGAGAAGTCTATAACTGGATTAAAGATTCGCAGGAAAAGTATCCGGACTGGCAAGTTGTAGGATTTTTAGATGATAATTTGTCAGCGCTAAAGGAGTATAATTATGAAGTCGGTGTAGTATCAACGATATCGAAGTATCGGCCTCAAGACGATGAGTATCTGGTTATGGCCATAGGAACTCCACAAATTAAGAACGAGCTTGCTAATTTGCTCAGGGATAAAGGTGCAAAGTTTGAAACTTTTATCCACAGAACAAGTATTATAGGAAAAAATGTAGAGATTGGCCTAGGCAGTGTTTTGTGTCCAAATTCTATTATAACCTGCGATGCAAATATAGGGGAGTTTGTTACGATTAATTGCGGATCAGGCACAGGCCACGACGCGTCAGTGGATGACTATTCAACTCTCAGCGGTCAGGTAGATATAACGGGTTTTGCAAAGGTAGGCAAAAGAGTGAGTATTGGCAGTAGTGCTTGCGTTTTACCAGGCGTTATTATAGGAGATGATTCGGTTATTGGTGCAGGTAGTGTAGTGGTTCGAAATGTACGGGAAGGTTCTACTGTTTTTGGGAATCCTGCGAAATACATAAAGTAAATCTTGGGTGAAAAAGTATGCTAATCGGTGCCGATATCCTTGATCTTGAAAGAATAAAAATTATAGAACGCAAAAAAAGTATTCTGTGCAGACTTTTTACCCCTTTAGAATTAGAATCAACAGTTAAACTCAATTATATGGAAAAAATAATTGCCTTAGGCAGTATGTTGGCAGCAAAAGAAGCAGCGGTAAAAGCTCTAGGGACAGGATTTACTGATACTATCGGTGTCCAAGATGTTCAAATAGTAATAAATGAAAATAGTGAAGGGAAAATAGAATTTTTAAATAAAGCCAAAAGTTTTGCAGATGAATTAGGTGTTACAGAAACACATCTAGCAATAGATACTGAAAACAAATTAGTTGTTGCTATAGTGGCTTTAGAAAGAGGATTTTTACATAGATAGGCAAAAAAATCCATAACGAAGAACTTTATAAAGACAAAAAAAGCTCATTTTTCCCTGAGTATAGAAAATAAAATTAACGTTTACTAAAATGTGGATTTAATTTAGTATTAAAAAGCAGTTTGGAGATGTAAACCATGGATCATAACCCAATCCCCCTATCAGTTCCCAACCTTTCTTTAGACATAATGGAGAACATAAAAGAAACTATAGAAACAGGCTGGGTGTCGACGGGTGGTAGATTTATAACTGAATTTGAAGAAAAGACAGCAAAATATGTAGGTGTAAAAAGAGCGGTATCCTGTCAAAGCGGTACGGCAGGGCTTCATCTTGCACTGAAGGTGCTTGGTATAGAGCCGGAGGATGAGGTAATAGTCCCTACGGTTACATTTATAGCAGCGGTAAATCCGGTGAAATACATGGGTGCAGAACCTATATTTATGGATTGTGATGATACATTAGATATGGATATGAATAAGCTTGAAGAATTTCTGGAAAATGAATGTGATTACATAGACGGAAAGGTAATCAATAAAAAGAGCAAAAGACAGATAAAAGCAATAGTAATAGTTCATGTATTCGGTAATCCTGCAGATATGGAAAAGCTTATGAGGATAAAGGAAAAATACAACTTAAAAGTTATAGAAGACTCTACAGAAGCCCTGGGCTCATATTATCTGGAAGGAAAATATAAAGGCAAGTACTGCGGTACTATCGGTGATATAGGCGTATATTCCTTTAATGCCAACAAGATAATAACAACCGGCGGCGGTGGGATGGTAGTTTCGAATAATCAAGAATTACTTGACAAAGTAGCATATTTAGCAGTCCAAGCAAAAACAGACCCACTCTATTTTGTTCACGACGAAATCGGATACAACTACCGTATGACCAATATACAGGCAGCCTTTGGAACGGACCAGATAGACAGATTAGAAAGCTTTATAGAAACAAAGATTAAAAACTACAACTTGTATAAAAAAGCCATAGAAAATATAGAAGGTTTAACGCTCCTTCCTTTTAGAGAAGATACCAGATCAAACCACTGGTTCTATTCTGTGATAGTTGATAAAGACAAATACGGAATAGATAGAGATGAACTTCTCAGAAAACTAAACAATGATAATATCCAAACAAGACCTCTGTGGAGCCTAATACACAAACAAAAACCCTACCTCAATAACCAAAGCTATAAAATCGAAAAGGCAGAGTTTTATGAAAAGAACCTCATAAACCTACCCTGCAGCAGCAATTTGAGCAAGGAAGAAGTCGGGGTAGTGGTGGAGAAACTGGCGCAACATTAAAAATCAGCCAGTTCTAAGAGATAAATTGTCATTGTTGTATAATATTTTCAATGTTATACTAAAAGTGCATACCTACTCTAATTAGATTGTGAAGAATATATTACTAGGATAGGGTGGATACTAATATAATGGGTCTAGAACTACTAAAAGAAAAAGCTGAGGAAAATTTTAAAACAGCTGAATGGGCTGAGAAAAGAAAGTATTACGATGCTGCTGTTAGCCGATATTATTATTGCGCTTTTGAAAGAGTAATTTACATTTCTAAAAAGAATGGATTTTATAAGTCTTTAATTGGTGAAGAGTCTCATGTAAAAACAATAAGTTTTTTTGTAGAATCTATGAAAGGCAGTTTGATGCCGGAAGAAAAAGTTATATTACTTAATATGAAAAAATTAAGAAGGATAAGAAATGATTCTGATTATAGCGAAAGCAAACTCGAAGTTAATGGTTATATGTTAGGATTTAAATGCGACTTTGATAGAGTTATAAAGATAGTAGATAAGTTTTTGTAGGAGGCTATTATGATATGAAAGAAATGGTAAAAAAGTTTATTAGTAAAATATTAGCTCATTATCCAGAGTTGTACATTGACTTTGAATATGATCCGGCGCTAGATGAGTATTATATTTGGCATAATAGTCCGGAATTAGAATTTAAGAATAAAGATTTTACGAAATTTGTAGGCGAAGTAGCTCAGGAAGTATTTTTTGATAACAACATTTACAACTTTTCGTTTGGATATGATTACCATAAAGCAAAGGAATTGGAAAACAAAACCAGGGAATATACGGTTAAAAACACTAAGATTGATAAAATAAAAATCAACTTTTTTAATGTGGAAAGTAAATTAAACTACAGTGATGATACAGCTAATAAGACAAATGCTAGTTTCTTACAAGAAATCATAGATATAGATATAGATATAGATATAAGTTTTGGTAGCACTAAGCAAACATCTTATAAACCTTATCTATTAGATATAACATCATCATGTACGACTTATGATAATATATTTAGTAGGGATGACATCAAGGAGGTTGCCTAATGGATAAAAGTAAGCAACCTGGTATCAAGTTTAATGGCATTATTTTGGTTGAGGAAGAATTTTGGAGAGATCATATTATACCGGAGAATTCGGCTGTAAATTTTGATATAGGAGTAGGCGGCAGTAAAGTTGGCGAAAATTATAATGTAGAATTGTACTCAACATTGAAGTTGGTGAAAGAAGATAAAGAAGTGCTGAGGCTGAAAAGCAAATTTGTTGGTTTTTTCTCTGCTGTGAAAGGTGAAGAAAATATGGATATAGATGAATATGTAAAAAACAATGCGCCAGCACTTATGTTTCCATATATAAGGGAACATATATCTGTTATCACTGCTAAATCCGGTATAAATCCGATCTTTTTACCACCTATTAATCTGGTAGCCTTGCTAAAAGAAAAAACTATTAAAGAATCATAATCAGATTATATCTCAAGTGTTATGTTAGGTCATCAATATAAAGGTATAAAGGTGATTTTACATTGTTTTTTTCTTTCATTTCAAATACTGGCAGAGAAACTAGTACAGTAATTATGGAATAACTTAAAACATCTAAAAACTTTAAGGGTTGTGAATTAAGTAGGTGAAAATTTGAATATACTGTTTCTAACACTGTCAAAGATAGAGGATATAAATAAAAGAGGAATATACACAGATCTAGTTAGAGAGCTTAGCGAAAGAGGTATAAATGTATATGTAGTTTGTCCAAGACAAAGGCGCGAAAACCTGCCGACAGAATTATTTAAAAGCAATAATATTAATATACTAAAAGTCAAAACCGGAAACATAACAAGCACAAAATCATTTATTGAAAAGGGTATTTCAACTATTTTAATTGAAAGCCAATATTTAAATGCAATTAAAACGCATTTCAAAAATATAAAATTTGACATGGTAATATACTCAACTCCACCGATAACTTTCAATAAAGTCATAGAATACTTTAAAAACAACCATGGTAGTAAGACGTATCTAATGTTAAAAGACATATTCCCACAAAACGCGGTAGACATAGGACTTATGAAGAAGGGTAGCCTGCTTTGGAAATATTTTAGAAACAAAGAAATTAAACTCTATAAAAATTCCGATATGATTGGATGTATGTCACAAGGAAATGTGGATTACATATTAAAATATAATAAGTACATAAGCAAAGATAAAGTTGAAGTTTTTCCAAATGCAATTAAACCATTGGAACGAGATAAAATTAAAGAAAAAGATTTAGAAGTTTTAGAAAAATATAATATTCCTAAGGATTTAACTCTATTTATATATGGCGGAAATCTGGGCAAGCCTCAAGGCATAGATTTTTTACTTGAAGTAGCCGACAATTTCTACAAAGTTAAAAAGGGATATTTAGTGATAGTAGGCGACGGAACAGAATATTGCAAGATTGTAGAACATGTAAAAAACAGAAAAGCTAATAATGTGAGCGTTTTTACGAAGCTGCCAAAAGAAGAATATGATAAATTAGTCGGTTCGGCAGATGTAGGACTGATTTTTTTAGATAGAAGATTTACGATACCTAATTTTCCATCAAGACTTACTTCATACATGGAAAGCTCACTGCCAATACTTGCGGCTACTGATAAGAACACAGATATAAAAGATGTTTTAGTAGAATCAGAAAGTGGATTTTGGTGCGAAAGTGGCGACTTAGATTCATTTATAAATTATGCGAAGCAGCTATCAGAAGACGAAGAATTAAGGATTCAGATGGGCTCAAATAGCAGAATATACTTAGAAAAAAATTATGACATAACAAAGACTATTAATATATTGCTGAAGCATCTATACGGAGATGACCCTTATGTTCAAAGATAAAGTTTTACTAATAACCGGCGGTACAGGCTCTTTCGGTAATGCAGTGCTAAAAAGGTTCCTTAATACTGATGTAAAAGAAATTCGCATATTTTCTCGTGATGAGAAAAAACAAGACGATATGCGAAAGCACTATAAAAATGATAAAATTAAATTTTACATAGGTGATGTCAGGGACATTAACAGTGTTAAAAATGCTATGCATGATGTGGATTATATTTTTCATGCAGCTGCATTAAAGCAAGTTCCCTCGTGCGAGTTTTTCCCACTTGAGGCTGTAAAAACAAATGTGATGGGAACTGATAATGTACTTACAGCAGCTATAGAATACGGAGTAAAAAAGGTTATTTGTCTTTCTACGGATAAGGCGGCTTATCCTATAAATGCTATGGGAATATCTAAAGCCATGATGGAGAAAGTATTTGTTGCAAAATCAAAGACAGTATCACCTGATAAGACTGTTATTTGCGGTACCAGATATGGTAACGTAATGGCTTCCCGTGGTTCTGTGATCCCGCTTTTTGTTGAACAGATAAAAAGCGGCCAACCTTTAACTGTTACCAACCCAAATATGACAAGGTTTCTAATGAGCCTTGAGGAAGCAGTAGAGCTTGTAGTTTTTGCTTTTCAAAACGCACAAGCAGGAGATATTATGGTTCAAAAGGCTCCTGCATCTACTATAGGAGATTTAGCTCAAGCAATTAAGGAACTATTTAATACAGATAATGAAATTAAAGTAATAGGGACACGTCATGGAGAAAAACAGCATGAAACCCTTTTAACGAAAGAAGAATATTTAGTTGCAAAAGATCTGGGGAACTTTTTTAGAGTGCCGGCCGATACAAGAGATCTCAACTATGATAAATATTTTGTTGAAGGCCAGAAAGAGCTTGAAGTTCAAGAAGAGTATAATTCTAGCAATACTGAGATTCTAGATGTAGAACAAATAAAAGAAAAACTTCTTAAGCTTGATTATATAAAGAAAGAATTGTCAATTTACAACTAAAAGCAAGGGTAGGAAAAAGAATGAAAATACTTGTTACAGGCTCCAAGGGTTTTGTAGGGAAAAATCTAATAGCTGAATTGAAGAACAAAGGCTATGAAGATATTTTCGAGTTTGATATCGATACAGACAAATCACTTTTAGATGATTATACAAAAGAATGCGATTTTGTCTTCCATCTTGCAGGAGTAAACCGCCCCAAAGATGAAAAAGAATTTATGGAAGGTAATTTCGGATTTACATCTGAACTGCTGGATTTACTGAAAAAGCATAATAATAAAGCCCCGATATTAATAACATCCTCAATACAAGCCGAAAAAGATAATCAGTATGGCAAAAGCAAAAAGGCGGGCGAAGATTTACTATTTGAATATAGCTATAATACCGGAGCAAAAGTTTTTGTGTATAGACTACCTAACTTATTTGGCAAATGGTCCAGACCGAATTATAATTCTGTAGTGTCTACATTTTGTTATAATATTGCCAGGGGTTTGGATATTAAAATTAATGATCCTGAAACTGAACTCAGTTTATGTTATATAGATGATGCAGTAAAAGAATTTATTAAAGCTATAGAAGGCAGCCCTTCAATAGAAGGCAGATTTTGTATAGTGCCTGTCATACATCGTGTTAAACTGGGAAAACTTGCAGAATTGATTCAAAGCTTTAAAGATAGTAGAACAAACTTAAATATTCCTGATATGAGCAATTCTTTTACTAAAAAACTATATAGCACATATTTGAGTTATTTGCCTGAAGATGATTTCGCTTACAAATTAAAAATGAATATAGATAATAGAGGATCATTTACCGAATTCATAAGAACCCCTGAAAGAGGACAAGTTTCTGTAAATATTTCGAAACCAGGAATTACAAAAGGTAACCACTGGCATCATACTAAAAATGAAAAATTCTTGGTAGTAAGCGGACAAGGGCTAATTCGATTCAGAAAAATAGATTCAAATGATATAATTGAATATAAAGTTAGCGGAGAAAAATTAGAGGTAGTAGATATACCGCCGGGATATACCCATTCAATAGTAAATGTAGGGGATACTGATATGGTTACAATCATGTGGGCAAATGAATGTTTTAATCCTGAAAATCCTGACACATATTATTTGGAGGTTTAATATAAGTTGGAGAAATTGAAGGTAATGACAATAGTAGGGACAAGGCCGGAAATTATTAGGCTGTCTGAAGTAATAAAAGCCTGCGACATATACTTCAATCACATATTGGTGCATACCGGACAAAACTGGGATTATACACTAAACCAAGTATTTTTTGAAGAATTTAATTTGAGAGAGCCTGATTACTATTTGGATGCAGCCGGAAAACATTTAGGTGAAACAATGGGAAATATAATAGCAAAATCTTATGAAGTTCTAAAGAAGGAAAAGCCAGACGCCTTGTTAATTCTCGGAGATACAAATTCAGCATTAAGCGCAATATCGGCTAAAAGGCTGAAGATACCAATATTTCATATGGAAGCCGGAAATAGATGCTTTGATCAAAATGTGCCGGAAGAGATAAATAGGAAGATAGTAGATCATATCTCTGACATAAATTTACCTTATACTGAGCATAGCAGAAGATATCTTCTATCAGAAGGAATTAGAAAAGAACATATATTTGTAACGGGCTCGCCTATGACAGAAGTCTTACATAAAAACATGGATAAAATAGAAAATAGTAATGTTTTAGATGAATTAAATCTAGAACCAGGAAAATATATATTAGTTTCTGCCCACAGAGAAGAAAATATAGACAATGAAGAGAATTTCTTTTCGCTAATGAACGCTTTAAATTATATAGCAGAAACATATCAATTGCCTATCATATATTCGACTCATCCTAGGAGTTGGAAAATTATAGAGGAAAGAGGATTTAAGTTTAATCCGTTAATAAAACAGCTAAAACCTTTTGGCTTTTTAGACTATAACAAATTGCAGCTCAATTCTTTTTGCGTGCTTTCAGATAGCGGAACTTTATCAGAAGAATCAGCAATACTAGGTTTTCCTGCTGTCCTGATAAGGACTTCTACCGAAAGACCGGAAGTATTAGACAAAGGCACAATTGTTATAGGAGGAATAACCAAAAAAGATATAGCCCAAGCAGTAGAATTAAGCAGAGCTATGTGGGAGAATGAAGAAGAAACAGCTTTGCCAAATGATTATCTCGACGAAAATGTCTCTATAAAAGTTGTAAAGATAATACAAAGTTATACAAAGATAATTGATAAAGTGGTGTGGGGGAAAAGATGAAAAAAAAGGTTTTAATCTTAGCTGATTATTATATTCCTAGCATCAAGGGCGGTGGGCCTATACAGTCTATTAAAAACTTAGTTGAAAATCTTTCAGATAAAATAGACTTTTATATAGTAACTAGTGATAGAGACTTAGGTGATAAAAAGCCATTTCACAATATAAAAACTGATGAGTGGGTGCGGACTGGAAATGCTAATGTATTTTATACTGACCGAAATAAACTATCGTGGTTGAAAGTTTCTAATGTAATAAACAGCATTGAGTATGACATATTGTATTTAAATAGTTTTTTTTCATATAAATTCAGCATTATGCCAATCTTACTTCTTAGAATTAAAAAAATCCCCGAACAACCAATTGTTTTAGCTCCTAGAGGAGAGTTTTCACCAGGAGCTCTAGGCTTAAAAATGAGGAAAAAGAAAGTCTATTTGAAAGTTGCAAAAGTTTTGAAGTTATATAAAGGTGTGCATTGGCATGCTACCTCTGAGACAGAAAAAGAGGATATTAAAGCAATCTTTGGTTGGGAAGATGATATTAATATCAGAATTGCAGATAATTTAACTCCTGATTATAGAGAGCTAAAATATAGTAAAAACCTTATAAAGGAAAAGGGTAGATTGAAAATTATATTTATTTCAAGAATCCACCCTAAAAAAAACCTAATAAAGGCTATCGAATTTCTACAGGCAGTAGATGGGTTAATTGAATTTAATATTTATGGCCCTATTGAGGATAAAAATTATTGGTCAGAATGCAAAAATAAGATCGAAAAGCTACCTCAGAATATAAAAGTTTCATATAAAGGAATAGTAGAGCATGAAAAAATAATAAATACCTTTAAAGAACATCATGTATTTCTCTTTCCAACTTTAGGAGAGAATTTTGGCCACGTAATATCTGAAGCATTCATAGGCGGTTGCCCAGTGATTATAAGTGATCAGACGCCCTGGAAAGGACTAGAAAGCCAGCACGTTGGTTGGGATATAAACCTAACAAATAAGAGAAAATTTGTAGAGGCCTTAAATTATTGTGTTAATTTGAATAATGAAGAGTATGAGATAATCTCCAGAAATGCTTTTGAATATGGGAAAACAATGTCTAACAACCAAGAAACTATCAAAAAAGTATATGATTTATTTACTCGGTTTTAAATCTTTTTTTAAAAAGCAAAAATACCAATTTAACGGGATAGTGGATTAAGTAAATTTAAAAACGGTAGAATGTGTTAGAGGTAAATAGTTATGAATAAAAAAGGTAGTAGAAATATTACGAAATTCCTGCTTTCACCTAGTTTTATTTATTTTGTAATTTGGTTTTTTATATTATTTTTACTTTCGCTAAAAATTATAATTTTTCCAGAATTAGGTCACAGCTTTTATTTAGCATTAGGCATGAATTTTTTAGGTCTCTTATTAGGTACATCACAGGCTATGTTAATGCAACAAAAATTATGCAAATGTCAAATAGTAAATAATACCAAGGATTTTTTTACGTGGGTTAAGGTAAACAAAAATCTTCTTCAGAAAGCACGTAGACTTCTATGTTTCATCGCGGCAATAGGTGTTATTTTTATATACTTAAAAGTTTTTTCTCAAGTTACAATAATACAGTTCTTTTTACAGCAGGCATATGTTAAAAGCAAAGTTAAAAGAAGTATTTTTGGAACATATTTATCTATGTGTGCATATGTAGCTCTGCCTGTGAGCGCGTGCCTAGATTATGAAGCAAAGAAGTTCTTAAAATACTCAAAATTCCCTTCGATTTTAGCTGGATTATACTCGATTTCATATTGGGGAAGATTTCCGTTATTAGTAGCAGTCATTATTTTGTCATCTTCTAAAATACTAATTTTTTTACTGGAAAAGCAAATCAAAGATTTTTTATGTTATAAAAAAGGAATGATAGCTAAAGGCATAATCTGTGGAATAATTGGATTTCTAATTGTGTTTCTTTTTATGAGCTGGACCATAGAATTAAGAGTCGCAGAATATGGAGCGGGTTATGACCCTTATAAAAATCTATATAAGGAAAATAACTTAACCAAGATTTTGAAGGCTATATCTCCTTTATGTGGCTCATTTAGAGCAATTACAATAACTTATAGTTATTTTACTGCTTCTATTCCAACTTTAGCCTATTGGACTTCTATGGATAGCGAGTACGGCTTAGGGCAAGCTTCATTTCCTTATTTTTACAGGTTGATGAATAAAATAGGGTTAATTGACAAGCCGGTTTTGATGGGAGATAGAGTTGTTGGAAGAGGTTTACAGTTACCAAGTTTTCCTGGATATTTATACATTGATTTTGGGCTTGTTGGCGTTCTTGTTTTTTCATATGCACTGGGATTGTTATCAATGTGCTTATATGAAAGATTCCTGTCAAGGCCTAGCTTAAGCAGATTATCATATTTGAGTATAATTTACATAATAGTTGTATTTTCGCCCATTACCAATGCTATTGCTCAAACAATGTTTGTAATTATTTTATTTGGATTTGTAGTAATAAATTATTTTTTAAAAAGAAATTCAAAACGGATTTATACTAAAACCAACAAAAGATTATAAGTTATATATAAGCTATAATAAATAACTTAATGGAATTTTTAACTGTGAGGAGATAACGTTGAAAGAAGATAAATATAATGTTTCAGTTATTATTTTAGTCTGGAATGATTATGATAATACAATAAATTGTTTGAACTCTTTAAAAAAAATAAACTACAAAAACTTGGATGTTATTGTAGTTGATAATAATTCCGCAGATGGCTCATGCAAAAAATTGGAAAAGGAATTTTCAAATGTGACTTTTATTTATAATCAGGAAAACTTTGGTTATGCCGGAGGGAACAATGTAGGTATAACATATGCTTTAAACAATGGGGCAGATTATTTTTTTGTAATAAATAATGATGTAATAATTGATTCAAAAGATATAATAGATAGAATGCTAGATTATTTTATTAAGATTCCCGATTTAGGCATTTTAGGTCCAAAGCTGATGCAGTTAGCCGTAACAGGAGATTTTTTTGAAGTAAATTATAGATCTGGGTATTATGAGTTTATTAGAAGGTTTCTTCTGAAAAAACCTGTAGTTGAGACATCATATAAAGATTTTAAAACTATAGCTTTTCGAACTGTTGTTTCAGGATGCGCTCTAATGATTAAAAGAGAAGTTATTGAAAAAGTTGGGGCTTTCAATGAAGATTTCTTTATGTTTGTTGAAGAAAATGACTTATGCCTAAGAACTATAAAAGCAGGTTTTCTAGTAGGGCAATCATTGCATGATGATACAATTGTACGCCACTTAGGTGGTATATCATATAAGAAAAATGATTCATGGAAATATTTCCTACTGAATAGAAATAAATTTTTAGAATTCAGATCTTTTGAAATAAATCAGAAGGTCATGCTGTTTCTTATTCATATTCTAGGTATGATTAAGAGACATTTTAAGTGGTTGCTTAAAGGAGAAATAAAATATATTAAAAGTTCATTTTTAGGAACAATATTCGGCATTAGGATCTGGTACAGAGATAGTCTATCATTAAGTAAGCCAGGAGAATACCTCAAGGAGGGTCGCGATGTTGCTTCTGGCAAGCACAGAATTGCGAACTGGATTAAATAATTCTCATCTATATACTAGGCTGTATAAAAAACAAATATGAGAGTTTAAAATTTTATAAAAAATAAGAAAAGAGTTTTAAGTCCAAAGTCCGTTTTGCAAATATTTCATGGTGATTTTAAAATAGTTTTAAAAAGAATTTAAAAGACAGTTACTTGGCTAGGTAGTTTATTGACCGTTATAAGAATACTGTTACTTATTAAGAGGTAAAGATATTTCATTTTATCTTTACTTTTGACTATCGAAAATAATGTTTAAAATCTTGGAGGACACTTTATGCATAAAATTGCTATTATAGGCACTGGATATGTTGGATTAGTTACCGGAGCATGTCTATCAGATTTTGGATTGAATATTATCTGTGTAGACAATGACAAGGAAAAAATTGATAAATTACATAAGAGAATTATTCCTATTTATGAACCAGGTTTAGAACCAATAGTGGAAAGAAATGTTTACTATAAAAGATTGAGCTTCACTACAGATATAAAAATGGCGGTAGAGGAATGTGATGTAGTATTTATTGCAGTCGGAACGCCTCCTGCCCAAGATGGTAATGCAGATTTACAATATGTAGAAGCAGTGGCACGAGATATAGGAAAGTATATGAACGGATATAAGGTAATAGTTGATAAGAGTACAGTGCCTATTGGGACAGGCCAGAGAGTTAAAGTATGGGTTAAAGAAGAGTTGCAGAAAAGAGGAGTAGACTATGATTTTGATATAGTATCCAATCCTGAATTCTTAAGAGAAGGTTCAGCCGTTCTTGATTTTACTCATCCAGATAGAGTGGTTATAGGGACTGAGTCTGAAAGGGCTAGGGATATAATGAAACAAGTATATAGTGTCCTTTATCTAAATGAAACTCCATTTGTAGAAACAAATATTGAAACAGCTGAGATGATCAAATATGCATCTAATGCGTTTTTAGCTATGAAGATTACCTTTATCAATGAAATCGCTAATTTGTGTGAAAAAGTAGGAGCGGATGTACAAGATGTGGCCAGAGCTATGGGCAGTGATGGTAGAATAAGCCCTAAATTTTTAAATCCAGGTCCAGGATATGGGGGAAGTTGTTTTCCTAAAGATACATTAGCACTAGCTGAAATAGGAAGGCAATATGCCTCACCAATGACATTAATAGAACAAACAGTAAAGGCTAATGAAAATCAGAAGAGATTAATGGCAAAGAAGATTGAAGATGAGTTGGGAGATTTAAAAGATAAGCAACTGGCTATTTTGGGATTAGCTTTTAAACCAAATACGGATGATATGAGAGAATCTCCTGCTATCACAATACTAAACGAATTAGCTAAAAAAGGCGCTAAATTTAAAGCATATGATCCCCAAGCTCATAAAGAGGCAAAGTGGAGATTAGAAAATATACAGGACAGAATTACTTATTGTGAGAATGAATATGAAACTATGAACGGTAGTGATGCGTTAGTAATAATAACTGAGTGGAACCAATTTAGAAAATTAGACTTAGATAAGGTCAAGAAATCCTTAAAACAACCATATTTCTTTGATTTTAGAAATATCTATAGAAAAGAGTACATGGAGAAACAGGGATTTAAATATTTCGGAGTCGGACAGGGAATTCGGAAGATGGATGATTATAAAGAATTTAAAGTTATTGATGAAGTAGTAGCAACTGATAAATCGTTAACTGAATGAAAAATTTGCACTTAACATTACTTGACGAGGAGAGAGTTAATAAATGCAAGTATGCAAAGCAGTTATACCAGCGGCAGGCTTGGGAACCAGGTTTCTTCCGGCTACAAAGGCACAGCCTAAAGAGATGCTGCCTATAGTGGATAAGCCGACGCTGCAGTTTATTATAGAAGAAGCAGTTGAATCTGGGATAGAAGAGATTTTGATAATTACCGGAAGAAATAAAACATCGATTGAAAATCACTTTGATAGGTCAATAGAATTAGAATTAGAGCTTGAAAAGAAAGGTAAAACTGACTTATTAGAAGAAGTAAGAAAAATTTCAGATATGGTGAACATCCACTACATTAGGCAAAAAGAGCCGTTAGGACTCGGACATGCTGTTTATTGTGCGAGATCCTTTATTGGAAATGAGCCATTTGCAGTGTTGCTGGGTGATGATATTGTATACAATGATGAACATTGTTTAAAACAAATGATGAAAATTTACGATGAATATAAGACTACTATAGTAGGAGTTCAAGAAATACCCAAAGAAGATGTAGATAAATATGGAATCGTAGATGGAAGATACATAGAAGATAGGGTGTATAAGGTAAAAGATCTTATAGAAAAACCTGCGATAGAAAATGCTCCGTCAAATATGGCTATTTTAGGAAGGTATATTATAAATCCGGCCATATTTGAGATATTAGAACAAACTAAGCCTGGAAAAGGCGGAGAAATCCAATTAACAGATGCTTTAAAGGTATTGGCACAACATGAAGCTATGTATGCATATATCTTTGAAGGCAGAAGATATGATGTCGGAGATAAACAAGGATTTTTAGAGGCGACTGTAGAATATGCCCTTAGAAGAGAAGATTTAAGAGAAGGGTTTTTGAGATATTTAGCTGAGATTGTTGGAAAGGAACTAAAAAATCCTGTTGTAAATGATTTTAACTTATATAGCACTTCATATAGAAACAAATAAAAAGTTTGCGGCAAAAATAAATTTATAAAATTGTATATACTAAATTATAAAATAATTTAGTAACTAAAGAATTATAGAAGTAGCAGAAGGCTAAATTGGATGAAGAAGATAAATTTATTTTTGTTTACGAAGGAGAGTTGTTAGTGAAAGGCATAATCTTAGCCGGCGGTTCAGGTACCCGCCTTTATCCGCTTACTATGGTGACAAGTAAGCAACTTTTACCTGTATATGATAAACCTATGGTCTATTATCCACTGTCCACGTTAATGCTTGCCGGGATAAAGGACATCCTTATAATCTCCACACCTTTTGACTTACCTAAGTATAAAGAACTTCTTGGAGACGGAAGTCAATTTGGTGTTAGTTTTTCCTATGAAGAACAGCCATCGCCGGATGGGCTTGCACAAGCATTTATTATAGGTGAAAAGTTTATTGGAACAGATGACTGTGCACTAGTATTAGGAGATAATATATTTTACGGGAATAACTTTGGAAAATTATTAAGGGAAGCAGTTCAAAATAAAGGTAGGGCCACAGTGTTCGGATACTATGTGGATGATCCTGAAAGATTTGGAGTAGTAGAATTTGATGATAGCGGAAAGGTTATTTCAATAGAAGAAAAACCAAAAGAACCAAAATCTAATTATGCGGTTACGGGCTTGTATTTTTATGATAATAGGGTGGTAGAATACGCAAAAACATTGAAACCCAGCGCAAGAGGAGAACTGGAAATTACCGATTTAAACAGAATTTACCTTGAACAAGGAGAACTGGATGTCAAGCTTTTGGGAAGAGGATTTGCATGGCTTGATACAGGGACTGTAGATACGCTGGCAGATGCGACTAATTTTGTAAGGATAGTTGAAAAGAGACAAGGCATAAAAATTTCGGCACCTGAAGAAATTGCATTCATAAATAAGTGGATAAATAAAGAAACTCTCCTAGAATCTGCTGAAAAATATGGAAAGTCGCCTTATGGCGAGCACTTAAGAAGAGTGGCCGAAGGCAAGATTAAGTATTGATTACATACCAGATTGGAGTGAATTGATATGAAAGTGATAAATACAGCCATTGAGGGGATATGCATAATTGAGCCTCAAGTGTTTGAAGATCCAAGGGGCTGGTTTATGGAAACCTACTCAAAAGAAAAACTTGCAAAACAAGGTATAGACACAGATTTCATCCAAGATAATCATTCTTTTTCTGCAAACAGAGGAACAATAAGAGGTTTGCATTTTCAAATAAATCCAAAAGCCCAGGCTAAACTTGTAAGGTGCACAAGAGGAAGAATTCTAGATGTTGCGGTAGATATTAGAAAAGGTTCTCCTACTTACAAGAAATGGGTGTCTGTGGAGCTTTCGGAGGAAAACAAAAAACAGCTTTTCATTCCTAAAGGCTTTGCACATGGCTTTGCGACTCTTACCGATAATGTTGAAATACAGTATAAGGTTGACGAATACTATTCACCTGAGAATGACCGAAGTATAAGATTTGACGATCCTGAAATAAATATTGATTGGGGAATTGAAAATCCTATTCTTTCAGAAAAAGATATGAATGCGCCTCTATTAAAGGACAGTGACAGCAACTTTGTATATTAAGGCAGGGGGTAATTACAATCAATATATTAGTAACCGGCGGAGCCGGATTTATAGGTAGTAATTTTATTTTTTATATGCTAAAAAACCATCCAAATTATAAAATTGTATGTTTGGATCTGCTGACATATGCAGGAAACCTTGAAACATTAGAAAGCATCATGGATAATCCGAACTTTAAATTTGTAAAGGGTGATATTACCGACAGAGAACTTGTTTTTGAGCTTTTTGAAAAAGAAAAATTTGACGCAGTTGTGAACTTTGCAGCAGAGTCCCATGTAGATAGATCAATTGAAAATCCGGAGATATTCCTTAAAACGAATATACTAGGTACACAGGTACTGATGGATGCCTGCAGGGCTTTTGATACCAAAAGATTTCATCAAGTTTCGACAGATGAAGTTTACGGAGATTTGCCTCTGGAGAGGTTAGATTTATTCTTTACAGAAGATATGCCTATAAAGGCATCGTCACCTTACTCGGCCTCTAAAGCCGCCGCTGATTTATTAGTTTTAGCCTATTGCAGGACTTATAGCCTGCCGGCTACCATATCAAGATGCTCCAATAATTACGGACCGTATCAATTTCCTGAAAAGCTGATTCCGCTTGTTATACTAAGAGCCTTAGACAACAAAACTATTCCTGTATACGGAACGGGTGAAAACGTGAGAGATTGGCTGTATGTGGAAGATCATTGTCGCGCCATAGACTTAATTTTACACGATGGTACCATAGGAGAAGTATACAATATAGGCGGTCATAACGAAAAAACAAATCTTGAAGTCGTAAAAACTATATTGAAAGAACTTAAAAAGCCTGAATCACTTATAACGTTTGTGAAAGACAGAGCAGGACATGACTTAAGATATGCCATTGATCCGAGTAAAATACATAAGGAATTAGGCTGGCTGCCAACAACTAATTTTGATGATGGAATTAAAAAGACAGTCCGGTGGTATCTTGCAAATAAGAACTGGTGGGGAAAAATAATTAACGGTGAGTATAGAAATTACTATGAAAGAATGTATGCCGAAAAAGAATAAAGGTGATTTGCTTTGAAAATTTTAGTAACCGGCTGCAGCGGTCAACTTGGCTATGATGTGGTAAGAAGATTAGAAGATCTTAAAATAGATTGCCTTGGCGCATCAAGAAAAGACTTTGATTTAACAAATGAATTAGATACAAAAAACTTTATTAAAAACTACAAACCTGATGCAGTAGTCCACTGTGCGGCTTATACAGCTGTTGACAAAGCCGAGGATGAACGTGATATCTGTTATAGGACTAATGTTTTGGGAACAAGATATATTGCGCAAGCCTGCAAAGATATTGATGCTAAAATCCTATATATTAGCACTGATTACGTCTTCGACGGCAAAGGAGATAAGCCATTCGAAGTTACAGATATACCGAATCCGATAAATTATTATGGGAAAACAAAATATGAAGGTGAGCTTGAAGTTCAAAAATATGTTGATAAAGCGGTTATTGTAAGAATATCATGGGTTTTTGGCGAAAATGGAAACAACTTCGTAAAAACGATGCTGAGATTAAGTAGAGAAAGAAGAGAATTAAGTGTAGTTTCAGATCAAATAGGCTCGCCGACATATACATTTGATCTTGCGAAACTGATTTCAGATATGATAACTACAGAAAAGTACGGTATATATCATGCTACAAACGAAGGATATTGCAGTTGGCATGAATTTGCATCTGCTATATTTGACATGGCAGATATCAATATAAAATTAAATCCTATCAGGACAGAAGATTATCCTACAAAAGCCTTAAGACCTAAAAATTCCAGATTATCAAAGAAAAGTTTGGATTTAAACGGATTTCAAAGGCTGCCTCATTGGAAAAATGCATTGGAAGAATACATAAAAATAACATTATAAATAAGAAAGCAGCAAATTCGCTAAATTATCTTAGGAGGTTTTAATGTATTACATAAGGGACCCAATCCATGGGTTTATAGATATTAATGAGTGGGAAAAAACTATAATAAATCAGCCGGAGTTTCAGAGACTTAGACGCATAAAACAATTGTCATTATCTGATATGGTATATCCGGCTACAAATCATACAAGGTTTGAACATTCACTGGGCGTTATGCATGTGGCAACACAAATGTTTGACAATATAGTAAAAAACGAGATGGATTTTTTAAAGAATAAGTTAAACTATACAGAATCAGGGCTGGAAAGAGAAAGAATTTTAATAAGGCTTGCCGGCCTTTTGCATGACATAGGCCACCCACCTTTTTCACATGCAGCTGAAGAATTGATGCCCTTAAAACCTGATTCAGTAAAAGATCATTATGAACATGAAGATTATTCTACTGCTATAATAAAAAATAAATTTAGAAGATACATAGACGAATCTAAATTTAATGACCTAAAAATTACTGCCGATGAAGTTTGTGATATACTGACAAAAGGGCCTACATCATCTGAAAGAGCATTTTGGAGACATTTAATCAGCGGTCAATTAGATGCAGATAGAGCAGATTATTTGTTAAGAGATTCTTATCATGCAGGCGTGAACTATGGTAGATATGATTTAAAGAGAATATTAAGAACTTTAACGGTTATAAATGAACCTGAAACAGATAATTTTTCCATAGGAATCAATAAAAGCGGTTGGCACGCAGCAGAAGGACTAATCATTGCACGATATCAGATGTTTACACAAGTTTATTTCCATCATACTAGAAGAGCTTATGATAACCATATTTCCGAAGCAATAAAAACTTTACTAGAATCTGAAACCAAGAGAAGTACATTTCTACCGCCAACTGAAAAAAATCTAGATGAATATTTGGATTGGGATGATTGGAAAGTAGGAGGCTTAATAAAAGAAGGAAAAGCGGGTCTGCACGGAGAAATAATACTTAACAGGCTGCACTATCGACGTGCATACGAAACAAAAGAAGTTCCCAGTATTGAGGATCTTAAAGAATTTGAAGCTATATCTGAAGAGTTCAAAGACAAAATCGGTTTTATAGATACGGCAGAAAAATCATGGTATAAAGTTGGCGATGAAGATATACTTATATCCGAAGAAAAAGGCGATTCTAAGTATGCACCTCTTTCTCAGTACTCAAGCATAGCAAGAAATCTTGTTCCGAATAAGCAAATTAGAATATATGTTCCATATGAAAATAAACAAGAAATTAAGGAGCAAATTAAAAAATACAGGGAGGAAATAAAACATGATAAACGAATTTAGAATTCCATGGGAAAAATATGGCATAATAGCATACTTAGCAAAAGCTATGAATGGTAACAATGTTCAATTCGGAAAAACTTCCCTGCAAAAAATTATTTATATCTTACAGGAAGTATATCAAGTTAACGTAGGTTATAAATTTATACTTTATAACTATGGTCCGTATTCAGCAGATTTGGCAACTGACCTTGAATACATTGCAGCTTTAAATGGTGTCGATGTGTCTTGGGTAAATACCGGCGGATATAGGATAAAACCGGACTCAGATGCAGATACCTTTATAGAGAAAAGCAAAGATTTTCTAGATAAACATAAAAATGATATAGATAAAGCTATTGAAACTTTTGGAAATTTAAGTGCTAAGGAATTGGAATTAAGGGCTACTATTATTTATTTTGTAAATGATTGCGGTATAAGAGAAGATTCAGAAGTTATGGATAAGATACATCAGTTAAAACCTTATTTTCCAAAAGATAAAATACAATCAACAATAGGAGAATTAAAGAGTTTAGGTGTTATTAGGCTTTGATGATTATAAAGAATTGACCTACCGGAGCTAACCAAATGAAAAAAACAGCACTGCTTTTAATGATAATAACAGTAGTTTCAAAAATAGTCGGGTTTGGTAGGGAGATAACCCTATCATATTTTTATGGGGCATCTAATATAAGTGATGCCTTCTTGATATCTCTTACTATTCCCGGTGTGATATTTTCTTTTATCGGGACAGGAATATCTACGGGATATATTCCTTTATACAGTAAAATCGAGGAAAAGTATGGGGAAAATGAAGGAAAGAGGTATACCAATAATCTTGTAAATATCCTGCTGGTTCTATGTACGGGTATTATAATCTTTGGACTTTTGTTTACGGGTCCGCTGGTAAAGATGTTTGCTTCCGGGTTTGAGGGAAATACCCTGGAACTTGCGATAAGGTTTACCAGGATAAGTTTGTTTGGGATATACTTTACGGGCCTAATAAATATCTACAGCGGATTTTTACGGATAAAGGGGAACTATGCTGTTCCTGCATGTGTGGGCTTTCCCATGAATTTCTTTTTAATACTTTCGATATTGCTCAGCTCTAAGACGAATGTAATGGTGCTTGCCATTGGGAGCGTGATAGCTACTGCTTCTCAACTGGTGTTTCTGGTGCCTTTTGTACATAAAGCGGGATATAGGTATGAGTATATATTTGATACGAAAGATGAATATATTAGAAGAATGATATATATTGCACTGCCGGTAATAATAGGGGTGTCGGTAGATCAGATAAATGTGCTCGTTGACAGGACTTTAGCGTCCGGTATTGCGGTGGGCGGGATTTCTGCATTAAACTATGCTAGTAAGCTAAATGGTTTTGTACAGGGGATGTTTGTTACAACCATATCCGCCGTTATGTATCCCATGATATCTAAGATGGCTGTACAGGGAAATTTTGACGGGCTTAAAAGTTCTGTATCTGAAGCCATAAATTTGATAAACTTGTTTGTTGTACCTGCTACATTTGGAGCTATGCTATTTGCAGAGCCGATAGTCAGGCTCCTGTTTGGAAGGGGAGCCTTTGACCCGGAGGCTATATCTATGACATCTATTGCACTTTTTTATTATTCTATAGGGATGGTAGGCTTTGGCCTTCGGGAAATTATATCCAGAGCTTTTTATTCCCTGCAGGATACTAAGACACCTATGATTAATGCTGCTATGGCTGTGTCTATGAACATTGTTTTAAATATAATACTTTCCAGATACATGGGTATAGGCGGTCTTGCACTTGCCACAAGCATATCGGCCATATTCTGTACAGGGCTGCTGTTTATAAGCTTGAGGAAGAAGGTAGGGCCTTTTGGCATGAAGGACACGGTCGTTTCCTTTGTTAAAATCCTGGTGTCTTCAGTGGGTATGGGAATTGCGGCATATATTTCATATGTTTTCCTGCTGCCGCATGTCAGCGGGAATTTATCTTTGATTATATCAATATGCATAGGTGCATTGGTGTATTCTGTAATTGTTTATTTTATGAAGATAAAAGAAGTGGATACACTGGCAGATGCAGCCAAGAAAAAGCTGAAAACAGGTGCATGAAATGGTATAATGAGTTTATAAGTATGTGTTCAAGGAAGGGATTTTTAAGGTGAAGACTATACTGCGCAAAATCTTAATGATAATTTCGGATATTTTGATTATAAATGTTTCGTTGTATTTATCGCTTATCCTGAGATTTGAAAGTGATATTCCAAATGAGTATTTAACACTTTTTGAACAAACTCATATTATAGTGACTGTTATTGCACTCTGCAGCTTCTTGGTTTTTAATTTATATAATAGAATCTGGAAATATGCCAGTATAAGTGAGCTTATTTCGATAGTTGTGGCAACTTCTTTTAGCACTCTTACGTTTTTAGGATATACATTCATGATTAGAAAAACTTTTCCCCGCAGTATATACATATTGTTTTGGCTTTTACTTACTACATTTATCGGAGGAAGCAGATTTATTTTAAGAACTTTTAATGGTGTAACTCCGACTTTTAGGAAAACAGAAGGTGTCCGAAATGCTATGGTTATCGGAGCGGGTGAAGCGGGATCTATGGTTATTCAAGAGTTTAAGAAGCATCCGGATCTAAGGATGAAGCCTGTTGCTATTATTGATGATGATACAAATAAGCACGGTATGAGCATTCATGGGGTAAAGGTTTTAGGTGCACGTCAGGTAATTCCTGAGACGGTCTTGCGCAAAAATATTAAAGAGATAATAATAGCTATGCCGTCTATTGATAGGCATCAGATAAGAGATATAGTGGATATCTGCAGCAAAACCAAGTGCAAATTAAGGATTGTGCCGGGGGTATATGAACTGCTTGATGGGAAGGTAAGTATAAAAAGGCTTCGTGATGTGAGGATAGATGACCTTTTGGGCAGGGAGCCGGTTAAGTTAAATCTGGATGAAATCTCCGGTTATATAGAAAATAAGGTGGTGCTGATAACCGGCGGTGGTGGGTCCATAGGTTCGGAGCTGTGTCGGCAGATAGCCAGGTTTAAACCTAAAGAGCTTTTGATTTTTGATATCAGCGAAAACAATGTCTACAGTTTAGAGTATGATTTAAAAACTCTTTTTCCCGACTTATGCTATACTCCGCTGATTGGCAGTGTAAGGGATAAGGGCCGACTGGAATATGTATTTAAAAAATACGGGCCAGATGTGGTTTTTCATGCTGCGGCACACAAGCACGTGCCGATGATGGAGTTAAATGCTACTGAGGCCATAAAAAATAATGTTTTTGGAACACTAAATGTGGCAGAAGCGGCGGATAAGTATGGTGCGGAAAGGTTTACCCTTATATCTACAGACAAGGCAGTAAATCCTACTAATATTATGGGTGCGTCAAAGCGGATTGCGGAGATTGTTGTACAGATGATGTCTATGAAAAGCAGTACTGTGTTTTCAGCTGTAAGGTTTGGGAATGTTTTGGGAAGTGAGGGGAGTGTGATTCCCCTTTTCAGAAAGCAGATAGAAAATGGAGGGCCTGTAACGGTAACTCATCCTGAAGTCATCCGATATTTTATGACTATTCCGGAAGCCGTGCAGCTTGTAATACAGGCGGGAGCCCTTGCGAAGGGCGGAGAAATATTTATCTTGGATATGGGGGAGCCGGTAAAAATCGCAGACCTTGCCCGAGACATGATAAAGCTTTCAGGGCTGGAGCCGGGTGTGGATATAGATATAGAATACATAGGCCTGAGGCCGGGTGAAAAACTTTTTGAAGAGCTGCTGCTAAACGAAGAAGGCATAACTGCCACCAAATACAAGAAGATATACATCGCAAAACCGACATTCAGTAATGTTGATGCATTTGAAAAAGAGATTTTAGACCTAAAAGAACTCCTCTTCGACTCCAATACAGAAGTAAAGGATGCAATAAAGAAAATAGTTCCAACATACAGATGAGTTCTCGTCGATTTTCGGGGACGGTTCCAAAATATTCATGAATATTTTGGAACCGTCCCCGAAAATCCCCTTCGATTGTTCCACAAAAGAAGGAATTTGACAGCTTATGTAGAATAAATTAAAGTCCGAGGGAAGTAATACTATATCGCATTAATACATTAATATATCTTGCTAGGAGGAAAACTATGGAACAATTAATTAGCCTACGCGAACTAATAGAAATACTACTTCGTGGGAAATGGGTTATAGTCGTTATTACCATCATAGCTATGCTAGTCAGCGGAATACTCAGTTTTTTTGTAATACCGCCTACATATGAAGCCCGAAGTACCTTGATGGTATCACCATTGATGCAGAAAAATCCGTCTCCTGGTCAGGATAGTGCTTATGATACATTGCTTTCATATTTATCACAATATCCTCAAATGTCCCTAGAAACCTACCGAGTCCAGGTGACAAACCCTCATATATTAAACCAGGTAATAGAAGAACTCGACCTGGATAAGGAAAAATACAATCTGAATTCCTTGCGGGAAATGATAGATGTAGAAGCTATAAAGGATACAAACCTTATACGAATAGCTGTAAAAGATCATGACCCAGAGTTGGCTGCTCAGATAGCGAATACGCTAGCACCCAAATATGTGGACTTTCTTTCAAGAACCTTGCAGGAGCAGATGGGTAAGTCTGCAACCTTTTTACAGGCACAGATGCAAGAAGAGCAGAATAATCTGGATGCAGTCACTGAAGAGCTTAAAAACTTTATGGCCAAGCCTCAGAGCGTAAATGAACTGCAAAAAGATATAGATGCAAAGCTTGAGCTTATTACTGAGTTTAAAACTAAACTCATTGATTTGGACGTAGAAGAAAAGGCCACCCGGGCATCTTTGGAAACTGCTAAAGCAAGACTTGCCAAAGAGCCGCGATTTCTAGATGTTGAAAAATCCATCATCGATGATCCGGTCATGGTGGGAATTGCCGGTGAAAAAATCGGCAGTACTTCCAGTGCAGTAGGTCTTACTATGAAAAGTCAGGAAATCAATGAGAACTATACTTTGCTCAACGAAAAAGTAGCTGAATTGGAAGTAATCTTGGCTGGGATTGGCTCCCAAAGAGCTGCAATTGCATCAAATATACAAAAGACACAGGCAGAACTGGAGAGCCTGCAGGCAATCCTTGCTAAAAAACAAACAGAGTATAACCGATTGCAGCAGCAGTATATCATAGCCCAGGATACCTACAATACTTTCCTGCAAAAATACCAGGAAGCCCGTATTACTACATCCAGCAAGATTGGCGATGCCAACATCATGGTAGTATCCCCGGCCGTTGTGCCCGATCGCCCGGTAGCACCGAAAAAAGCGCTTAATGTAGCTATAGCTATGATTCTAGGACTTATGGTAGGTATTTTCACTGTGCTCTTTATGGACTACTGGAAAAAATCTGCACAACCACGAACTATTAATACTATATCTTCTAAAACTCATTAATTGAGGTGTGATAAAGTGGGAAGAAAGCAAAAGATAAAAGAACAAAAAAAAATCAAAGAGAGTAGAAATATTTCCCGGGAAATTAAAGAAAGGGACAAGGGAACTCTCTACTATATTATATATATAGGCCTTATTATACTACTTCTATATCCGCCATACTTCAGGGGAATGTTTTTCGATAAAGAATTCCTGCTTACGCATATGTACAGCGGGACTTTATTTCTTCTATACATAATCTATAAAACGAGAGTTCTAAAAGAACAGCAGTTTTTCAAAACTCCTATAGACTATACGGCCATAGCTCTGGTGGGAGCATATTTCCTGTCCGTATTTGTAGCTGTAAATATACGCTCTGCCGTAGGAGAGTTTCTAAAATATGTCAATTACTTCATAGCGTTTTATATGGTTTCAGATTTTGTCCGAACGGAAAAAGATATGAGGATAATTCTGTGGACCATGGTTGTTTCAGCATTTGGTGTTGCCTTCATCGGTATTGGAGCCGCCACCGGCACGTTTTCATATAATGGTGCCTTTGTAGGTGGTAGGATAAACTCCACCATTCAGTACCCAAATACCTTGGCAGCATATCTGACTGCGGCTTTTATGATATCGATATCCCTCTGGGCCACTGCTGAGAGACGTTGGCTGAGGGGGATACTTTCCTTTATTAATTATACCCTTTTTTTGTGCTTCATTTTTACACTATCTAGAGGAGCCTGGCTCTTATTTCCGGTATTTTTCCTGATACTTGTTGCCGGAATGCCCAGCCAGTATCGAATGAAAATACTAGGGTATTCGATTGAAACCTTTATAGCAGCAGTTCTAACATCACCAGGCTTTGGGTCGGCTATTTCTGCTGCTCAGGGAAAAAAGGCATGGATGTGGTATATTATCGGAGCTGTAGTATCTGCAGCTGTATTTTATATATTTGAGAAAATCAGTGAGCGATTCGCTTTACACATGAAACCAAAAGTTATTTTAGCAATCTTTACTGTAATGATATTTCTTGGCGGTTTAGGAGGATACATAGCCCTTACCACCGAAGCACCACTTACCCTTTCCCACGGAGAAAATGAACAAGAAAGTTGGAAAACTTCTTGGTATCCAATTAAAGATGTCAAACCTGATACCGAGTATACTCTGAAATTTACCGTTACCGCAAAACCGGGGGAAAAAGAGGAGGAGTGGGGTGCTGCGGTGCTGATAAACAGCATTGATGATAATAATAACAGTGTAAGAATAGTAAACGAATACATTAAGGAAAACCTTAGCGGAGAAGTAAAAGAGGTCACATTTAAGACAAGACCTGATACAAGGGAGCTTTTGATAGGATTCAGTAACTATTTTACAAAAACCACTGCCACTTTTCAAAACGTAGAATTTTACCAAGCAGAAGATGTATCTTCCGCAAAGCGTATAGTAATCGCCTATAAATACATTCCCCAAGCCATTAGCCAAAGAATAACAAGTATAAGCACGGAAGACTCCAGCGTTTCTGGCAGATATAGCTTTTATAGAGATGCTTTAAAAATTATCAAAGACCATCCTATACTGGGCACCGGCGGTGGAGGTTGGAAATCCATATACTTTGCCTATCAATCGTATCAGTACTTTACTACTGAAGTGCATAACTTCTTTTTACAGCTTTGGGTGGAAACCGGTACTGTGGGGCTTTTAGCGCTAGTAACTTTATGGCTTACTACAATGTTATCAGGATATAAGGTATTGAAATCTGATACTAGCTCTACTGTCAAAACTCTAACTTGGGGTGCACTGTCAGGGGCTATAGCCTTAGGCGGCCACAGTGTCATGGACTTTAATTTGTCTTTGGGTGGCGTTGCTCTTTATCTATGGCAACTTTTTGGAGTAATAAGGTTTTCTGCAGTTATATCAAGTTTAAGATATAAAGCAAGAGAAATTTCAACAAACTGGGCAGCTTGGCCTTTAAGCGGATTATCTTGCATTTTGATTATCATATCATTCTTCTTATACCAGGGATACATTTATGGGCAGCAGGCGGTTGAAGCTGTACAGCAGCAAGACCTTTTAAAAGCTAAAGATTACTTCGAAAAAGCTGCAAAATATGATCCGTTAACGGCTTCATATAAAGCTGACCTAGCTCAGCTAGACTATTTCATCGCTAGACAGTCAGGAAATGATGCTTTGCTTAAGAAGTCCGAAGAAATGAGGATTGAAGCAGTAAATCTTGATCCATATAGCGCTAGATTAAGGGCCCAACTTGCTGCTTACTATTTAGAGCAGGGTAAACTTGAAGAAGGAATTTTTGAACTAGAAAAGGCCACGAAAATAAACCCTTTTAACATAGAAAACTGGGAGAATTTAGCGGATACCTACCAAAAAGTTGCAATTATTTATATAACCCAAAATCAAAAAGACAAAGCACTGAATCTTACAAGTAAGTCTCAAGAAATGTTCGATAAAATATCCGAATATAACAGAAAGGCTCCAAAAAACGCTAGGGAAAAACTTGAAATCACCAATGAATTAATGCTATATATATACAAATCAAAGCTTCTGGCAGAAAATATTGATGATGCTAATTACCACAAGAAACTTGATAAATTGGTTTTTGCTTCGGACTTTATCATCGATGCTGACAATGATGGTGTACCGGATTTATGGAAGATATCAAACTCTCAAGATGGCCTACTACAAGTCGATATAGAGAAGGATTTCACTCGAATTCTCAACAAGGGTGAGGGTCCGTCATACCTGACTATAAAGAAGTATATTTCGCTAACTCCTAAAAAGCGGTACACGGTTAATTTGGTTATGGGTAGCGACAACACGGAAAGTACACTGACATTTAACATATTCAGCGATAAAGGCAAAAACCCCCAGCATCAGTTAAAGAATATTACCCTTAGCCATGAAATAACAAATATTAGTTCAACATTTGAAACAACAGAAGATATAGAGGATGGAACTCAGTGGTTGAGAATAGATATACCGGGAAATACTGAAAAAGCCATAAACATAAAAACTATTGAAATATGGTTGGAATAAATAAAACAAAATATAACCGTTTTTCATATGTTAGGGCTAATTGAAGGTGAAAAACAAATGAGTCTATACAAAAAAATTAAAAACAGAGAAGAGAAAATTTCATTAATTGGATTAGGTTATGTTGGAATGCCAATTGCTGTTGCTTTTGCTAAAAAGGTTGATGTTATTGGCTTCGATATCAATAAAACTAAAATCGATTTATACAAATCAGGTATTGACCCAACAAAGGAAGTCGGCAATGAAACAATTAAAAACACAACTGTAGAGTTCACCTCGGACGAAGTAAAGCTTAGAGAGGCAAAATTCCATATAGTAACTGTACCAACTCCAGTTAATAAGGATTGCACTCCCAATCTTACTCTAATAAAATCTGCTAGTCAGATTCTTGCTAGAAATTTAACCGAGGGTTCCATAGTAGTATATGAATCTACAGTTTACCCGGGAGTCACAGAAGATATATGTGTGCCAATATTAGAGGAGGAGTCTGGGTTAAAGTGTGGTGTAGACTTTAAAGTCGGTTACTCTCCCGAAAGAATTAATCCAGGAGATAAAGTACACAGGCTGGAGTCTATAGTAAAAGTCGTATCAGGTATAGATGAAGAATCCTTAGAAACTATTGCTAAAGTATACGAACTAGTAGTAAAAGCCGGAGTATATAGAGCTAAAAGTATAAAAGTTGCTGAAGCCGCAAAAGTCATAGAGAATTCCCAAAGAGACATAAATATAGCTTTCATGAATGAACTTTCTATTATTTTTAATAAAATGGGAATAGATACAAAGGCAGTATTAGAAGCTGCAGGAACCAAATGGAACTTTTTAAAATTTACCCCGGGTCTTGTAGGAGGCCATTGCATAGGAGTAGATCCGTATTACCTTACATATAAAGCAGAGCAAATAGGATATCACTCTCAAATCATACTTGCAGGAAGAAAGATAAATGATGATATGGGTAAATATGTCGCCGAGAATGTTGTAAAAAATATGATAAAGGCTGATAAACAAGTCAAAGGCTCAACAGTTGCCATATTTGGAATAACATTTAAGGAAAACTGTCCAGATGTAAGAAATACAAAAGTAGTTGATATAATAAATGAGCTTGAAGAATATGGAGTAAGGACAAAAGTTATAGATCCGGTTGCAGACAAAGAAGACTTATGGAATACTTATGGGATAAGATTATGTAATTTCGAAGAAATAAGTGATATAGATGCAGCAGTATTTGCTGTATCACATGAGGAATTTCAATCTATAAGACTGGAAGATATTAAGAAGATATTTAATCAAAGATGGAATAGCTATAACAGCACAACAACAGAAAACGCCACAGGGGTTAGTGAAAATAAATTTGACAATAAATATGTTTTAATTGACATAAAAGGAATATTTGATAAAAAAGAAGCAGAAGATATGAACTTCCAGTATTGGAGGCTTTAAAGTGAAGGCAGACTATAATAAGCTAGATAAAAACAAAAGATATTTTGTAACAGGTGCAGCAGGATTTATAGGTTTTCATTTATCTAAGAGGTTACTTAAAGAAGGCTGTCAAGTTATAGGATTGGATAATTTAAACGATTACTACGATGTAAACTTAAAAAGAGCAAGATTAGATATATTAAAGCAAGAAGGCAATTTTCAGTTTATATATGCAAATTTAGAAGATAGAGATGCAATAGATAAGATTTTTAAGGAATATAAAATAGATATAGTAGTTAACCTTGCAGCGCAAGCCGGCGTAAGGTATAGTTTAAAAAATCCCTATGCATATATTCAGTCAAATATAGTCGGGTTTATGAACATATTAGAGGCTTGCAGATATAATAAAGTAGAACATTTAGTATACGCTTCATCAAGCAGTGTATATGGTTCAAACGAAAAAATGCCGTTTTCAACGAGCGATAACGTTGACCATCCTATTAGCTTGTATGCGGCAACCAAAAAGTCAAATGAACTAATGGCTCATACGTATAGTCATTTATATGGAATACCTACAACAGGACTCCGATTTTTTACAGTTTACGGTCCATGGGGTAGGCCTGATATGGCATTATTTCTATTTACTAAAGCTATACTCAATGATGAACCTATAAAAGTATTTAACTATGGGAAGATGGAGAGAGATTTCACATATATAGATGATATTATTGAAGGAGTAATAAGGGTTATGGCTAATCCGCCTAAACCAAATGAAAACTTTAATAAACTCAACCCAAATCCAAGTACAAGCTTTGCACCATATAAGATATACAACATAGGAAATAACCATCCAGTTAAGCTGGGGGATTTCATAGAAACATTGGAAAGACATTTAGGTAAGAAAGCCAAAAAAGAATATCTACCCCTACAGGCAGGTGATGTCCCTAAAACCTATGCAGATGTAGATGATCTCATAAGAGATGTAGGGTTTAAACCAAATACCAGCATAGATGATGGAATAGGGAAATTTGTGGAGTGGTATAGAGGATATTATGGGGTGTAGCAAATATGAAAAAAATAGTCCATATAATAACAGGTCTAGGAAGTGGCGGAGCGGAAAATATGCTCTATAAGCTTATAAAATATTCGGATAAAGAAAAATACCATTATGAAGTCATATCACTAACAGATAAGAGTATATATGGTCCAAAAATTCAAGAGATGGGTGTTAAAGTACATTCTTTGAATCTTAATAAAAAAAATATGTTTTCTTCTCTAATGAAGACAAGAAAATTATGTAACGACATTGATATAGTAGTTACGTGGCTTTATCATGCTGATATATTTGGATTTATAATTGCAAAGGTGTTGCTAAGGAAAAAACTTATATGGAATATAAGGCAAAGCAACTTAAATAAAGATGTGAATAAATATATTACACTAAAAATCATAAGATTGAATGCTTTTTTATCTAAATATGTTGATTGTATCACTTATAATTCTAATAAGGCACTAGAAAACCACTTAAAAGTTGGATATTCAGATAAAAATTCAGTAGTTATACATAATGGATTTGAAATTGATAAATTTAGATTTGATTTAATGGCCAGGACAAGAGTTAGAAAAGAATTAAAGCTAAGAGAAGAAGATATAATTATTATTACTGTTGGCAGATGGGATATACAAAAAGATTATTATACATTATTAAAAGCATTAAATGAATTAAAAAAGCATAACTCAAAATTCAAAATGATTATGGTTGGAGCCAATTTAGATTATTCAAATGATACGTTAGTATCCTTGATAAATGATTATAATTTGGAAGATAATATAATTTTATTAGGCATACGAAATGATATACCAGCGTTGTTATCAGCAGCTGATATATATATTTCATCATCATTGGGAGAAAGTTTTTCTAATGCAATTGGAGAAGCTATGGCATGTGAATTACCATGTATAGTTACAGATGTAGGAGATTCTAAATTAATTGTTGGAGATACAGGCAAAGTTGTAGAAGCAAAAGATTACAAAAGCATGTCTAAAGAATTACTTAGTTATACTAATAGTCATATTTTAAAGAGAAATAAAAATGCGAGGCAAAGAGTCATAGATAACTATGAGATAACAGCAGTATCCAAAATCTTTGAAGAAATCTTTGAAAGAATTGGTTAGTTATTTGTTTTAATTTATGGTTTAGGGGAAGAGTTCAATGAAAAAACAGCAATACAGAATATGCTTTTTTCTTCCATCACTCTACGGCGGTGGAGCTGAACGGGTTATGGTAAATTTAGCGAGTGGCTTTGCTAATCAAGATATTAAAGTGGATCTTGTTCTTGCTAAAGCTGAAGGCCCTTATATTTTGCAAGTCCCTGCCAACGTGCGAGTGATTGATTTAAAAGCCTCGAGAGTATTTGCCAGTCTTCCTGGTTTGGTATGCTACTTGCGTCAGGAACGTCCCAACGCGCTTTTATCTGCTTTAGATCATGCTAATGTTATTGCTCTTTTGGCTAAAAAGCTTGCAAGAGTTCCTACGCAAATGATAGTGAGTGTGCATAGTAATCCAAGTAAGGTCACTGCTAATGCTCAAAGTTTACGAGATAAGTTAATGCCTTATTGGACACGATTGTTTTATCCTCAGGCAGATGCGGTAGTGGCAGTCTCCAACGGGGTTGCAAAAGATTTGATTCGTGTTACGGGACTACCCAAAGAGAAAATAAAAGTTATTTATAATTCAGTAATTACGCCCAAACTTTTCGAAAAGGCTAATGAACATTTAAACCATCCTTGGTTTGTACAGAATGAACCTCCAGTTATACTTAGTGCAGGTAGGCTAACTATAGCAAAAGATTTTCCTACTCTTATTCGTGCCTTTGCATTAGTTAGAAAGCAATATCCTGCAAGACTTATGATTCTAGGTGAGGGAGAAGAACGCCCGAAACTAGAAGAACTTATACGAAAGTTGGGCATACAAAAAGATGTATCATTGCCAGGGTTTGTAGAGAACCCTTACAAATATATGAAGCGAGCTGCAGTGTTTGCACTTTCTTCTCAATGGGAAGGTCTTCCTACAGTATTGATTGAAGCTTTGGCTGTTGGGATACCTGTTATTTCTACAGATTGTGAAAGTGGCCCTCGAGAAATACTCGAAAATGGAAGGTTTGGGAAACTTGTAACAGTAGGGGATGAAAAGGGTTTAGCAAAAGCCCTGATATCTTCATTAAAAGAACCTGATTGGCCACCATGTGAGGCGTGGCATTCATTCAGCCTAGAATCAACATTGAAAGAATATATGGAAATTCTGAAAGAAGGATAGGATAAGGATTATGAGAAATTTAATGCAGCATAATACAAAACCGTGCATAAAATTGAAGTTGTATAAATCGATGCTGGCATTATTAACTGGAATTCTTATAGGAATATTATCTGTTTTTTTAACGACAACTGATATGTCTTTGATTTTTCTTCTGGGGCTTCTTACAATCGTATTTACACTTTGCCTTACTTTCTTCAGAATTAAATATTTTGGTTTAGCAGATGCTTTAGCAATTTTTTCTCTTTTTTTTGCAAGTTATAATGGTATTTTATTGCTACAAGTTGCAATGAATATCCAATCAAGTTACGTGGTTAACATGCCTTATCCTATAATTTTTTCTACAATCATATATGAAAAAGCCGGAATTGCTAGCTTCCTGGCGGCTTTTGGCCTTCTTATAGGTGGTATGCTTTCATTAACAATAACTGCAGGAAATAATGTATATGATAAACCAAAAGATAATTCTTTCTCAAATATTTTTTTCTATGTTGGTTTTTTAACATTTAGTTTAGGCATATTATTATTATTTATAAATTATCAAAGAATCGGTGGCTTTTTTTATGCACTTTCACTTTCACGAGGAGTAAGAATGGATCTCCTTTCACAAACAAGAGGAAACTTACCGTATGAAAGTTTTGCTTTCTCTGGATTAGCTTTGATGTATTACAGCTACTTTATACAGAAAAACTGTGTAATAAAGTATGTAACTCATGCTGCTATATTTATTTGGTTTATATTAATGTTTACTCAGGGTGATCGCCGTTTTATTATATATTCGCTTATGATAATCTTAGGTATAGCTGAGAGCTTTTATAGAAAACAAATTAAGCTAAATATGCGTTCTTTGTTTATTATTTTTAGCATATATATTTTCTTTACTTTTATTGCCAATGTTAGATGGATATTTCCTTTTTTGCTCAGAAATCAAATGAGCTTGAAGGACGCAATAAACTGGATTGTTGAACATATCTCTTTTGAATGGGTTTTACCGGCTAAAAATGAATTTGCAGGTCCTTATTTTACTTTACTTTATTCTTTAAAATATCCACAAGGAAAAATGTATGGAACTTCATATTTGAGTTCATTAATACATTGGCTTCCTAGAAGTCTTTATCCTGGAGAAAAACCATTAACAATAGCACAAGAGTTTGCTTTACAAATTTATAAACAGTTTACTCCGGGACGAGAAAGTGTGATTGGCTGGGGATATAGCCCAGTCGCTGAGGCATTTAATAATTTTGGGAGTTTGGGGGTACTATTCATCTTTGTAATATTGGGTTTTATGCTAGGTTATCTTGAAAAAATTAGACATAAAGGTTCAGCAGGACTGGTTATTTATGCAGTTTTTTTGCCAGAAGTTATTAACCTAAATAGAATAAATTTCAGTTCAGTTGTTGGAGAATTAGTTTTTAATATCGGTGCACTTGTCGCAGTTTTAATATTATGTAATATTTTCTGTATATTCCACAAAAAAAGATACGAAGACTCTTAAATAGTTGTTTTTTCGTTACTATAACTATTAGCCTTTTAGGAATTGATTAAAAAACATTTTTATGGAGGTAACATGGGAAAGGTTTTATTTATTGCAACTGTTGAATCACACATCATTAATTTTCATATTCCTTTTATCCTGTACTTTCAAAATAAAGGCTATGACGTACATGTTGCTGCGAAACTTGGTGAAAGGCAAGAAGAGTTAAGTTCAATGAGAGTTTTACTGCATGACATTGATTTTATAAAATCTCCCTATTCACCAAATAATATGAAAGCTTTTAACCAGTTAATAAATATAATGAAAGGCAATAATTTCGATTTGATTCATGTACATACCCCCATCGCAGCGTTTTTAGGGAGATTGGCAGCTAAACTTACAAACACAAAACCAGTATTGTATACAGCTCATGGGTTTCATTTTTATAATGGAGCTCCTTTGAGAAATTGGCTTATGTACTATACTATGGAAAAGCTGGCGGCGAAATGGACTGATGGCTTAATAACAATGAATGAAGAAGATTTTGTTGCGGCTTCTAGACTGCCAATTAGAAATAGGGAAAATATTTTTAAAGTACATGGGGTTGGTGTTGATATAGAAAAATATAATATAAAAGATATTAATATTAGGAAACAGGTAAGGGAAAAACTAGGTTTAACCGATAATAGTATAATGATTTTAACTGTAGCTGAAGTAAATGCAAACAAAAACCATTTACAGCTGTTAAATACTATAAAACAAATAGAAGGAACGGATTTGATTTATGGTTATATAGTAGGCGATGGTAATCATAAGCGTAAACTTTGTAATTATGTTAAGCAAAACGGTTTAGAAGAGCGAATTAGATTTTTAGGATTTAGACGGGACATACCTGAATTGTTATCTGCTTCAGATATTTTTTGCCTTTTTTCATATCGTGAAGGTTTACCTAAGTGTATAATGGAAGCAATGGCTGCAGGGAAACCGGTAATAGCGTCTGATGTTAGAGGAAATAGAGATTTGATAAAAAATGGAGTAAACGGTCTTTTGGTTCCGCTGAATGATGTTGAGGCAACAAAAAATGCTATCTTTACTCTTGTTAACGATGAGCAGTTAAGAATAAATATGGGTTTGGAAGGCAAAAGAATGATTAAGGATTATTCCATAGAAAAAGTATTAAAAGAAATGGATGAAATTTATAGTAAGTTTCTTTAAAAAGGTCATTTTTTACAAGTGGGAGAGCGTTATAAATGAAGGAGAAGGATTTTGGAACTTTTCACCTAGCTGTAATGATGTTAATCGATGCAATACTGGTCAACTTAGGCTATTTTTTAGCATTCAAGTTAAAATTTGTGGAAATACCGGCATATAACTACGTGGACTATGTAAGGCTTATACCTTGGATTGCGGTGTTGGCTATAGTGTTTTTTAAAGTTTATGGCTTGTATGATATAAAGAGGAAGAATTTTGCTGACATATTTTTTTCATCGATATTGTCGGTAATTATGATAATGGTATTTACCATGGCTTTGACATTCTTATATAGAGGTTTTGCATTTCCAAGAAGTGTATTTGCATTGGGAGCGGTTCTTCAGATTGGGATTGTGACACTTTGGAAATACTTGACATTGCTGGTTATAAAGCGCATCCATGGGGTACAGAAGGTTATCATGGTTGGCTCCAAGGATGAGGCGTTTAACATTGCCCGAAAGTTTAAGGACATATCATCAGGTTGGTTTGAGACAAAGTACATAATGGAAAGTGATGACATCAATACGATAAGTGAGGCTATATCCATGGTGGATATAGTATGTCTATGTCCAGGTTTATCTCAGGAATTGAAGAGTAAAGTAACTGTTATAGCTCTTGAGAAGAAAAAAAAGATTTTTTTAATACCGAATCTCTATGAGGTATTCCTGTCCAAGTCTATTTATACGCAAATTGATGATAAGCCGGTATTTGAATTGATTGACCTTACTTTGACAAAAGAACAAAAAGCTGCAAAAAGGCTTTTAGATATTGTTGTTTCGACCCTAGGTCTTATAGTAACATCTCCCGTCATGTTGATTATAGCAGCATTTATAAAAATAACTTCGCCGGGACCTGTTTTTTATACCCAGGAACGGGTTGGCTTATACGGCAAGACCTTTAAACTATATAAATTTAGGACGATGATAAATGATGCTGAGAATCTTACCGGTCCTGTTCTGGCAACAGAAAATGATACAAGGATTACACCTGTGGGAAAAGTTTTAAGGTCCACTCGCTTGGATGAACTTCCACAGCTCATAAATGTATTAAAAGGTGAGATGAGTTTGGTAGGGCCTAGGCCGGAGCGGCCTTTCTTTGTGAATCAGTTTAAAAACGAGAATCCCCATTATAAATATAGGCATATAGTAAAACCAGGAATTACAGGTCTTGCCCAAGTGTTGGGCAAGTATCGAACTAGTGTGGATGACAAGTTGAGGTATGATTTAATTTACATAAGGAATTATTCTTTTTTGCAGGATTTACAGATATTGTTCTTAACTATTAAGGTAGTATTTATGAGTGACAGCTCCAGAGGTTGGGATGAGCTTGAGGAATTGGATAATACCTTACTAAAGGAAGTTCAGGTATTGAACAATGATAATATTGCCGCAGCAAAGGATCAATAGGAATGAGGTGCTTCTATAGTGAAAAAAGTCTTAGTCAGCGGGGGTGCCGGATACATAGGTAGCCATGTAGTAAAGCTCCTTTGGAAAAAGGGTTTTGATGTGCTGGTTTATGATAATCTTTCCACCGGAAATAAAAGTTCGGTACTTTCCGGGAAACTGGTGGAAGGCGATATACTGGATATAGATGGTTTACGGAGTGTGATGTCGGAATTTCGACCTGATGCGGTCATGCATTTTGCTGCAAAAATCGTTGTGCCTGAATCGGTGGAGTTTCCGATGAAATACTATACCAATAATGTCTTAGGAACATTGAATGTGCTAAGGGCGATGAAGGAATTTGATGTAAATAAATTCATATTTTCTTCAACGGCGGCGGTTTACGGGGAGCCGGAGGAAATGCCCGTAAATGAGATGATGCCCCTTGCACCGATAAATCCCTACGGTAAAAGTAAGTCCATGGTGGAAGAGGTTTTAAAAGATTGCTCCAGGTCTGAGGGGCTGAAGTATATTGCGCTAAGGTATTTTAATGTAGCCGGGGCTGACCCGGAAGGAGAGCTGGGCGAAACTAAAAAAGATGCTACACATCTTATTACTATGTGTGTCAGAACAGCTGCAGGCAAAAGGGATAAGCTCTCAATCTTTGGAACTGATTATCCTACACCGGACGGAACCTGTATAAGGGACTATATTCATGTGATGGATCTGGCCGATGCACATATATTGGCTCTGGAGCATCTGCTTTCCGGCGGGGAAAGCAATGTGTTCAACTGTGGGTATGGCAAGGGACATTCGGTGCAGGAAGTGGTAACCGAAGCTAAGAATGCTACGGGCGTGGATTTTGCTGTTGAGTATACTGAAAGAAGGGCGGGGGATCCACCGGAGCTGGTGGCTGATTCTACAAAGATAAAGCAAATTCTTGGCTGGAAACCCAAATATGATAATCTTGGCTTTATCATAAAAACCGCCTGGGAGTGGGAAAATGGTTGATTTGATTTTCGGCGATTTTCAGGGGCGGTTCCAAAATATTCATGAATATTTTAGAACCGTTTCCGTTTTTCGTTTAAGAGGATAGGGGGTAGCAAGTAGGGATGGGGGCACAAAGAAGGTTTGCAGCGAGGCTTTTTTTGGCATGCTGCATTTTTATTTTAGTGGCATTTGTGTTTTTTACAAAAGCCGGAGCATCATCAAGAAGTTGGATATTCGGATTTATTCTTGTAATAATACCAACATTTATTTTTATTAAAGCCCTTGAAGATATTTATAATGTTTTAACGGTGTTAAACAAAACATACACAGTAAAAGTAAATGAATATAGGGCTTTGCCTGAATCTATTTTGAAATATTTCGGGCTGCTGCCAGTATTTGAATTACTTGATAAGTTCAGTGAGGATATTAATGTTCTAAACTTTGAGAATCAACTATTATGTGATACCACTTCGGCCATACATACATCATCTTCGCTGAATCAGCTATTAGTTTCTGTTATTGGCAAGCTGGTGACTTATTCGGGAGCCGACTTCGGAGTTGTTTTTCTTTTTGATGCGGAAAAAAACGATAATGAGCTTCGGCCCGTAGCATCTTATAATTTAACGGAAACTGATTTGATTAAAAAAATATTTCAAGTCGGTGAAGGCATCGTTGGGTCGGTGGCAAAGCAAGGCAAAGCGATACTTTCGCAATATGCCGAAAAGGATAGGCGCTATGTAATTTGTGTTCATGGAACAAGGTCGCAAATGACGGTGCCGCTTAAAGCAGGCAGTGAAGTTTTAGGGGTTATTTTATTAGGAAGTTATGAAGTAGAAAAGTTTAAAAATAAAGACATCATTTTGCTAAATAATATTGCAGGTGAGATTGGGCTTGCTATAAACAATGTATGGTTAACCCGGAAATTAAAGGAAGAAAAGGAAAGCGTGGTAATTCTCTACGAAACGGCCAAACAATTGGCTGAAAGTATTGATTTAGATGATGTAGCCGAGATAGGGGTAAAAAGATGTCAGCTTAGCTATAATCGATGTTGATAATTTTAAAAAATATAATGATCATTATGGGCATTTGGCCGGCGATTATTTATTATCAAAAATAGGAAATCTTATACAGGAAGACCTTCGCGGCAGCGATATTCTAGCGCGCTATGGAGGCGATGAATTAGCGATTATACTGCCTGAAACGGGTGCCAAACAGGCTTTAGACATTCTTACGCGGATTAAAAACAAGATTGGTGATTACAGCTTTAGTCTGCAAGATTATAAAGCAGGCGCAAGTGATGAGAAGCCTGAGGATTATGGTCGGGACGAATATAAATCAGGATATGATTTAATAAAAGAAAAATTCTTTCGGTGGTTTACAAATAGAGGTTTAAATTTCAATGATTTAAACAGTACTTTCACCATGCAAGTGACAATAAGTGCCGGCATTTGTGAGCTTTATGATGAAATCGCAGATAAAAATGAATTGATTAAAAAAGCCGACCAAGCTCTACTGCAGGCCAAAAGAAATGGTAAAAATCGAATATGTTTGTGGGAATGATAAATTTCAGCAAATTTCAGGGACGGTTCTAAAATATTCATGAATATTTTGGAACCGTCCCTGTTTTTCTGCTATTTTTCTGATGTTTGTGTATGCAATTCAGAAAATCGTTTTTTTAAAAAACATATTGACAGTAGTATACTAATATGGTAGTATGTAAGTGAAAATATTCAGGTTATAATTAACTACCTGAAATATGTGAAGGTGAAAAAAATGAAACTTCGTATTTCTGACCTTAAAAACAAACACATTTGGCAGAACAAAGGTTATAAACTGCCTGGGTTTGATATTGAGAAAGTAAGAGAAAATACACTCGAAGCCCCAATGTGGCTGCATTTCGGAGCCGGCAACATATTCAGAGCGTTTCCCGCAGCATTACAACAGACCCTTCTTAACGAAGGCCTTTCAGACAAAGGCATTATCGTCTGCGAATCCTATGATGAAGAAATTATCGAAAAAGCATATGTACCTTTTGACAATCTAAGCTTGCTTGTTACATTAAAAGCCGATGGCACCGTGGATAAAAAAATAATAGCAAGCATAATCCATGCGATGGCTGCAGAAGACAGTATGGAAGAACTTGAAAAAATCTTTATATCCCCCACACTGCAAATGGTAAGTTTTACAATAACGGAAAAGGGATATTCGCTAACCGATTCTAAAGGAAATTATTATCAGGATATTCTAGAAGATTTAAATATTTTCCCCCAAAAACCCAAAACCCTTATGGGAGCAGTAGCGTACCTATGCTATAAGAGATACTTGGCAGGAAAACTCCCCATTGCATTAGTAAGCATGGACAACTGCTCCCATAACGGCTCAAAACTATATAGTGCTGTAAAAACCTTTGCCGACAGCTGGGTAAAAAAAGGACAAGCAGACAAAGGATTTTCAGATTACATATCAAACTCAAAATTCGTCTCATTCCCATGGACCATGATAGATAAAATAACCCCCAGACCTTCGGAACAAGTAAAGGCCATGTTGGAAGCCGATGGCTTTGAAGATGCTGAAATCATAGAAACAGCAAAACACACGTACATATCTTCTTTCGTAAATGCCGAACAAACCCAATATTTAGTAATAGAAGACGCATTTCCTAACTCAAGGCCGCCTTTAGAAAAAGCGGGCGTTATATTTACCGATAGGCAAACTGTAGATAAAGTAGAAAAAATGAAAGTTTGTACCTGCTTAAATCCCCTGCATACAATACTTGCCATCTATGGCTGTCTCTTGGGCTACAACTCAATAGCAGAGGAGATGAAAGACAAACATCTCAAGACATTTATAGAAAAAGCGGGTTATGAAGAAGGCCTTCCGGTAGTAGTGGATCCGGGAATAATTAAGCCGGAAGAGTTCTTGCGAGAGGTAATAGAAGAACGTTTTCCAAATCCATTTGTACCTGATACTCCACAGCGAATAGCCTGTGATACATCCCAAAAAATTCCGGTACGCTTCGGCGAAACCCTCAAGGCATATATCGCCACCGGTAAACGAGATGTATCAACACTGACATATATACCGTTATTCTTTGCAGGTTGGCTGAGATACCTTATGGGAATAGACGATGAAGGCAGACCCTTTACACCCAGCCCTGACCCCATGTTAGAAGTATTGCAGGGATATATCAAAGACATATCCCTGGGAGACAAAGGTCCTTTTACGGATTCATTAAAGCCTATACTATCAAACAGCAGCATATTTGGCATAGATCTTTATGAATATAATCTGGCATCAAAGGTAGAAAACATGTTTACAGAACTAGTGGCCGGTAAGGGGGCGGTAAGGAAGACGCTGGAGAAATACCTAGATTGAGCCCGAGTAAGTTAGATTAAACTAATAAATTTTTAATAATCTTTAACACTATTTGGAGGTTCAAATGAAGAAAAAGATACTAATTACTCCTAAATCGTTCTTTCGTGCAAGGAATAAAGCAGATGAAATTTTTAGCCAATTTGACCTTGATATAGTAGAAAACAATACCGGTAAAACACTGACAAAGCAACAAATGATCGAATTATGTTCGGATGTCGACGGCGTAATTGTAGGTCTTGATCCGATGGATGAAGAAGTAATCAGAAGCGCTAAAAATCTCAAGGCGATATCCAAGTATGGTGTTGGTCTTGACAATATTGATCTAAAGGTTGCGGAAGAATTAGGAATTAAAGTAAAAAAAGCAGAAGGCACTAATACCCGATCGGTAGCAGAACTTACCATAGGTTTGTTTTTCGCATTATCAAGAAGTATACCCAAGGCTGTTATAGATGTAAAAAACGGCAGGTGGGACAGGACAATTGGGACCGAGATCGGTGCAAAAATAGTTGGTATCATAGGATTTGGCGCAATTGGCAGAGAAGTTGCAAAAATGTCGTCCGGCTTAGAAATGGAGATAATGGCCTATGACCCTTATTTTAATGATATAGAGCTTACAAGAGCAATGAATGTAAAAATGACAAATATAGATGAGATACTGGAAAAAGCTGATTTTGTAACGCTTCACTTGCCATTAAGCGAAGAAACGAACAAAATCATTAACAGTAAAACCTTGAGCAAGATGAAGCAAACCGCTTATCTGGTAAACACGGCAAGGGGTGAACTTGTAGATGAAGATGCATTATATGAGGCACTGAAAAATGGGATTATAGCCGGTGCAGCTCAAGATGTATTTTCGCAAGAACCACCGGATAAGCAAAATAAGCTACTCTCACTCAATAATTTTATTCTTACACCTCACATAGGTGCCTATACTAAGGAGGCAACTGAGCGGATGGTTGTAATTTCGGCAAAGAATCTAATTGAAATGTTATTTTAGATATGCCGAAATTATTCTCATAATCTTAAGGAGCGATGCTACTTGATTATATTGGCTTTAGAAACCAGTACTTCTGCATTAAAGGTAGCTGTATATTCCAGCAATAAAGGTCTCATGAATGTAAAAAACATTCCATACGACGAAAGCTTAAGTGATACAATTACACAAAATGCAGAAGGATTATACGATGCATTAATACTTGGAATAAAAGAAATATTGCAGTCATGTAAGTACCAAATTGATGCAATTAGTCTTAGCGGGATATGGCACAGTCTTTTACTGCTGGATAAGCATAGAAAGCCGATTACGCCGATATTTACATGGGCTGATACCCGCCCTATAGAGACAGTTGCAAAGTATCGAAAAAATGAGCAGCTTTGGCAAAGCTTCTATAATAAAACCGGGTGTACCATCCACAGTATATATCCTCTATGGAAAATCATTCATCTTAAAGAATCTCAACCCGAAATATTTTCTAAAGCAGCTTACTTTACATCGCAGTTAGAATATATCTTCGAACAACTGACAGGTGAATTCATCGAATCAAAGACAATAGCATCAGGTACCGGAATGTTTAATATACACACTCTAGACTGGGACGATGATATATTAAATTTTGCTGGCATAGACCGAGATATGTTGTGCAAATTACACGAGCCCACATATTCGGCACCACTAAAATCTAGTGTAGCTAAGTGCTTAAATCTGCCGAAAGGATTGCCAGTAATAATCGGCGGTGCTGATGGTGCATTAAACCAGATAGGGGCAGGAGCATTAAAAAAAGGCATTATGACGCTGTCTGTTGGAACCAGTGGCGCACTGCGATTAGCTTATGACAAGCCTGTGTTATCTGAAAATACCTCTACTTGGTGCTATTATGCCTTACAAGGAAAACGGTTAGCCGGAGCTGCCACATCAGGTGCAGGCAACTGCTTGGAATGGTTTAAAAAGAGGGTGTACAAAGATTGCGGATTCAGTTATAAAAAACTAGATGAAAAAGCCGCCAAAACTGATATAGAAAATGCTCCCATATTTCTACCCTTTTTGTATGGCGAAAGAAACCCCGGCTGGCAGGATAATAGACGAGCAAGCTTTATCGGCTTAAAAGGGCATCATGAAATAGGCGATTTATATCATGCGGTGCTTGAAGGAGTATTATTCAACCTTTATCAATGCTACGCGGCGCTAACCCAAATCACTGGGGAACCAGAGGAAATAAGGATTTCAGGCGGAATAGAGAACTCTCCTTTTTGGCTCCAAATGGCAGCAGACATATTCGGTCGTGATATCGTAACATCAGGTGTACAACATATGTCTACAGTAGGTGCTGCGGTGCTAGCCTTAAATGCCCTGGGAGAGGTAAAGGACATAGAAAAATATGAGCCGACACATGGTAGAACTTATACACCTAACAAAAAGGCGAACAAAATATACGAAAAAAGATACGAAACGTACCTTGATTAT
>JALHJR010000138.1:0-1847 GCA_022840405.1 Tepidanaerobacter acetatoxydans
AGTCCCGACCGTATCACTCCATGTCCACGAACGGATAGACCCTCGCTCCATCATCGAGGCGGTGCGGAAACGAAACGGAGAGCCCCAGCGACAGGCCTCGCTCTTCGAATTCGAGGGGGAGAACCCCCCGCTCAGGGAGGCCATCGAATTCTACAAGCATAAGCACGATTGGAGCAACCGCCTCATCGCCGGAGATTCACTCCTGGTGATGAACTCACTTCTCGAGAAGGAAGGAATGGCGGGAAAGGTCCAGATGATCTACATCGATCCGCCATATGGGATAAAGTACGGGTCGAACTTCCAGCCGTTCGTGAACAAGCGGGATGTGAAGGACGGAAGCGATGAGGACCTTACCCAGGAACCGGAGATGGTGAAGGCTTTCCGGGATACATGGGAGGTGGGGATTCATTCGTACCTGACGTATCTCCGGGACCGGTTGCTGCTAGCGAGGGAGTTGTTACACGAGAGCGGGAGTGTGTTTGTGCAAATCTCGGACGAGAACGTGCATCATGTGCGGGAAATTATGGATGAGGTGTTTGGGAAAGAGAACTTTATATGTACTATCAATTTTAAGACAAAAAAAATGACATTGGGTAATACTCGTTTGATAGAAACTATTGGGGATTACATTCTTTTCTACGCAAAGGATAAAAATAAAGTTAAATATCATGCATTATTTCAACAAAAAGATTGGAGAGGAGATATTCATTGGTCTTATCTAGAGTACCCTGATGGTAATAGACGGACAATGACATTTGAAGAAAAGAATAATCCTTCAATAATTTCGAAAGACGCTAAAGTTTTTATGCCTTTAGATCTTCGGCCAAGCGGCTATTTCTCTACAGGCGATTTTGTATACGAGTATAATGGAAAAAAATATCATCCTGCTAAAGGCAGATGTTGGAAAACAAATAAGGTGGGAATGGATAATCTTGCTAAAGCTAACCGTTTATATGAGACCCAAACGGCCTTAACCTATGTGTTATATTTCGAAGATTACCCTGTTTCCCGTCTTACAAATTATTGGGCAGATACAGAAGGTGCTTATGATGCAGTTTACGCTGTTCAAACATCAATTAAGGTTATTCAACGATGCCTTCTTATGACCACCGACCCGGGTGACCTTGTCCTTGATCCAACCTGTGGTTCCGGCACAACCGCATATGTCGCCGAACAATGGGGCCGCCGATGGATCACTTGCGACACTTCTCGTGTGGCACTCACTCTTGCAAAACAGCGGCTCATGACGGCTGTCTTTGATTACTACGAACTCGCTCAACCCCAGGAGGGAGTGGGAAGCGGGTTCCGGTACAAGACAGTCCCCCACATCACGCTCAAATCTATAGCAAATAATGAACCCCCCGCACAGGAAATCCTCTACGACCAACCCTTCATCGACTCAAGCCGCGTCCGCGTATCCGGTCCCTTCACTGTCGAAGCAGTCCCGGCACCGATTGTCAAGCCGCTCACTGAGATCACCCCTGACCTTCCAGCCGATGAATCGATTGCCCGAACAGGTGAGACTCTCCGACAGGGCGAATGGCGGGACGAAATATTCCGCACAGGCATCCGGGGGAAGGGCGGCCAGAAAATAGAATTTACCCGGGTGGAACCGCTCCCCGCCGGCCCAAAATTCTATTACCTTCACGCGGATGCCGAGACGAAAGAAGCAAACCCCCAACGAGCGGTTATCTCATTTGGCCCGGACCATGCACCCCTGGAGCAGCGGCAGGTGGAGCTTGCAATCCAGGAGGCACAGAGGTTAAAGCCGAATCCAAAGATGATCATCTTTGCCGCATTCCACTTCGACCCCGAGGCCGCAAAGGATATCGATGAAGTAGAATGGC
>JALHJR010000139.1:0-1832 GCA_022840405.1 Tepidanaerobacter acetatoxydans
CTTTTTCTATCCAGATTTTCTCCAAACGAGGTTTCTTGTACTCTGCTTCACCACTAACGACAGATTCCAGTAATGGCTTTATTTCTAAAGCCAAGTCTTTTACTTGATGTCGTAAGCTTTCATCTTTTGAGAGTAGTGTCATTATCTCTGGCGCATGTTGATATATTATCTCAATATAAGCATCGCCTTTGGGTGACGACTTCAAAATCTGGTCTCGAATCTGGCTTAAGAGTTCGGAAAACGCTTCTCTTTCTTGGTCAGGTTCATCTTTCATCAGTATATTTTCAGCAGGTGCCCACCAGGGGGGAGGGGATGTCGGCTCTACACCAGGTGTACTGGTCGGCACGGGCGTTTCTGTTGGTACAGGGGTAGGTGATGGAGTGGGCGTTGGTGTGGATGTCGGTGTAGCCGTGGGTGTAGGAGTTGCAGTCGGTACTGAAATACCACCTTCATAAGCGACAATCAATCTTGCGGGGAAAAGATTGGCGTCACTTTCAGCCCGTTCCCAAGCGATTACTCGCCGATGCGTGGTAGACCCATTGTCTTTGATGATAATCGAAAGCGAGTTGCCAGATGCCCAGCCGCTTTGATTTACGATTTCTTGAAGCACAGAGGCAAATTGGGGTGTTGTAAAACTATACTGGCTCTCCCCGCCCGCATGATTATTCGTCAAATCCCATTGTTCTGTCACATCCCATGTCACCACGCTGGATGTTGTAGGGCGAGTTGCCAGAGGATTCGATGCGCTGAATGGTTCTGAATTTCCGCTTGCTTCGCCGTATATTCTGAGTGAAATAGGAGATGTGTAAGTCCCATCCACAGAGAATGTGATGAATGCATATTTTATCGTTGCGCGGTAAGGAATTTGTATATCGGTGAAACGAAAACCACTGATAATGCTTTCGCCATCATCGCATTTTCCAAGATAGACTTCATTTCCAGGAAAATATCCATCACAGTCTCTTGTGTTTTCGTCATCTCCTGCCACTGCTATAAAGGTTTTGACGGGAGGCATCCCATCGCTTCGCTCGATATGAATTAGTCTGATGTTCTTATATGCTTTCCAGTTGTAATCTAATTGTTGAGAATTGGGCGAATGACTGGCAACTTGAACAATGCCATTCTCATCCCGCCCAACAACAATGACAGAATGATCCCATCCCCCAATTCCGTCCCAATCATATTGAATGATGTCTCCAGCCTGAATTTGAGACAGACGCTCTGCCAGTTGCTCGTCGTTATTGTATGTCATTTCGCAACCTTCAGGACCTTCATTCCAAGCGGCAGGAGATACAAGAAAGTCATATAGCGGCACTACATGATTCCAGGCAGAAGCGCGCTGCATTCCATTGAGGAGATACCATTGAAGCTGACCGTCAGTCACACGAGTAGGCAAAGGCTCTGGGATAGACATAGACGCGTTGCCGTCTTCGTAAATAGCCTGAGAAACAAAGTTTGTGCAGTCGCCGTATGTTTGGTCATCATAAGTTGGATAGTAAAGATTGTAGTTTTCAGCGTGAGTTTGAGCATAGGTCACGGCTTCATTTCGCTCGTAAGGATGGGATGAATCGTCTGCGCTGAAATTGCAAGAAAATTCGGTCTCGGGAGCGGCAACAGACAAGGGCAAACTCACATGAGCTTTTACAGAGTCCAATTTTACGTTTATTTTCTGCAATACTTCGTCCGTAGTCAATCCTGGCTTTCGGAATTCACGCCACCAGGAATCCCAATAAGTATCAGAGATTATTTTCCATTGGCTATGCTCGTTATGTAATACGATTTCGTGAGTTAGTCCACCAATGGCGCAAGATGATGGATTCTGAGGGCTACTT
>JALHJR010000140.1:0-1819 GCA_022840405.1 Tepidanaerobacter acetatoxydans
AATTGTACGAATATATTTCTTTTGCATGGTTCTGAGTTATAGCAGAATGAAATTTGTTTATTTTTCACCGGATCCCTTTACAACCAAAACAGCCATTAAAGCTCATAAATATGCATTCCAATATTTTGGAGGAAGAACACAGACTATTCTTTATGACCTTGACCGTGTCTATGTAGTCAGCGAAAATCTGGGAAATATCATATTCGTACCCGCCTTTGAAGAATATGTTAAGCGTATAGGTTACAGTGTTTCGCTATGTAGACCAAGAGATCCTCAAAGTAAAGGCAAGGTTGAAGAGGTGATTGGATACATAAAGCAAAGTTTTCTTGAGGGCAGGATATACACCGGAATTGATAGCCTTAACAGTGCTGCCCTTGCATGGTTAGATAGGGAAGGCAACGGGCGAATACATACTGTGACCAGAAAAGTGCCGCGTGAAATGTTCATGGAAGAGCAAAAATACCTGCTCCATGTCAAACCTTATTCCGAAGTATCAAGCACTGTTGCCTCCTTTGATAAGGATGGAGTTGTAAGTTATAAAGGCAACCGTTATCAGATTAATATTGGTATGATGGATGCTCATAAACGCATTCGCATTGAAGATGATGGTGAAATGTTTTTGTTCTATGATGCTGAAACAAATGATTTATTGGCTAAATATCCAGTCACAGAAGATACCGGGCAGTTGTTCAAACCAGAAGAAAATTACAGCAGAGACAGGGTTTCTTTAACCATCATAAAACAATATTTTGCAGAATACGAAATAGCTCAGGAATTCATTCGCCGGATGGAGCAGCAACAGCCGAAATATTTTAATACACATTGCATTCGATTATACCGGATGACAAGGTTTTATACAATTGGACAATTGCTTGATGGAATAGAATACTGCATTGATACTGAACGCTGCAGTGCCTATGAGCTTTTGGCTTATCTCATGTATCAGTACGGAGAGCATATAGCTAAGAAGTTTTTGCCGAATCAGCAGTATTTTAACCATTTGGCGAGGAGTAAAGAAATAAGGAGGGAAATCGATGGCTGATATAACAGAAATCCGTGAATTAGCCCAAAAGCTCAACCTTTGGAATATCGCAAGGGGATACATTGATTTGAACGATGAGAAACTATCAAACCTTGACTATCTTAAGATGGTGTTAGAAAAAGAATTGGAGATTAGGGCCAGACAAAAACACACCAAGCTGAGGAAGGCAAGTAAGCTTCCAAACAAAGCATTTGACGCATCGAACTCAAACAAGGGCTTAAAATGGCAGATTAAACAGTTATCCAACCTGACATGGCTTAAGGAAGAGCAAAACTTAATCCTGCTGGGAAAATGCGGGACGGGTAAGACCGGTCTTGCAGCGCAGCTTGGAGAAACTGCAATCAGCAATGGACATAAAACCTATTATGCGCCTTTTGATAATTTTATCGCAGTGGCAGAAAAGAAAGCCACAAATCCAAAAGCAGAAGCGATCTTTTCTTATATGCAGGAATGTGACTTAATTATTATTGATGATGTCTTTTATGTGGAACCAACCAGGGCAGAACTGCAGGTTTTCTACCGGGCAGTTACCTTTCTTAATGAAGCCAGAAGCATTATTTTTATAACCAATCGTGAACTGTCAGCATGGATAGATGCAGTTGAAGACAAGCACCTTTGCCAGACTTTATTGGACAGAATGACGGTCAATTGTCAAATTGTTCGTTTGACTGACAAGTAAATAAAAACACTCACTTCTTTTTTAACAGGGGCAAATACCTCGTTTGAAAACAATGCCGAAAAACGGCTTAAAATAGATGCAAAAAATCTCACGAAATT
>JALHJR010000141.1:0-1814 GCA_022840405.1 Tepidanaerobacter acetatoxydans
TCAATAAACTCAAACTCTATAATCTGTAAAGGATTTTTTATTTAAATTTATAGACCTGCGTTTGTGGATAGTCCAAATAATCATATTCTCCATCTATATTTAAAGTTGCCTCACGATCAAAGGTATTTCTTTAAAATTCATAACAAAACCCTATCCTCGATAAATCGGGAGAAAAATTGAAAGTTAAACGGGGTGTATCTTTAAGAACTAATTGAGCAGTAAAATAACCAATTATAGAACCAATAAAGACATCACTACTCCAGTGTTTATCATCATTTAGTCGGGAACAGGAAGTTAGTATTGCTATGGTATAGGAAAGAGGTGGAACCCATTTATTTTCTTTATATTGCTCTGCAAAGATAGGTGCTAAACTCCAGACCAGTGTGGAATGTGCAGAAGGGAAAGAATCATTATGCAATGAAAAAGAACCCGTGCTCCAGAATTCTTTTCCTTCTTCCGTTTCAGGTCTTGGTCTTTGAGTTATAATTTTTAAAGATAAGGTTAAACCTTGAGCTAAAACTGCACTTTTTATGCTCAACAATCCAGTTTCCATAGTTTTATCAGATTTAAGACAATAACCGGATAAAGTCATAACCCCTAAAGCAGGAAACATATATTTAGCATTACCCAAAACTTCAAATACCGTAAATATATCATCCACTGACTCTATACGATTTCTTTGATAAAGGTCTCGTAAATGTTCATCTTCCAGATAGAGCATTCCTCCTGTTAAAAGTAATCCACCTGCCTTCAGATAGTCATCTTTCGTCCAGTTAAAAGGAGCTGTGGCTCCCTTATAGATAGTGGAAGGATAGGAATATAGATATTCACTAAGATAAGGAATAGTCACTTCAGCTGATAAACTGGTTATAATCAACATCGCTAAGCTTATAAAGACAAAGATATAAGATTTTTTCATCGTTAATTCCTGAATCTGGTAGCTCTTATATTAACCTTAATATAAATCAAAACTAATCAGGCAAGATAATTTTAACCCTTAATCAAATAAAGTTATATTAATAAAACTCTGATTAGAACTGAATAGATAAGAAACCTTCCCTATTTGTCTATTTTCTGACTCTTCTCCTTTATGTTATGTTAAAATATCAATAAAGCTCAGACCATATATTTACAGTTTGAATAAATTATCCTTGGTCAAAAACAGATTAATTTTTTGTCTTCTCTATTACCAAATTGGCAGGTATCACCCTTAATTTTGAAAATTAATTTGATAAGATAAAATACCATACTATGATTCAGCCAAAAAGAAGAAAAAAGATAAATAATCTTCACTATTATAACTCTAACTATTTCCTTGACTTTTAAATGCATTTCATTGAACTGGTTATAAATCTGAAATAAGGTAATATAGGATGAAATTATCGGATATAGTAAAGATACTGGATGCAGAAGTATTAACACCAGAAGTAAATCTGGATATAGAAGTTCCCTGTGCTTTTGCTTCTGATTTGATAAGTGATATATTGATGTGCACCAAAGAGCCAACTTTACTTCTCACAGGTTTGACCAATCAGCAGGTAATTCGCTTAGCGGATATGATTGATATTATTGGGATTGTATTTGTACGCGGAAAGAAACCACCAGCAGAAGTTATAGAGATGGCAAAAGAACGCAATCTTCCCTTAATTTGCACGAAAAACACGATGTACCGCTCCAGCGGTCTATTGTTTAATGCTGGATTACGCAGTTGCCGAATCTGAAATGGCGGAATATTGGTACATCCGCCCCGGATATGAAAAAGCTGTGCAAAAGCATTTTGAAAATCAGCAAGAACCTGAAGTAAGTCTGGAATC
>JALHJR010000142.1:0-2080 GCA_022840405.1 Tepidanaerobacter acetatoxydans
CCTTCCGGCGCTGCTCTTCCAGCCAGGCACGAACCCAGTCTTCCATATGATATAATATTAGGGATTATAGGTATATAGATCTTGCGGTTTGAGAGGCGGGATTGGAAAAATAAGGATGATTTGAAGAGTATAATCCCTAAATCATGCGGTGTTTGGGCTGTAGACATGTATCGGTTGAACAGGTTCAGAATCTCAAATCGGTCAAATTTTTGAGGCCTTTACCCCAGCAACAGGTGAATAGCGGGTCTTCTTCATCGTTTTTTTGGGTGGAGGTTGTTATTGGTGTCACGTGGGTGAGGCACATGCCGAATATGAAGAGCGGAGGATCAGGTTTGGTGATCCGGGATAGGGTGCGGAGTAACATGCTCATGACGTAAGTGGGAATTCTGGATTGTGTACCGACCTGAATTGTTCGTTTCACTCCCACCTAATGTTGAAAACGCGAAATTTAAAAATTTTCCAGAGGACGATAAGGTTATTCCATATCTCCTTTCTTACATTCAATTTAGATTCACCATACTCACGTTCATGAAGTGGCACTCCCACTTCGATAACTGATTTACCCTGTAACATCAATTTAGAAATTATCTCGGCGTTTATGTTAAAATCAGTACTTTCCAGTGTCAACCCTTCCAGAGCCTTTGATTTGTAGAGACGAAATATAGCACTAACGCATGTTATGTCACTCTTTGGGAGGAGGACCCGATAAGAAAAATTAACCGATTTACTTACGAATAAACGAAATTGGGAATCTATTCTAGTTGAATGTTCTCTTTCACGATAGGGTGAGGCAGAAATACAATCTGCATTGGTTTTCTGAAAAGTGTCAAGTAATATTTCAATATCTTGTGGTTGGTACGTAAGATCAGAATCCATGGTGATGACAAGATCTGCCTTAGAGTGCACAAAGCCAGTTCTGAGTGCAGCGCCCAAACCCTGGTTTTTTTCGTGCGACAACACAATAACATTCGGATGGGTCTTTCCTATTTCACGAAGTCGTTGTTGTGTTGAATCGGTGCTCCCATCATCGACCATAATGTATTCACAAGAATAGCCGAATTTTTTTATTATCGGGTCGACAACTGGAAATAACCGTTCCGGGTACAATTCCACGTTTTCCTCTTCATTGTAAAGTGGTATAACAATCGATATCACAAATGCACCTCAATGATTCTGTCAGAAGACAATTTTGAGACAATAAATCCTATGATAATAACCAAATACATGGAGATAATTCTATCTGTCAGTACAATTGCCATTGAATCCACCGAAGTCACACCGAGATACATCAGGAAATAACTCAATGAACCTTCCATGACACCCATACTCAGGGGGATTTGGGAAACAAGGCCTATGATTATTGAAAGAGAGAATAATATTGTGATAATTATTGGATTGAGAACATATCCAAAAGCACAGGCAACGAGCCATAATTGAAGGAATTCCAGACTTAAAGAGATCAGTGTGATGAAAAATACGCCAACAATTCTTGGGAATGACATTTTCCTGACCTGGATATCGAGTGATATATTCTTGAAAAAAGGGATTTTAACTGATACTTTTTGGATGAACTGAATAAGGGAATCTATTTTGTAGTAAAATATCAAAAGAAGGATCAGTATGACTGCAATAACTTCCAGAACTATGACCGTGACCCCACTGAGTTGAATAAATACTATTGCCGATGCAGCAAGGAAGAGAATTACCAATTCAAAAAATCTTTCGTAGAATATCATTGATACACCATCAGTGAGATTCATTTTATAGACTCTTTTCATAAAATATGCTTTATAAAGGTCCCCAAACTTCGCAGGTGTGATGTTTGCATAAAAAAGGCTTGAAATTGTGGCCAATGTTGCATCTTTCCATGCTACATCTGGTTTATACCATTCACTCAGGTACTTCCAGCGATACACTCTCAAGAAAATAACTCCGAAAGTGCAACAAAGGGCAAGGATAAATGTTGGAATATTGACGGAAGATATAATTTCATAATTCTCAATAATCCCTGAATTGTAGACGAACAATCCTAAAATCGCCAATCCGATGCAGAAGAGAGTAATCTGGATAGAATTCCTAT
>JALHJR010000143.1:0-1803 GCA_022840405.1 Tepidanaerobacter acetatoxydans
CTGATTATGGCCTGCTTCTCGCGCAAGACGGCGCTGTCGGTGGTGAGCACCTGTTCCATGCGGGCGCTGACCTGCGCCAGCAGTTGGCGGCGGGCTGATTGGGCAAATAGTTTCAAAGCATTCGTATTCATGGCGATGGTTTGCTTTCCTCTCAGGTTAGAGGTTGATGCGTTTGTTGGCGCGGACGGCTTGAAGGAGGGCTTCCTTAATTGCTTCGCAATAAGCTGCCACATCCGCTTCGTTTTCAAGTATTCTCTTTGGCATTGCCACGGGTATATCCCGGACGTGCACGTATACCAGCTTCCGTGGAACTTCTTCGTCAGGTTTTCCTTCTGGAGTTTGCGGTGCATTTAGCGCGTGAAGCCGCGTCAGGAGGTTAGGATACTGATTGTGCTCAAAATCCGAAAGTTTGTCGCGCAGGCTGACAATTAGATCCTGCTCCTGCAGGGTGTGTTTGATCTGAATAAAATTGTTATCCAGTTCTGACTGTTGCTCAGAACTTAATTCAGAGTAATCCGACATCTGCTGCATTTGCTGATGTAAGCGGCCAACATGCTCCAAAGCTCGCTGGCTCTCACCGGCAAGTTTCTCCTGCAGATCGTCCTCGAACTGAGTGAGCACAAGCCTGGCATTCTGCAGGCGGTTATCGGCGTAGATGCGCGGGTCTTCCAAAAAGCCTCTTAACTTCTCAAGTTGCTCGGGGCCGAGATCTGGCTTCTTCTGGTTGGTAAAATTCAGCAATTCATCGTAGATTTCGCGCTTATGACCTCTCATGAAATTGCGAAGGGGGTCAATCTGTTCTTCCTTCAAGCTAAACCAAGATTCCATTTCGGCTGGCAAGCTGTTTATATAAAATTCGTGGTCATGATTCAGAAATGAATCCAAACGCACACTCACATCTTCCAGCCGGGACAGAAATGGATAGCGGCCTTTCTGCGGGGTATATGTACTGAGCTCGTCCATTAATGTCTTAGCTTTAGCCTGAAGGCTGCGGATTAGCCCACGGACTTCATTCTCAGAGGTCGGTTCGTCAAAGAATTCCTGGTGGAAATCCTTGAGCGCCTGGATGACACGTGGGTCAGTAACTTTTACCGGTTCAAAGGTTAATGTGTTGAAACTATAAGTATTCTTCAGGGCTCTTTCGAGCGGACCGTTCTCAAGCAGGTTGCCATCCTGCCAGGCTTCCAGTTTGCCCCGTCCAACCAATTTGGCAAGCACGCATTGGATGGCAGCCAGGTACCAGCCGTAGGGACGGCTGCCAAATCTCTCTTCCAGCTTTTTCATGCTGGCACGTTCACCTTGTAATCTAGTATTGTTAATGAAAGTGAACATTTCTGTTTCAGCTTCGGTCATACGATCCGCTTCGTCATTAAATAGCCCTGCGTGTTGGGGTTCCAAATAGTGACGGATATCATTTTCGGAGTAAGTGACCACACCGAGCATTTGAAGATGTGGGTAAATTTTGGCGATGAGGAGATTAAACGCTTTTACAATGCGAGACTTGGCATCTTCGCTACTGACCTGCACCTCCTCTCCGGAAGCGATAAACAATGCCTCGCGTACCAACGCGGCTGCCCGCTGTGAAATGGCTTTTTTACGCAAGCTATTTTGAGTACCCTTATTGGAGAGTATAGTTTTTCTTGCTTCTGAGGTGTTTACCACGTTGTGCTGCCTTATGTAACTTTCCGTACGGAGGGCCATCAGAACATCCTGTATGAATTGGGAATCCTGAGGAAGCACAACGAGAAGATCTGCCTTATCCAGGCTGTGCGCTTTTAACACGGGTAGATTGCCATTGAATTG
>JALHJR010000144.1:0-1789 GCA_022840405.1 Tepidanaerobacter acetatoxydans
AACACCACCGGATATTTTCTACGAAAGTGTATTTGCAATGGGAGATTATGCACATAGGGGTGCATTGGTTCCCTTAAACGATATTGTAGATGATACTGCTAAAAAGGACATAGCCCAAAATTTCTGGGATGCTGTAACATTTGGTGATGATATTTATTTCTATCCATTCTCCCACATGCCGGGCACATTAGTTTATAATGCCGATATGTTTAGAGCCGCAGGTCTAGATGAGTATATAGGCGGGGAAAATGAAATTAAAACATGGTCATTAGAGGAATTTGAAAAGATTTTAAACACATTGAAGACAAACCTTCCAAAGGATAAATATCCAAACGCTTATCCAATGGCTTTATTTGCCTTAAATAATCAAGGAGACACTTGGAATCTTGCTTATCTGAGGATGTTTGGAAATAAGTTCTTTGATGAAAATGGAAACATAATTTTAAATGATGAAAAAGGAATTAAAGCTGCACAGTGGCTTAAAAAGATTTATGATGCAGGCTTGACAAATCCTGGTGCAGAATCAGTTTCTTCAAATGACTGCAATGCCATGTTCCAAAATCAGCAGCTTGCAATCAGTTTTACAAATTCAGTTTTGTTTAATAATATAAAAGCTGATATGGAAAGCGGCAAAGTAGCTAAATTTGATGCAAGACTTGCCAACATTCCTTCAGATAGTGGGGAACCGCTGACTTTTACCTATGTAACAGGCAGCTGCGTATTTAATACTAACGATGAAACCAGAGTAAAAGTAAGCAAAGATTTTGTAAAGTTCTTCTCAACAGATCCAGAACTTGTAAAAGCCTCGAAAAATGGTGTTCCAGTCAGAACATCTGTAGCTGAGGAATTTAAATCGGAAAAACCGCTGTTTGAAGCATATGATAAAAATTCTAAGTATCTTTTTAACTTTACGGGAAATGTGCCCGGCTATAGTGAGTTAAGACAGGTGCTGTATCCTGAACTGCAGGCATTATATACCGGCGAAAAGACGCCGGAACAGGTCGTCAAAGATTATCAAACAAAAGGTAATGAAGTAATACAGAATGCAAAAAAGAATTCTGTAATTTACAACAAGTAGCATCTTGCTAAAAAAGAAAGTTTGTCTTAAGCCCTTTTTGGGCTTAAGACAAACCATAGAGAGGTAAAAGTGTTGATGAAAATCAATGAAAAATCTTTAAAACAAAACCTTACAGGATATTTATTCATAATGCCGCAGCTTTTGCTTTTCTTAATATTTATGGTGTACCCTATATTCGAAGGAATAAGGCTAAGCTTGTATAAAATCGATTATAAAACGGAAACCTTCGTTGGATTACAAAATTATATTACACTGTTTAAAGATCCTGTATTTACTCAAGCGACAATAAACACCGTAATTTTTGTTGTATGTATAGTTGCTCTGACAGTAGTTTTTGCACTATTTGTAGCATCTGCTGTTTTTGATAAAGATGCCAAATATGTATCTTTTATACGAGGATCTTACTATATTCCGGTTATGGTTTCGATGGTAGTTATGAGCATGATCTGGAGCTTTCTGCTGAATCCGGCTAATGGACTTATACCTTATTTGGCAAGACAAGCAGGATTACCGGCGGTGAATTTTTTAGGCAACAGAACTCTTGTAAAACCAGTAATAATATTTATAACCTTTACAACTAACGTGGGACAGGCAATAATCTTGTATATAGCTGCCATGATTGGTGTGCCCAAAGAAATTTTTGAAGCTGCGGAAGTGGATGGAGCAAATAGACTTGAAGTCATATTCAAAATACTTATTCCATTGGTAAGA
>JALHJR010000053.1:0-8795 GCA_022840405.1 Tepidanaerobacter acetatoxydans
TGTTCAATAGGAAAAATTGCAATTGAGCGAAAAGAGCAGGCCGGAAAAGATGGCCTGCTCTTTTCTGGCTCAACTACAATTCTTTCCTTATTTATTATATCACATAGCAGCTTTTTTACATAATCTTTTATAACCTTCGATTAATACCATACAAACGATAATCTTAAGATAACTTATTATCACTCCCTGTTGCTTAACTTTTAACAGTAATAGTGTCGCATGGAATATGTAAAGATAAAAACCACGAAATTAATTGTGATTAAAGTTTTTTCCGTGGTTTTAATCAAAGTGCTTTAATAATGCATTAAACCTTGATGTACAAGGTTGGAAATTGACTCATTCTGTGGTATAATTTAGACTATGTTTTAGCATTTTTTTGACCAACGCTCCAATTTTACCGGTTTCTTGAGCAGTTAGTTTGTCCCAACCTAAAAGCTGAGCTTTTTCTAAAAGTCCCAACTCCATAGCTGCTTCTATTTTAAGTTTCTCGGTAAGGTTGGAAATTTCATTTTTTTTAGTCATAAACTCACCTCGGTTTTAGATTGTCCCTGCTGGAAAATATTATTCCAAATCATTAGAGTGAGGTGCCATTGATTTGATTGAACTTTTTAATGTAACAAAAAAGTATGGCAATAAAACCGCAATTAATAATATATCCCTATTTGTAAGAAGCGGAGAGGTTCTTGGCCTGCTAGGTCCGAACGGAGCAGGCAAATCTACAACCATGAGAATCATTGCCGGATACCTGCTGCCAACATCAGGGTCTGTAAAAGTGGCTGGGTTTGATGTAGTAAAAGAACCTGTTACCGCCAAAAGGCATATAGGATACTTACCTGAAAGTCCTCCACTTTATAAAGAAATGACGGTCTGTGATTATATTAATTTTGCTGCGGAATTAAGAGGCTTAAAGGGCAAAGATAAGGCTCATCACGTCAATAGAGTCATTGAAGAAGTCGGAATTTCCGATGTTAAGAAACGCCTCATAGGTCATCTGTCCCGCGGGTATCGTCAGCGAGTGGGTTTAGCTCAGGCCTTAGTAGCCAATCCCCAGGTTTTGATACTGGATGAACCCACAGTAGGTCTTGACCCTCAGCAAATCACAGAAATACGGCAGCTTATAAAAGAGCTTTCCGGAAAACGAACAGTAATTTTAAGTTCTCATATACTGCCAGAAGTAAGCAGTTTATGTCACAAGGTTGCAATAATCAACAAGGGAAATTTAATAGTAGAAAATACGCCACAAAATTTAGGTAAGTCTTTAATGGGGCATCGGGAAATCATACTGCAAATAAAAGGCCCTCAAGATAAAATTTGCACCGCATTAGAGAGTCTTTCAGGTGTTAAAAGCATCGCAGTAAGCAAGGTTTTAAAGGAAAATTTATGCGAATACACCGTTCAATCTGAATTAGATAAAGATATAAGGGAATCGCTTTTCTATACGATGGCAGAATATAATTTTCCTATTTTGGAAATGAAATCATCTTTTATGTCTCTTGAAGAAATCTTCTTAGAACTTGTAACCGAAGAACCCACTGTAGCATCACAAAGGGAGGCGAACTAAATGAATGCGGTAATATCTGTTTTTAAAAAAGAAATCAAGGAGTTTTTTTATTCACCTCTAGCATATATTATTAGTGCTGTCATCCTTGCTTTAGGTGGTTATTTCTTCTCATTGACGCTTTTTATGACTCGAATAGCCGACCTTTCCGGCGTATTTATGAATCTTGCAGTAATCTTAATATTTGCAGCTCCCGCACTTACAATGAAACTTTTAGCCCAAGAAGAACAGGATGGCACAATGGAGTTTTTATTAACATTACCTATTACTGTACCGCAATTAATTCTGGGTAAGTATTTAGCTACATTAGGCTTTTTTCTTTTCATAACAGTACTGACTTTTATATATCCTGGGATTTTACTTACTCTTTCGACTCCGGATAAGGGTGTTATTCTTGCTACTTATTTAGGCTTTTTTTTACTTATTGCCGCATACCTTTCAATCGGCATTTTATGTTCTTCTTTTACCAAAAGTCAAGTAATAGCAAGTATATCCGGTTTCGGTATTTTACTACTTTTATGGATATCAAGCTGGCTTTCCGACAGTATTTCGGGACCGCTTGGTTCATTTTTTAAAACGCTTTCGATTTCTGAACACTATACGGATTTTTTAAGAGGTGTTATCGATACAACGCACATCGTGTATTTTATAAGCATTATACTAGTATCGCTGATTTTATCTATGTATAGCGTATCAAGGCGAGTATGGTCCTAGGAGGAAAGATTAGATGAAATATAAAGGGCTTTCATATACATTTGTCGTAGTTTTTCTCATAACTGCATTAGTCGGCATCAATATCGCAGCAGCTCAATATCACTATCGCTGGGATCTTACACAATCACATAGATTTACGCTTTCCAAAAAGACTGCTGAAGTTATAAATCAGTTAAATGAAAAGATAAAAATTACCGCTTTTATCGCCGAAAATAGCAGTACGGGTAGTGATATAAAAAATCTTTTAAAAGGATATGATTTTGCTTCTTCAAAAATTGACGTAAGTTTTTTTGATCCACAAAAAGAACCTGCACTTGCAAAAAAATATAATGTTCAAGAATACAACACTATTGTTGTTGAAGATGCAAAACACAGGCAAACCATAAGTCAATACAACCTTTATTCGCCAGGTGCAAATCAATATTCAATGGACTTTAACGGTGAGCAAGCTGTAACTCGAGCCATCCTTAATCTTAAAGAACAAATAAATGCCGTTATTTACTTTCTTTCAGGTCATGGTGAGGCTAGTCCTATATCGGATCTGGACAAGTTTAATTTGTTTTTGAAAGGCGAGGGATACACCTCTAAGCAGCTTGAATTACCCGTAGAAGGCAGAATTCCGAAAGATGCAAACCTTATTATTGCAGCAGGTCCGCAAAAAGACCTGATATCTAAAGAGAGGGATTTGCTTGAAGATTATATAAAATCTGGCGGTAAGATGTTAATCTTTTTTGACCCGACCGACCCAAAAGTGCCGCTGGATGGTTGGAAGAGTCTGCTGGCCACTTTGGGTTTAAAAATGCACGATGATATAGTCGCTGATTCAGAAAGGTCTTTTTATTCGGATCCTCTTACACCGGTGCCTATGGTAGAAAAGCATGATGTAACAGATGTGCTTTTAGAAAAGAAACTTTCGGTTGTATTTCCATATGCCCGCAGCTTTGAAGTTTTACAGCAAGTTCCTGAAGAGCTTCAAGTAAATTCGCTCTTAATTACAAGCAAAAAAGCTTTTGGAGAAACAGAGCTTGAAAAAGTTCAAGCTTCATTAGATGAAAACGATATTCCCGGACCGCTGCATTTGGCTTATGCAATATCTAAAACAGCAGAGGCATCAAGACAAGCACCTTTAGAACCGAATATGATAACAGCTCCCGATTTAGAACTTGGTGAGCCTGTAGCCGTTGTGATTGGAAATCTTGCTTTTTTAGGTTCTCAATCAATAGGTCTTGCTGGAAACCTAGATTTTGCCGCAAGCAGTGTGAATTGGCTGCTTCAAACTTCGAATTTACTAAGTATTCCCGCCAAAACCACCGAACCGCCTTTTGTAAATTTGACAGGAGAAATGGTAAATAAGATTTTCTATGCTACTGTAATATTTATACCATTTCTAATGCTCATCATCGGTTTTGTTATGTGGTTAAAAAGAAGAAATTTATAGGAGGATATTCTTTGGCTATAATAAAAGCAAGTGAAAGTATTCTAAGTATAATGCTTATGATTTTACTGGGAAGTTTTTTAAACTCTAGACACTGGTTTGATGGCGACTGTCCCAACCTTTTGGTAAAGCTGGTTGTCAATATATCCTTACCCGCTCTTATGATATATAATATGATGAGCAACTTCGGAAAAGATGACCTCTTAACTGCAGGCAATGCGCTTATAGTCCCTTCGTTATCTATGCTTTTGTGTTATTTGATGAGCATATTTGTTGCACATATCCTCAATATTAATCCTAGCAGACGTGGGGCTTTTCGTTCCATGTTTTTTAATTCAAATACTATATTTATGGGGCTGCCAATAAATATGGCCCTATTTGGTGAAAAAAGCCTGCCATATGTACTTTTTTATTATGTGGTTAACTCCTTCTTTTTTTGGACACTGGGTGTTTCTGAAATCAAAAAAGACGGAACAGTAAACGGTGCACATACACCTGCTAAGGCTGTTTTTTCCATAGACACGGTAAGAAAAATTCTTTCACCACCGCTTATAGGTTTGTTAACAGCTCTAATGTTGATTTTATTAAATATTAGTCTTCCCGATTTTCTTATGGATACTCTTAAAAATCTGGGTAACCTTACAACGCCTCTGTCTATGATTTTTATAGGAATCACAATCAGTGCCGTAAATATACGCAATATAAGATTTAATAAAGAAATGGCCGCACTGCTAATAGGGCGTTTTATAATTGCACCGTTGACCATTCTTCTTTTATCTAATGTATTTTATATCCCAAAGCTTATGAGAGATGTTTTTGTTATACAGGCAGCTATGCCGGTTATGACAAACACAGCTATTATCTCAAAAGCATATGGAGCCGATAGCGAATATGTAGCAATAATGATTACACTCACAACTTTGGCAATTCTCTTGGTTATACCACTATACATGCTCGTTTTAAATTATGTATAAACATAAAAAGGTTCATCATAAAATTACTTTCCAATTAATTTTATGATGAACCTTTACTTTTTTATTATATAATCTTTGCTAAGGCTTTATTCACCATGTTCCTTATCTCGTCCGCTTCATTCATCGATAGTGCCTTCTCAGCAATTTGTTTGGCCTCATCATACGTGAGAGATCGGATTATTTTCTTAACTTGAGGTATTGAGGATGCACTCATAGAAAACTCATCCAATCCCATGCCTAAAAGAATAGCCGTTGCCGAGGTATCCCCAGCCATTTCCCCGCACATACCGGTCCATTTACCTGCTTTATGCGAAGCATCAATGACATTTTTAATAAGTCTTAGCACTGCCGGATGAAGAGGCTCATATAAATATGATATATGTTCATTCATGCGGTCTACTGCTAAGGTATATTGAATTAAATCATTAGTTCCGATACTGAAAAAATCCACTTCCTTAGCCAGAATATCAGCCGCAATCGCAGCTGATGGTATTTCTACCATTATACCGACTTCTAGATTTTCATCAAAAGGTATTCCTTCGGCTTTCAGTTCTTGTTTTGCCTCATTTAAAATCGCATTAGCTCTGCGGACTTCTTCGGTTCCAGATACCATGGGATACATGATTTTAGCATTTCCATAAGCACTAGCCCTTAGAATTGCTCTAAGCTGAGTCTTAAGTATGCTAGGTCTATCCAAACACATGCGAATAGCTCGCCAACCTAAAAATGGATTGAGTTCTTCAGGCATGTCAAGATATGTCAGTTTCTTATCTCCGCCAATATCAAGTGTTCTTATAATAATAGGCCTTGGAGCCATTTTTTCAATTACTTCTCTATATGCATTAAATTGTTCTTCCTCTGTCGGAAGTGTTTCGCGATCCATGTATAAAAACTCAGTACGATAAAGGCCCACACCTTCTGCTCCGTTTTCAATGGCACCTTTGACGTCTTTCGGTGTTCCAATATTTGCCGAAATTTCTACCTTCCGCAATTTATCGCTGGTTTCGGCAGGAAGCTCTTTAAGCTCCTTTAATTTATTACGGTATTCGAGGTAATCCTGTTGCAGCTTCTTATATTTTTGCAAAATGGAATCATCGGGGTTTATATAGACAATTCCGTCATTGCCGTCTATGACAACAATATCTCCATCTTTAACTTTGTCCGTTATATTTTTCAAGCCGACTACCGCAGGTATTTCAAGGGACCTTGCCATTATAGCGGTATGGGATGTACGGCCGCCCATATCAGTTGCAAAGGCTAAAACCTTATCCTTGTCCATTTGAGCCGTATCAGAAGGTGTTAAATCCCTTGCTATAATAATAACCCTTTCGGTAAAACTAAAACTGTCGGAAGTAATACCCAAAACATTTTTTATTATTCTTGATCCAACATCTTTGATATCAACGGATCTTTCTTTCATATATGCATTTTTCATATCTTCAAAAGTCTTTATATACTTTTTTACAACTTGGGCTGTTGCATTGTCTGCAGTAATCAACTCAGTTTTTATTTTAGATTTTATCTCATCTAAAAAAACCGGATCTTCAAGTATCATAAGGTGAGCATTAAAAATTTCAGCCTTATCTCGGCTCAATTCTTTTTCCGTCTTTTGCTTAATTTGCTCAAGCTGCAACTTTGAAGCACAAATGGCCTCTTCCAGCTTCTTTATTTCCTCATCTACAGCTTCTCTTGTAATGGATGCGGTATTAATCACAACCTCTTGAGGTTTTATGACATGAGCCTTTCCTATTTCGATTCCAGGTGATGCTGCAATTCCCTTTATCATACATTAACCTCCTATGTCAATCCTGCTCTTCTTTAATTATTTCACCCATCTCTTTTGCAATTCGATAAGGTTTTGTTATTATCCTAATGGGCAGCGACAATATGAACTTGGTCAAGTCTTGTTCCAATTCTCGAGTCATTCGGTACGGTTTTGTAAAAATACGCTCGATAAAATCCACAGCATAATTTTCAATGAGTTTGTCTCGCCTGATTTCAATTTCGCTGCCGCAGTTTGAACATTTTATACTTTTTAAGGTGTTTCCCGCATATATGACAGTATGTGGAGTATCCTTGTTGCAATGCAGGCAAAAAAGTTCGGCTTTCATTTTTGAGGTCATTTTATACACCTCGTTTCACTTGCTTTTTGATCTTAATAGTTGTCATTAATTTTTAAAAAATTTATCCTGTATCCGTCTTAACTGCAAAACAATGGAGTCATCATCTAAATTTACCATATCATAACATATGGTTTCTCCCTTTTTTACATCGGTTTTAAGAACCGTCTTATCGTTTATCAAGCCAATAGGAAGAGCATTTTGCTTGTGTGCATTTTCTGCTGTATCAATAATACCATAAACCGTGTATCCGCCAATTCCGTCCAAAGACTCTCCTGCTTTTAAATCCTTCTTGGCCACAGCAACCGTTTCCGAAACCGGTGCACCTGACGGAGCAATTGTTGGTTCACTATACAAAAATGCCCTGGCCGCCGAAAGCGGTGTTTCAATACACACTAAATGGTATGGCCTGTATAAAACATAATTCGGACCATCACCCATCGAAATATAAGACATAATCTCCTTTGTTACCGGATAGTCTGAATTAATAACTACAAAAACTCCCGGAGCTATACCAAATGCATAATCTACTACACCATGCTTGTCTAATAATCCGCCTTGCTCCTTTAAGCTAAAAAGTTTTGGAATATCTTTTAAGGTAGCATAAGGTCCGATTAAGCCTCTCTTAGATGGAACAAAACCCGTAGAATTAGATACTGCAGTCAACTCAATCATTGTATTTGTGGCATCAACAAAAGATGTGAGCATGCGCGGATTGATACCCTTTGCATCGGCTTCTTGCCTCATTGTATCGGGATTTGCCTCTCGATTTAGCGGATTATTTTTACCTTTGCCTACGGCAACTATATTAAAACCTACAGCATCCGCAAAGTCATAAAGCTCTTTGATGGCACCTGGTTCATCTCCGGCAGATACAGTATATACGACCCCTGCACTATCTGCCATTTGTTTAAGCACCGGTCCTACCGTCACATCTGTTTCGACATTGAGCATAACAATATGTTTCCCGTTATATATTGCTTTTAAAGCGGTATTAGCTCCTACCTCCGGTACACCTGTAGCTTCAATAACTACATCTACCGGTAAAACCTTTGCCACAACTTCAAAATCCTCAGTTACTACATATTTACCGCTTTTTATGGCTTTTTCAGCTTCAGACACAGTATTGGTTACATAAATATCTTTACAATCAACGCCTGCGGCCCGAAGGGCTTCTTTTGCCTTATCTACGGTTCTGTTGGCTATAATAGGTATATTCATACCTTTCATTTTTAATACCTGAGTTACAATTCCGCGACCCATTTGACCAACGCCAACAAGACCGACATTGACCTTTTCTCCGTTTTCGTCAAGCTTTCTAAGTCTTGTATTTATATTTAGCATGTTTATATACTCCTTATATCATCTGGTAGCCGGATTACTGGGCATTTTCAATGATGATTTTTTCACCTATATCTATGGCCAGCGGCTCATTACCCTTTAAATGAATATCGCCGGGCATTTCAGATGTCGACTTGCCATCAAATTTAAGACATACATGACCCATTAACCTTAAATTATTATTAGCTTTTTCTCCGACAGCTGTAACAATGTAGGCCCTGCTTCCAAGGTAAAGTTTGTCACCTGTTTTAACATCCTCTGATAGCTCTCCGCCGCTGTGCATTATAGAAATATCTTGCATTTCCAATGGCATCTCTTTTTTTGAAAATAACACAATTATCTTTTGACCAAAGAACTTTTGTGCTATTTCACCGATATTTGTTACAGTAACTTCATATTTTTTCATAGATTGCCTCCTTCTTTTCCTATGAGTTAAACTTATATATAATCAGGTTTAATATATTATTAAAAAAACCTCGTTAACAGCTTCAGCTAACTTATATTTACCATCGCATCACAGCTCATGCTACGTGAATTATTATACCATATTAAGTTATTATATCATAGCAAAATAATACTAAACGTTTAGAATTGGAGTAAGAAATCTGGAATTAAATAAATTAAAGAAACGGTTCAATGCTAATATATAGCGT
>JALHJR010000053.1:8870-10788 GCA_022840405.1 Tepidanaerobacter acetatoxydans
TTCTTTGGAACACTTTCCCAATCAGCCAGAAATCTCTCAATACCGATATCTGTCAGCGGATGTTTTATCATCTGCATAAGCACTTTATACGGAACAGTTCCCGTCTTTAGACTTTAACACCATGAATATTTAGGAGCAATCAAAATATAAAACATAAGAAATCGGCGCAAATATGCGCTTTTTTTATTCTAAAAGTACTTGCAAAAAAATCTTTTTTGGTGTATAATTAATGGTGTTAAATGGTGTTATGAAGGAGGCGCTCCATGGCTTACTTCCTTAAAAAATCAAACCTAAAAAAAGGGGTCTATCTTCAGATCTATGAATCTTTCTACAACCGCGACAAAAAGGAGACCGCACATAAATCATATATGGCTCTCGGCTACGTACAGGACCTGATCGATGCTGGTATCCCTGACCCAATTGCCTATTATTCCGATGTCGTCAAGCAGATGAACATAGATGCAAAGCGCATTAAAGAAGAAAGTAAGGCAAGACAGATCGCCGCATCCCCTGAAAGGCACCTCGGCTATTTTCTTTTACAAAATATTTATAACAGCCTACATGTCTCCAATTATCTGGATCTAATGCAATCCGTCAGGGGTTTCCGTTTCAAGCTTTCCGATCTAATGGAAGCCCTTATATACAGCAGGGTGGTTGACCCATGCTCCAAAAGCAGAACCTGCCATGATATTCTCCCCAAGCTGTATGAGTCTTATGGGCTTACGTATGAGCAGATCTTAGATGGCCTCGAGTACATGGGCCATGAATACGAAAAAATTATTGAGATCTTCAACCACCAGGTCAACCTTAAATATCCCCTAGATACTTCTACCACTTACTTTGACTGCACAAATTTCTATTTTGAGATCGACAGGGAAGATGAATTCAGAAGGAAGGGGCCTTCAAAAGAAAACAGGCATGACCCCATCATCGGACTGGGGCTGCTGCTGGATGCAAACCAGGTTCCCATCGGGATGAAACTCTACCCCGGTAACGAAAGCGAAAAGCCCGTTATTCGCCAGGTCATAAAAGAACTCAAGGAAAGGAACCAGATATCCGGCAGGACGGTGCAGGTCGCCGACAAAGGCCTTAACTGTGCAAACAACATCATCAGTGCCCTGAAAAACAAGGACGGCTACCTTTTCTCGAAATCGGTGAAGCAACTGCCCGAAACTGAAAAGACGTGGGTCCTCTTAAAGAACGACTACAAAAAAATCACTGACAGCAATGGTACGCTACTCTACGAGATTAAGGAATGCATCGATGAATTTCCTTACACCTATACAGACGAAAACGGGAAGAAACATACCGTCAGGCTGAAGGAAAAAAGAGTTGTCACCTACAACCCCAAGCTGGCGGAGAAAAAGAAATATGAGATAAACAGAATGGTTGAAAAAGCAAAAATGCTAAAAGCAAGTCAGGCAAAGAAGAGTGAATTCGGCGAATGCAGCAAATATGTCACCTTTGGTTGTGCCGACCCCAAAGGGAATGTCATCGACGGCAAGGTAAGGGTAACCATTAACCGGGAGGCCATTGACAGGGATTTAGAGCTGGCTGGCTATAATCTCCTTGTCACGTCAGAAACCAAAATGAAAGCAGATGATATATATAACACCTACCATAACCTCTGGAGGATTGAGGAATCGTTCAAAGTGATGAAATCCTATCTTGATGCACGTCCTGTCTACTTGCAAAAGACAGCATCCATCCATGGGCATTTCCTGGTCTGCTATTTGTCTGTACTCCTCATCAGGCTCTTGCAATTCAAAGTGCTAAAAAACAAATACTGCACGGAGAGGCTTATTAATTTTATCCGGGAGTTCCGGGTTGTAGAATTGGAACAGGATAAGTATGTGAATATCACGGCTTCTTCTGATTTCATAAAAAGCCTGGCGGATGAGCTGGGATTACCAATTAC
>JALHJR010000009.1:0-57048 GCA_022840405.1 Tepidanaerobacter acetatoxydans
TTTTGGTTCCAGATAACAGGCTCCACATAGCCAAATTCCTCTATTGACCGTTTTAGCTTTTCATATTCCTTATCGCCAGGTTTTAAATCCTTGCGCGGGTTGTATGCTGCTGGATTAAGTTTTTCAACAGATATTTTTTGTATGTTCATTCTGCGTTCTCCTGTTCAATATTTTCTTAAGACCCTTTTTTGCGCCCTTACAATCTCCGTTTATTACTTGTCCCCGCAGAGTCTTAAACTGCTGCTTCGTTAAATGGTCTTTATATTTTCTTAGTTCCCTAAGAAAAATTGAATTTGTTTTATGCATCAGCCACCCCTCCTGGCTGTCAGGAGTTTTTCCATCACATCATCGTGGGGAGTGGCCCCCTTGTATTCGGTAGCACAGTTTTCCCGCACGACTTGATAAATTTGATACCACAGGTTATTGGCCTGTTTCATGAAGCTTTGACTCATAGCCACATAAGGTGACGGGATGGCATTGCCAGTGGTCGGATGCTTAGCAAGAAAGCCAAATTCAGTGATACATTCCTCGCACTGGATCCACCGCGCCACACTCTGGGCATATTGCTCTATAAGCTGCGCAGGGATAAGGTGAACACACCTGCGTTCCTTAAGCCACTGCCATGTTTTTTCGTATATTTCCACTGCCAGTGTTGTTTTTCCGTTCTTCTGCTTTGCAGCAAGATAATCCCTCGGTGGCGGCATGCTCTCTCCTTCCAGTTCCGCAGCATCCGTAAACTCCATTACCATGAGCTTTCGTCTGCCGGGATTTCCTTCCAAAATCTTATCCGCCAGAGGTTTTTTCTTCTGTCCTGCACCGATACGTGCCCCGCCGCGGTTGGTACCGTCCTTTGCCATACACATCACCTCGATTCATGTAAAAATAAACAGGGGATATACCCCGTTTGAAACTGCGATTTTTCGCGCGTGACCCCCCGCCCGTTCCCATCGTTCTCCTTCGCGAGCAGTGATCGATGAGTGACATTGTTTGCACAGGCTCATAAGGTTATTGTCTGCATTGGTTCCGCCTTTGGATAAAGGGATAATATGATGTACCTCTTCGGCTGGTGTAAGCCTTCCGTACTTTTGGCACTCCTCGCAAAGCGGATGCTCTGAGATATATCTGTCCCTGATGCGTTTCCATCTCCGGTCATAGCGTTTTCTTGTTTGGGGATCTCGTTCGTATTTGTTGTAATAAGCATCCATTTGCCTTTGATGCATGTCACAGTACCTTCCGTCCGTCAGTTCAGGACAGCCAGGAAAGGAGCAAGGCCTTTTTGGTTTTCTTGGCATCTGGCCACCTCCTTTACGCGTATAAAAAAGCCCTCACAGGTTCATCCCATGAAGGCTTATCCATAACTTTTCACAATACCATTATATTTGGTTTTTTACTGAATTTCATCTCATAAAAATCTCATCTGGAATACTAAACAGAACATTTACTTTTTGCCCATGGCATCTTACCGTTATAATACTTATCTGAAATATATCTCTGCATATCGGGTGGTAAAGCTGCAAGCAAAAGATAAGCCTTTTTTCTATCTTCCTCTAACTCCTGGGTGCTTTTATAGAAGGAACATTTATCTTGCAAGCACTTGTGTACAGTCAGGATATTGCAGCCATTCCTTCCGTTACTGCCAAAACAATTATCGTACATCTTTCCTCACTCCTGTTTTATGGCATAAAAAAAGCCCCGAAGGGCTTATGCGTTTTAATGTTATTTTTTCACGATATCATTATATATGGGATATCTGTGTTTTTCATCTCATAAATATCTCATTTCTACTTCCCATATAAAAGCAATGCCAAATGATTAAGCGCCTTGTCTTTCCTGCGGTACACCTGTGCTCTTTCAAGAAACAGCTTCTCTCCGATGTTTGCTACAGCTTCTGTCTTGCTCACATCATTAACAAAAAATTCTGTCAGTATAAACTGTTCTTCCTCCGACAGGGCGTCCCAAGCAGGCTTGAACCATTCCATATATTCCAATGCCCGTCTGTAACGTTCTTTCAACACATCAATCTCGTCAAGGCAAGCAGCAAGGCGTTCTTCGCCACTTTTGGGATTGTGTTTGCCCGGAACTCCGGTAATCTTTGCACTGTGAGGGCTTGTCATACGGGTTTCAACTTCATATATATCCTCATCACTGTGTTCGATAATGTACTGCATGCTGCTGTAATCTTTCAAAGCTTCAACAGCAGCTGCTTTTTTATCTAAATACTGCCATGCAATCAGCATATCGCACCTCCAAAAAATCAAGATAAAAACCTTGATCTTTGAAGCAGTATGCTTTTTTTCGTTGCTTTGCAGTGCTTTGTTTCCTTGTTCGTTATGACTTCGTTCTTTATAGAAGGCCATGCTTTTCCAGAATAACCTTCACCTCATCTACCGAATGGACAACCGCTGCCACTCCTCCGGCATTGAGGATTTTCCTTATAGTTGCTTCCTGCAGTTTTGTTGTCTTTCCCGATGGGGTTTTTACTTCAAAAGCTATAAACCGACCATTTACACAGGCAATAATGTCTGGTATCCCTGCTGTCCCGTACATACCACCATGTTCCTTCCAACAGAAACACCCCGGTACTGTCTTTAAGTACCGCAATACTTTAGTCACAATACTTTTTTCAGACATAACCGCTCATCCTCCAAAAATGTTACCTTTTTCCCTCTTATAACCTCGTAACATCCAAGAAGGGCATCTCATAAATTCGCTTCCCAAGCGCTTTTCAGGATTTTGTTACCTTGTTACCTCTTTTTGGGGTAGGTGTATACACAAATATTTTTATTTTTATATTTTTTTATTTTTTCAAAAAATAATTTCATCTCTCGCGCGTATATATAAAGTTGAGGTAACAAAGGTAACATCGGTAACAAGTGGCTATTCATCAGCGTTTCGGGCGTTACCTTTTTGTTACCTTGTTACCTTTTTCAATACTAAAGAGGTTCAATATCTGTGATCTCAAATCCACTCACATCGCATCGCTCTTTCAGTATCGAGAAATCAAGAGCCCACGCTTTTTTTGTTTCATTCCCGAAACGCATCGTTTTATTGCTCTCTATAAAAAAGTCACTTTGCCTCAATTGCTTCAAAAACTGGTTATATGGAAGACATTCACCAGTGATTGCATAATCGCGTCTGTACTTGGTATAGCGGTCATATACATCACAGAAACGAATCCCGATAACCTTGCCATCTTTATCAAAAGTGTAGTCTTGATTCGGAGCCAGTTTCATCCGGGCCATGATTTCCAACGTCTGTTCTACAATGGTCTTGTTATTACTGCCGCCATCCAGCAAGTACTCCTGCACACCGTTCTGGAGATAACGTATACATGTCCCTTTGTTAATCGGAAACACTTCAGACCATGTAACATTAAGAAATTCACACAGCTTGTTAACTAGGCTCAATCCGGCATAGCAGCAGGCAAGGTTATTGACGATACGGGATGGAAACTCATCAGATATCTCTGACTTTGCTTCCTCATACCACTTCTCTGCCTCAGCAACCGATACTCTGAGTGCTATATCCAGCAGGCTCCGACCGAAGCTGCCAAGCAGATCCGCTTTTACACACAGCTTATAAAATGCTTGTCTATGGCTGGCTGGTTTTAAGTCCTTCTTGCTGAATAGCAATTCTATGCTCCGTTCTCTGATGGCCGCTTCATCCGGCGATTCCTCACCAGCTACAATAATAGGTGCCAACAGTTCATAAGTAACAGCACTTTGATCCGCCCTACCGCGGACACCTTCATGGCCGTCATATGCATCTCGAAGATGGTTGTATAAGGCATTTAGCCTTAACTTATCTATCTTTGAAGGCTTGAACTCATCCATCAACTGCGGTATCAGATTCGATGATGCAGATTCCTTCATCAGTGTAAATGCAGTAACCTGCGTAGCCGCGCGGATTTTGCTGCACGAAAATACCGGCAGAATAACCCGCTCCAATGTATTACTTTTTCCGCTGCCTTGTTCTCCGACAAGCAATAAATGAGGAAACTTGATACCTGATTTTTTTAGATGCGGTTTGATAAAGCACCCGGCCACCCAGGCCATTACTGATACCGTTTTTATGGGCTCGTTATAGCTGAGGAGCCATTCACCAAGCATAATAAGCTGTTTCTTTGTCAATGGCTCAAAGGTTAGGATATCGGTTGTTATGCTTTTATACTTATCAAGCTGCACGATATCTTCAACAATGTTGCCTCCTGCTTCAATGGCACCATCTTTTGAAACATATACCATCCGCCCGCCATGCTCATAAATCCCAAGAGCCTTGACCCCTGTTTTCCTTACCCACTCCATTTCAGATATATAACCTTTCAGCAGTTCCAAATCTCCTTCTGAGCCAAAATAGCCTAAGGATATTGTCCGGCGGTTCAAGATATTTTTAAATTTTTGGATGTTATTGAAGTCGGTAGTCATAAATGTCTGACGGTATATTTCATCACGTATTGTAATAAGATCAGCAGTCATCTGCGTTTCATCTTCCGATACAATCATCTCCACCGGTTGAATGATAAAATTTGTTATAGGATACACACTTTCGCCTCTGGTGCGGTAATACCTGCCCTCATGTTCAAAGATAACTGACTCGCTTTCGCGGCTGTATACGTTCTCTGTAACTTCAATGGCCTTATCCAGTGTCTCCTGCCCATATGTTGCTCCACTTGCATGATGTACCGTATCCCACTTTTCCCGGAATAACCCGGAATTTCTAAACAGCCTGTCCATCTGCTCTTTGTTTTTGCCTGACCAAAAAGCCAGCATACAGCAAAGAGCAAGGTCGGCTTCGGACTGGCTCGGATACCCTGCTTCCTGCCATTTTCCTTCCCATAGCAGATCAAATTCCTTATGGTTTTCGGCTGTCCGGGCTTTCTCCAGAATTTCTTCATCTGTAAGCGGCTCTAGCTTAACCACCTTACTGTCTTTCTTGCTTTTTCCTCTCCGCTTTTTACTTTTGATATAATTCTCATGTATCCAGGCCAGTGCCCCGTTATCTTCAGTAATGTAATCAGGAGTCCCTGGCAGTCGCTCGCCAGTCATTGTGAAGTATCTGCTGTGGGCATACATTTCAACGCCGGTTTTAGTGTTTTTATTGCCCTTGGCAGGCATCTCCCCTTTATAGAAAATATGAAGCCCAGTTCCTGAAGGGCTGATTTCCGTATAGGACGGAAACCGCTCAAGGATATCCTTGGCGGTATCGCTTAATTCCCCAGTGTTTTTGTCGCGGCAGTGATCTATGTCTATCCCTACTAAACCTCCGCTTTTTGCGAATACAAAACCCAATCCGGTATAGAGATATTGTTCTTTTGCCGCAATCGCATCGTCAAGGGTCGACCAGTCGTTTGGGTTAGTGCTTGAGGCTTTTCTGCCGGTTAAGGGATTGTAAGGGATTTTACTGTCTCTTCCGTCCTTTGTGTTTGGTTCCAGACGCCAGCAGATCCATTGCTTCCGGTTTGCCAATTCTTTAGGGAATGAGATGCTCACTTACACTGCACCTCCTCGCATCGTTCATTAAAATACCGAATCGGAATGCTGCGCTGCTTTGCCTTTTCAATCTCAATGGACATCCCTTTAGTAATTTTTCTGCCAAATACCCACACTTCTGAGCACTTTGACATCAATACCATGCCAAAGTACAAGCCCAGATTTCGCATTTGTTCATCATCGTCGTCCATAAACTGCGGAAACAAGAGGTGCGGAGCAATAGGTATGCAATTCCTGCTCACTGCAAAGCGGCAGTACCCCTGAGCCTTACGGATATTACGTTCTATATCACCAGCATATGGGCTGCAGATAAATACCATCGGTCTGTAAGGCGCTTTCCTGGCCTCTCGCTCAATCCTAAGCAATGCTTCATAAGGTGTGGGGTCGTAATATCCTTCCGCGTTAAACTTGCTGATACTCATGGTATTACCCCCTGCCTATGCGCTTTTTTGTTCACGTTCGATTACAGGCAATATACCTTTCTTGTTTTTAAGAAGGTCATAGATAAATAGCCTTCCCTTTTGTGTCCAATATGTGTGCATTACGCTTCTTTCTGCATCAATAGCGTGGGTCTTGGACTGCGTGTATCCTTGATTGGCGTACTCCTGATATAAAAGCCAGCAGTTTCCCATTTTGTACTGTACTCCAAGCTCATGAAGCAGCTTATTGAAAGCGCGGCCAGACATTCCGTAATCCTTGGCAATCTTGCTGATCGGAACAAGGCTTTTATTTTGCAATATAAGATCATAATAACTCGCCTTGGGCTTTAACTCGCTGATAATCTGTTTATTCTTTGCATTTTCTATTTCCAAAGCTTTCCGTCTGTCGCGTTCTGCCTTTAGTTCGGAGAAAATCCTGATACCATACTCTGGATTGGAAATCATCTCTTCGATAACTTTATCCGTAGCATAAACTCCATATTTTCTTATCGTAGGCAGCACTTCATCAAAGACCCATCTCTCAAAGCGTTCGGCTGCAGGAAGTTGGGATTTAACTATCAGTCTGAACAAATCACCTTCAGGAATATAATTTATGTTGATGGTTTTTTCAGGATTTTGCGGATGAGGTACCTCACGTTTTGTTAGGTACTTACAATGATCTATTACTGCCTTGTGTGGGTTACTGTATCCCAGCATCCTTGCACAATCTGTTGCAGGGAAGTATTCCTTTCCATCAATAACGAGTACTTTAAGTTCGCCAAATTCTGTATTCTTAAAAACCTGTAAATTAGTCATAACATCAATCCTCCATTTCTTTCATTTCTCCAAAATTTCTTCCTACCGAAGCCTCTGCCACAATAGGTACATCAAATTCAGGGAAGGGTTGTGTTTCCATACACTCTTTTATAAAGACAACTGCTTCATCCACCTTATCTTCTGGCAGTTCAAAAACCAGCTCGTCATGTATCTGCAGTATAGGTTTCAGCCAGAGCCTTTCGGGAAGTCCACTGATGATGCGCCCGCAAGCAAGCTTTAGAATATCTGCCGCTGTACCTTGTATAGGTGTATTTAATGCGCACCGCTCGGCAAAGGACTTCTTGCCCCAATCGGATGACCGAATTCCCAGCAGGTATCTTCGCCTGCCCAGCCATGTTTCTGTATAGCAGCTTACAGCAGCCCGCTTTTTAACCTCATCCTGCCATTTGGCAAGACCGGGGTATCCGGATTTCAAGTTTTGAATGATGGTCTCACATTCGGACAAAGTTGGGTTCAGCCCAGCTTTAAATTTAAGTGTTCTCTGTAAGCCAGTAGGAAACAGGCCATAGAACACACCGAAATTGCAGTTTTTTGCAATGGTTCTGCGCTCTTTATAATGTGGAGCATTTTTGTCTGCTGCCTCTTCAAAAGGAATGCGGTAAATAACAGAAGTGGTCTGAGCATGGATATCACCGCCAGTACGATAGGTTTCCAGCATACGTTTGTCCCTGCAATAAAACGCTCCGACGCGCAGTTCTATCTGTGAAAAGTCAAGGGATAAAATAGCCTTTCCTTCCGGTGCAATGATAAATTTCCGTACGCCTATTGGGTCATTGTCTTTCTGCGGACAATTCTGCATATTCGGGTTTCTTGACGCAAATCTGCCTGTCTCTGTCCCCAATGGCATAAGGTCCGGATGAATCCTGCCGGTATCCTCATCAATAAATCGAAGATACCCGTCTATATAGGTGGATTTGAGTTTTCCCCACTTGCGGTATTCCTGCACCAGTTCAAATAAGCGAGCAAGTTCAGGCCTGTTGGATTCACACCATTCTTTTAACAGGATCATGGTTTCATCATCGGCAGCTTCCTGATGTTTTGCGGTCGTTTTCATTACCGGAAGACCGAGATCCACAAAAAGATATTTTTTAAATGCTGAAGTTGAAGCATTTGCCCCAATCTCTACATTGCCGATAATTCCGGCAATCTCTTTTCTGATACTGACAATCTTTTCTGCAGCTTCCGCTTGTTTCTTCAGCATGGCTGACTTGTCCACCAATATGCCGTTATACTTCATTATCCCGACATACACTGATGTGGGCGACTCCACCTCTTCCACAATGGTTCTGTGTTTGGGTAAAAACCTATCAAACCACTGATTGAAAACATGGTACAAGCGAAGAGTGTAGTCGCTGTCTGCACAAGCATAGCGGATGGTCTGCTCATCTTGGGGATTCAATTCATCGAAAAATCGACCGTCAGTAACCGTTGAGAATTCTATCATTTCCGCTTTGCATAGTGCGGGTGCAAGCGTCTTAAGTCCGCTGTCAGCAAGGCTTCTGAACTCCCACTTGCTCTTCAATGTAAGCTGTGACGCTGCAATAGTGTCATAACAAGGCTTTTGAAGGACAATACTTCTTGCATAAAGGAACATAGACTCAAAAGCCAGGTTATGAGCAACCTTTATCACATCTTTGGATTCGAATAGTAATTTCAGATAATCCCATATTGCCGTCTGGTTCTCTGCGTTTCGCCCGCTGCGATGTTTAAGTGGAACATATATGGCAGTTCCGTCTGATACTGAAAAACTTATCCCTGTAATGTCAGCCTTATGAGCATCCAGAGCAGCACCTTTCTCGTTCCTCCATTTATCGCGAGGTGACGTTTCAAAGTCGAAAGCAAATAAGGCAGTGTTTTTCAGATACTCTTTTATTTCAGACAGCATATAAACACATTTGTATCCCATGCGGTTCTCCTTTCCGCCCTATCGGAGATAGAAGTTACTCTCCGATAGGGCATTTGATCACTTAAGTGGCTCAGTAATTTCACCTGTTTCAAGGTCTACGTTTATTACGTCTTCACTGGCAGGTTCAGTATCATGGCCAACACGGGTACTGAACGCTTTGACCTGTTCGGAAAGCTTGGCTATCAACGCATATTCGTCAGCGGTCAGATCCCGATCTACGGCAAACTGAGCTTGGGAATAGGTGATACCGTTTGAGTTGGTCGCCTTTTTCAAAGAAAAGCGAGTAACTACGCTGTTTGATTTTTTGCCTTTAGAGAGTAGTCTTTTGATGTAACGAGAGAACTCTTTCAACGATCCTGTTGGCAAAGAGAGTATCAACGGGAAAATCTCCCCTTCACGCAGGACATATATCCTACGACGGTTCTTACAGGCTTTACTGCCGTTTTCCCCTGAACCAAACTGATTATATGGACATTTGGCACAGCTTCCTCCGGGGTCGCCTTCACCGGTTACACCGTCAAAGCTTCCGCAATCTGGCGGGTTACTGCCTCCGGTATACTTGTCCTTGTAATATGCATAAAGTGGATGATGATAAAGGATTACCGCTGAGAATTCTTTCACAGTATCCGGCTCTCCGGGATTTTCCCCGGGTACTTCAAATACTGTGCTGCCTGCGGACGGGATTTTTATGCGTTCAAATGTCATGTCAAGACCATCAAGTTCTGATGCCATTGCCTCGTCAAGATTGAAATCAGCGAGCTGAAGAAAACCTGTATTTTCGTTAATCGTTACGATTTCATTGTTTTTCATGCTTATATACCTCCGTAAATATGAATTTGAAATGTAATCTATATCATTGTTCTTTGAAACTTTGTTCTTCGAACCGTTATTCCTTTAGCATTGATATTTGAGCATTGCACATTGAAACTATTTACCTTGCCGCTTTTCGCATAGTTACTGTTGTCTTTTCAAAGACATTCACAAGGCCTTTCAACCAGTCCGGAAGTTCGTCTCCATTCTCGGCAATCTGTTCTTTAACAAATGCCGACAGGGAATTTGCATTGACTGTTTCATAGATGAGTTCTCCGAAGCCTTTACTGCGCAGGGCATCAAACAGTTCTTCCTTCATGCCTGCGGCAGCACTGGCTCTTGTTGTCGTTGAAAGGCAGAACATTGTTCCTGCTCTTGTAAAGTTTTGTGTCTCGCTGCTGATCATCAACTCAGACAGGCGGTATTCAACATCGTCAATCTCTGCATTAATGCTTTTTAGTTCCTCTTCCACAGCCTTCTTTGCCTCGCGCAGCTCCTTAAGGCGGTCAGCAAGTTCAAACATTGCATTATCGCTCATAGCTTTCACCTCCCTCTGGGGCAAAGGGATTTGCTCCTTTGCGATAGTCGTCTATTAGCATTTTTGCAAGATCTGCCTTATTGCGCAGAGCAGTCAGGATTTTTGAGTCTACAGTACACTTGGCGATAAGGTAGATATATGTGCAGCCGTTCTTCTGCCCAACTCTATGGATGCGGGCTTTTGTCTGCTCAAAATTCGACATGGAATAATCAAGGGAGTAAAATACCATTGTGCTTGCGGCGGTCAGCGTGATACCAAGTCCAGCAGTTGCAATCTGGCCTACAAACACCATGCAGTCAGGATCATATTGAAACCGGTTGACTTGCTCTTGGCGTTCCTTAGTCGCACCATAAATACACGCATAGCCGATGTTCTTTTTCTCCAGCAACCTGCATATAGCATGGATTTCAGGGATAAACCTTGCTATGACAACCAGCTTATGTCCTTCTTGAAAACTGCTTTCAAGGATATCTTCAAGAGCTTTCAACTTGACATGACTGACTTGCTCGATTTTCCCTCCGCCATCGCTTCCGATAAAACCACCGGTTAATTGCGAAAGACGAAGCAAGCGTGTTAATACATTTGTAGCTGTTACTTCTCCTGCTGAAAGCTCCGTATAGCTTTGTTTGACAAGCTCCTTATATTTCTTTAAAGTGACAGGCTCAAGCTCAATGTGGCGAATGATATCGGTGGTTTCCGGCAAATCCAGGCATTCCGCTTTGGTTGCTCGGAATGCAATGTTGTGGATCCTTTTCATCAAATCCTGTTCCATTGATTTTTTCAGCACCGGTGTATGGTTACCATAGCCAACCATGTTGAAATACCTGTTTCGGAATGCATAAAAGCTGTTACCAAAGATGCGTGGATCGAGAAATTTATATTGGCTGAATACGTCAATGGCTTTGTTGGTTATAACCGTTCCAGTCAGCAAGAGCCGATACCGGGCAAGCAAGCCCAACCGGTGCATTGCCTTTGAAACCGCTGTATTATGAGTTTTAATTTTGTGTCCTTCATCAGCAATGATAAGGTCGGGATGCCAGTTTGCCAGTTCCTTCTCCATTCTCCATGCAGATTCATAGTTGACTACCACCACATGGACACCTTCGCCAGTTAAAAATCTTAGCTGTTGGATTTTCTTCTGAATCGTGCCATTAAGGACTACAAGCTGATATGGAAAATCTGCGAACCGTTTAAATTCGTCCTCCCACACTCCAAGAATGGAAAGTGGCGCAACAATCAGTACACGCTTTATTCTTCCTGCAGCAAGCAATGCTCCTATAATGGCAATTGAGACAAGAGTTTTCCCGGTGCTGGTCAGCCCATTTCCATCAGGAGCGCTGCACCCCATCCGGAAATGGCAGAAACACCACCACCCTTCAAAAGTCCAAATAGACTGCATATGAAATTGAAAGCACGAACCTGATGCTTGTATGGTCTGCCCTTTATGGGCATTGAAACTATTGGCTGCACTTTTGCATTGTTCATTGAGTCTTGCATCTTATATCCTCCATCCTTCGATTTTGAGGGTTGGCCAACTCTCTGACTCAATGCTACCTAAATTGCAAAAGCCTGTCTGGACATCAAAAGTCCATGTTTTGGGCAAAAAAATAGCCATTATGCAGTAAGGTTTTTGCGCCTTTTTTGCATAATGGCTTAAAATCTCATTATAATAGCCGGTTTAAAATATAAAAAGTTGGACTTCAGAAGTCCAACAATTTTTTAACTTATCATTTCTTTATATGCCTTTGCACAAAGAGGGGAAAGTCCCAAGGCTTCCAAAACTTCATTGCATTCATATATTGAATGCCCTCTATACGAATGGATTAGCTTTTTATACGCCAATTGCTGTGGAGTGTTATTGAGAGTATATCCGGCAAGCCTTAATATTTCTTCACTGTATGTAGGGCTTAGCTCCAATCCGATGCAGATTGCAACAACGGTTTCTAAAGTTGGATTGTTAAGTTCATTGTTTTTTATTCTGTCATATGTTTTCCCTGAAAGCAAAGTCTTTTCTATAAAAACAACCTTATTGTAGCCTTTCCTTTTGATATGTCCGTATACCGCTTGGGAAAATGTCTGGGTTGTACGGCTCAAATGCTGACCTTCTTCGACGAATTCTTCGTGAAACTTCTTTAGCTCTTCTGAACGATTAAATACTTCCATATTATGCTTGTCCGGATTAAATGTCGGCACTCTGTTATAATCCGGTGTAGCTTTACGGAACATTATAGAATCGAGGTATACTACAATGTCCATTTTGGAGGCTTTATTTAATTTTAAATCAAACAGAAGGCAGCATTCATCTACATGCAGTTTTGCATAGTCTGTAAGATCAATGCTTCCATTTTCTAATCTTTTAATGTATTTGGAGTCATTAATAACGTAATGACCGTCAACATAAATAAAATTGCCGCTGTCTATAATCTTTGCGAATTCCGGATTTGCATAGTATTCAAAAAAGGAATCGCTTAGGCTAATGCTGTATGTTTGATTCTTATGTAATGAGTCTGCCTTAAACGAATAATTGCTGATAAAATGGTCATCTACGTAGGTATATACACCTTCAACTTCCTTATATCCAAGGTCAAGCATCCTTATTTTGGCTGCTATCCTTGACACCTGGAAGAAGTCAGCTAATTCATACACGACATTTTCCATTATATTTAGCCTGTCGTGAGTACCAAAAAGGAGCTCATTCTTTTTAATTAGCTCCTCAATCTTTTTAATGGTCATTGATTTAGGCATAAGGATGCGAGGTGCTATTCCGTTAGCATGCCATTCCATCCAGTCTTCTGGCGTCCATTGCTTTTTGTATTTGGTTGTTTCGTTTACTCTGCAGCTTATGAGCAAAGCATCGCTGTTATATGTCTTAACTAACTCATGGTATTTTCTATGCTTATACCAATGAACACACTCATGAATAATGGTATTGTTCATGCACCCTACGTTTCGCATGAAATACACATTAGGATCCACGAGAATTGTTCCTCTTGAAACTTCCAAAGGCTTATATGTTCTTTCATTTCTGTCGTAATACTCTATCGTACAATCGCCAAAGACTATTTGACCAAATATAGTGAAATGCTTTGTTAGCTGGATTTCCTTAACCTTAAGCCCCATTCTTTTCACTACTTCATCTACCGGAATAGGCATAGGAGTACTTAATGCTTCCGGGCAAAATTCACTTAGAAACTCGGTAGCAACATCGTCAAACTGTTCCTTTTCTATAATTGGCACTAAATACTCAGACAGTCGGCCTAATTTGCTTTCTCTGTACTTGTTGTATATTGAAACAGAGTTGATTTGAAAATTCTGAATTCCGTCATCAAGGTCAGCTCTGCAGGAGATACGGTACCATTGTTCTATACCATCAGTCTCGCGATTCCTTCGTACTGTTTCTGCAATTTCAACTTCGGCAGAAACAATTACGTCAAATAAAATACTGTTACCTGGCGAGTCAGTTATGTCTATCATTATGATGTCAAAATCGGATAATGCTGCTTCATCCGGTGATTGCACACGATATGAGTTGGATTCAAGCTTATCCGGGTTGTCCTCAATATACTCGGACAATTCGTCAAAGAGTTCATTATAATACATGTTTGCAATAACATCTCTGAACGAGCTGACACTTGCCATACCGTACCTCCCAATAACACTTCATCACATAGACCAAATATTTCCTTATGTAAATTATAGCATGAATTTCGCAAAACACAATAATTAATTTGCGGGCTCAAATTTTTATTGTGTTTCAGCTTACTTTATGATATTCTTTATAGCGAGCGAGGTGACAATTATGGCCGTAAGCTATAAAAAACTATGGAAACTCTTAATTGATAAAGATATGAAAAAGAAAGATTTAAGAGAAGCGGCTGGTATTAGTACATCTTCTATGGCAAAACTGGGTAAAAACGAAAATGTTACGACCGATGTGCTTGTGAAGATTTGCAAGGCATTAAAGTGTGATATTTCCGATATTATGGAGATTGTAGATGACGAATAATATCATCGCTCTATGAGGATAAGTGTTGAATAGTGTTGACAAGTGTTGACAATTTCGATATACTATAGAGCGAGGTGATACATATGACAACAAACAAAGTAGCAAACTTTGTAAACACAAGCAGCGCTGCAGAATTTCTTGGAATTAGTGTTTCTACTCTATATCGTATGGTTGAAAAAGGAATTCTTAACCCAATAAAGACTCCAGGTGGTCAACGCAGATTTGATATAACTGAATTAGAGCAATACTTAAACATGAGCAAAACAATTATTGCTCCACAGAATCCAAGGATGGGCAAAGAACAATCCTTAAAAAACAATGAATCAAATATCAATAGTTTAATCGATTCTAAAGAGAATGAAACAAAAAATGAGGAAAAAGAGCCTTCTCAAGTAGATCCTAGAAATAAACTTAATGACCTAACAGGAAAAGAATGGCTCCCTGAAACTAAAAGTTTTTTCTTTCAAAAGGGGTTGGGAGCCAAACATCCTCATGCACAAATTGAAAGGCAGCATCCAGCCCCATTTTCCTTTCAAGATATTGGCCGATTAATACTTTTTTTTACAAAGCGTGGTCAAAAGGTACTAGATCCGTTTGGCGGAGTCGGTTCAACCGCTAAGGCCTGTGCACTTAATGGAAGAATTTGTACCCAAATTGAACTCTCCCCGAAATGGCATGAGTTAGCAATTAAGAGATTGGAAACAGAAGTGGCAGAAAGTGAATCATCTAATCATAAATTCATCAATGGAGATTGTCGTAAAGTACTTAAAACATTTGAATCAAATTTCTTTGATTTTATTGTAACAAGCCCACCATATTGGGCAATTTTAAATAAGCGTGCTGATCATAAAGTAATTAAAGAACGCGTGAATAATAACCTGGCTACAAATTATTCCGATAGTGATGATGATTTAGGTAATATTGAAGATTACGAAAAATTTATAAATGTTTTAGTTAATGATGTTTTTCTCGAGTGCGGTAGGGTTATAAAAGAAGGAAAATATATGTGTATAATAGTTTCTGATTTTAGAAATAAATCAGAGTTTATTAGTTTTCATAGTGATTTAATTCAAAAGCTTAACAAAGCGGATATTGATGATAAACATTTTTGGGGACTACAAGGTACCAAGATTCTTATACAAAATCACAAAAGTCTTTTACCTTATGGATATCCCTTCGCTTATGTGGAAAACATTCATCACCAATATATCTTAATATTTAGAAAAGAAAAACGAAAAAAGTGAGGGATGTCGAATGGAGATGGAGTATAACAAAGTTTATTGTGGCAACAGCGATGAATTATTAATTGAAATGATAAAAAAAGGAATGCGCTTTGATTTAATTCTCACTGATCCACCTTATAATCTTAATAAAGATTTTGGTAATGATAGCGACAAATTACCATTAAAAGAATTTTTAGACATAACAAAAAAGCGTATTGAAAACTGCAAGAGTTTGTTAAACGAGACCGGTAGTATTATTTGGTTTGGAATTCATAATTATATTGGTTATATCCAAGTAATTATGTATGAAGCAGGTCTCTATTACCGTCGTATGAATATTTGGCATTATAAAAATGGTTTTAGTCGTGTTAAAACTGTTCCAACAGCTCAATATGAACCATTTTTATGGTTTTCAAAATCAAACAAAAAATGGACATATAATTATGATGATATTAGAATACCGTATAAAAGTGCAGAACGATTAAAAAATCCAGTTTATTATACAGGAACAAATGGAGAGAGAAAAAAATGGACTCCTAATCCTTTAGGTGCATTACGAGGAGATATCTGGGAGTATCCAACATTAGCAGGTAAATTATTCAAAGAAGAGAAAACGGAGCATCCTACACAAAAACCCGAATCTTTAATTACAGATTTAATTAAAGCTTTTTGTCCTAAAAACAAAGATGGTTTATATGAAGGCACAATACTCGACCCATTTCACGGTTCTGGCACTTTGGGTGTTTGTTGTGAAAAGTTAAATGCAGAAGGACATAAGATAAAATGGATCGGTATTGAAATCGAGCAAAAATGGTGTGATGTTGCCAATAATAGGCTTGCGAAAATAAAAAATGTGCTATAATTAACTAAATCGAAAGTAACTAAATAAAAATTGACAGTGCTAAACCTTTCATCGAAATTGATGAAAGGTTTGCTCTCTTAGCCAAGGGGGGTATAAATAAATGATAAGGTTTCCTAATCCGGGATCTGATATTCCAACCTTTATACATATCTTTCAAACACTTTATACATATTTAAGCGATTATAAAGTTTTTACCTTAGATGATATGTCTCAAACACTAACGAAAATGAATTTAGCTGCTTCCTCAGGTTATGTCGGTGAGCAAGCTTTAAAACTATCTACTAGAAAAGATCGCAGCAGAGATCCGCTATATAATCAATCAAAAATGTATGCCGAATTATATCGATCCTTGGGTTGGATAACTTCCAGCGAAGAAAAGGCGCTTCTATTTTCATTTACACTTCTAGGTGAACATATGGCAGCAGCTAAAATCGATCCAAAATCCATTTTTGAAGAAAGTGTTTTAGGGATTAATTACCCAAATCAAGTTATTGATAATAAAAACGAAAACGCATCAAGGACTTTTTCCACTATTCTTCTTACCGCTTATGAACTAGATGGCTATATTTGTCGTGATGAAATTATTGTAGGTCCTTTAAATATTGATGATACCGACTTAAGGGCTTTTTCATCAATGATTGATTACATAAAAGCAATGCGGGGTGATATTAGAAAACTTCATGAAGCTATATTAGAATTGTCCAAAAGAATAAAAATTCAAATTAATACTATGCAAAACTATACTAGATTTCCAATGTCCGTATTAACATACTGTGGTTGGTTTGAAAAAGTTAGGCAAAATATCTTGTACCCTAATGGACGAAATATGGTTATCCTAAAAATGACCCAATATGGTCGAGAAAAAGCCGAATGGCTTAAAAGAGTTTTAGATGTACGTATAGAACATTTTGAAAAGATGGACGAAGCTGTTAAGCCTGCTATGATTAGGCTTGGCTTTTATACAATGCTACGAAGGGCTAATTTTGATGTTACACCTGTTTATGATAGCATTGCTAAGGATTCAGTTGCATTAAGTAAACATATTGGTGATAAAGAGCTGCTTTTTTCTCCTTATCAGACTATCAAAACACCTATTGTAAATTCTGCACTTGGAATTGAATACACCCCATCATCTTCAGACATAAAAGAATATAATCGAATTGTAGCGGAAACTAAAGCCATTTATAAAACTACAGCCGCCCCAAAAGGAACTGTGAGATTGTTGCGCCAGACTTCGACAGACACATTATCTTTAAAAGAGGAATCAGAGATTTCAAAAAAGATAAATAGAATGATAAACGATGGTAAAGAAGATCAAGAAATTGTAGATTCATTGTTTGCTGAATACCACAATGCAACTCAAACTGTGTTTTATCCATTAATTGCTGATTTATTTTGTATATTAGGATTTAATTGTACTGCCACAAGAGCAGGCATAAACTACGAAAGATGGGACGCAATTGCAATTGACGATGACTTTACAATACCCATTGAAATAAAATCCCCTTCAGAAGAGGAATATATTTCTATAAAAGCTGTGCGCCAGGCACTAGAAAATAAAATAATCCTCTTATCTCGCAAGACTTATAATACGGATTGGGATACAGTTAGTTTAGCAGTTGGCTATCATATGCCTCATGATCGTGCAGAGGTAGGACGATTAATTGATGATATAAAGTTTGCATTCAATATTAAAATCGGAATCATAGATTTTAAATCGCTGTTGATAATGGCTATAAAAACTCTACGCGGTAGCGCATATATCGACCCACAAGAAATCAGAAAGATGGAGGGTTTAATAAATGTCGAAAATTCTTAATCAAAAGAATTACAAACAATCTATATTATTAATGAAATCTGATGAACGAATATTAGAGATATTACATGTACCCAATAAACCTTCGATTTTGAAAAGAACGCAATCATCATGCAGTGCTTGCTGTATTAGCTGTGTAACTCCTTATTGTATGAAATATTTACCAGAAGAAATAACACCACAAAGCAAGTATTTTAATGCTTTCCCTGTGGATGTGAACGATAATGTATGTCCAACCTCAGCAATCTCATGGGATAAAGAAAGTTTGACTCCATCAATTAATGAAAAACTATGTATTAATTGCGGTTTATGTGCTTCTAGATGTCCAGTAGGTGCAATTTATTTAACAAGTAAATGTGCCGTAGTCAATTTTGATATTAATTTAGTCGAAAAAGTAGATTTTACAGAGGAAACATATTCATTACATATAAATCAAATTCAAAACCTGTTGAAAGCTAAACATATTGGGCAAATGCTTAAAGAATCTGAGAAGCAAATGGCCACAATTTACCAGAAAATTGCATCTATTAATACTGATGCGCAGTTTCCAAATCTTTTTACAAGAAACCTTCTTATTCAAACAGGAAGTCGTTGTTTCATACGACGAAGAGGTGATGTATATTTACGAATGGATGTCATTATGGAACTTAGTGATTCCGTCGCAATAGTTGAAGTTGAATTCAATAAAGATTCTCTCGAATCACCAAGAGCAATACTAGATGATATTGCTGTATTAGTTTCTAGATATGGAATTAATATAAAGCTTATTAAACCGTTTATTGTATGCTTAGAGTTTCCAAACATTCGCACAGAATACTGGCGAGTTATAAAGGATATTGCTAAAGTTCTAAAAATTGATATTAATTCATTAAGTATAGGTGTTTTAATTTTATTTGTCTGGAACTTTAAAAAAATAAATTTTTCCCAAATACCCTTTTATGCAGATATCGATAAAGCTTCAATTAAACAAGAAGTCCAGACTGCTATAGGTTTTGACCTTAATCTAACCAGTGAAAACTGTGCTATACTCGAACCCAAGAAATAACATAAATATAACTATGAGGTAATACATACGCACATTTTCACATTTTATAAGAAAATTCAAGCCAATTATAATCTAAGTTAAAACATCCATCCCGTATCCTCAACCCCCTGTAAAAAAGGGTGTTATCTAATCTGGTAACTCAACTATGAATTTTCAGGGCGGTTGATATGTTCCCGCAAACAATAAAATTAATGGTTCCCTGACATTGCCACATCCGCAGGAACAGTCCTGAGAAAAGCAAAATGTCTGGAAACCCTTTATTTATCAGTGTTTTGAATACCCCTATTTCTCAACCCTTGACATCAATGTAACGCACTCAACGTGGCTCGAGAGGACAGAATGAATGTCATTTGAGTATGTCCGTTCTCGGAAACATATCCACTGCGTTTTTGGCACTATGGGTAGACGGGAACATATCAATGTATTTTGATGTCTTCACAATTGAGAACCCATCAACCATATTTTATTCAGTCAAAAGTTTTATACGTTTTTCAATCAAACTGGTCAAAGAATTCATGATCCTTTCTCTTATACTTCTTGTCAAATTCTCTTGTATAATCAGTTATTACAAGTTCATCTGCATCAATATTTATCTTATGTCCACCGTTTGCTTTAAAATAACCAAATATATCTAACTCATCAACTGAAGAAATGATATCACTATTTTCTTTCCTAAATTCCAAGTATTTTATGAACTCCTTAAAATCCACACACTCCTGCGTTATAATATCTAAGTCATATATGTTGACCACATACGGGACGATAGGGATGGTCTTATCAAATTCAATATATTCATGTATCTTAGATGAAATAACACCGAAGTTTTCTGCTGTGACACAAATGATATATTTTTTCTCTGTATTATCTAATTTTATTTCTTTCACTTTTCCATTTATAGTTTTATGAAAGCATTCTCCTTGCGCTATGTATTTTATAGATCGAACCGCTTGTTCATATGCGATTCCTATAGCTTTATAAATATCGGTTTGAATACTTTCAGTAATACCTTTTAGAGTATTTAAGGTCAATATTTTACTCTTACATTCGCAAAATATAGTTGTATTTTCATACTGAATAGTGACATCTGCTTCTCCATCTTCATTTTTGTATTTTAAAGAACTATAGATGTACCTTTTGTCAATTAAGCGTTGTAGGTATTTTACTGTTAAATTTTCAACAACGTCTCCTCTATTTTTCGTATATCTACCAACTATATGTTTGTTAAATTTTTTCCCTGCTATAAAAGTATAATGAAATAGCTTAGGAAGGTTCATTAATGTGGATTCTAATAATGGCAAATATACATAATCTCCAAAGTCAACTAATGGTTTTGATGTTAAGACTTTAAATTCTGATACCTCTGTAGGCTTTAATCTTGATTCTCCTGGACTAACACTAAAATATTTTATTATAGAATTAACTTCAAATTTATTGAATTTATTATACAAATCTTCTTTATATACCCTAAAAATATAACCATCTTTTATACTTGGCAATATTAATACTGCCTTTCCACGTAATAATTGATAGAGGGTTTTAATCATATTAGTAATTTTATTTTTCTTACTGTGTGCTTCTAAAGCTTTCTTAGCATACAGTTTAAAAATAAAAATAAATAATTCTTCGCAGCAAGTAAAAGTAAATCCTAAATTTTTCTTTAGTTCTTTATCAAAAGGGCTATATAACATTTCCGACATCGATAATAACTAATATATATACCCATCACCTCGAAATGCCATACTTTTTAATTTCATATGCTCAGACTTTAAAAATTCATTCTTTTTTTCATCCGTTGCCTCTACAAGCGCCAAGCTTCTTTAAAAAGTTTTGAGATATCTTCGTTATAAATATTTTTCGCAAACTCTTGTAATCGCAAGAAATCATTCCATGTAAAATTGTTTTTGGAATCCGATATATTATAACGAATCACATTTGAAGCTAAATATTCTGCTGCTGGAATCCTTTCATCTATCAACTGACCATAACTAGACATCTGCATCTCTAAAATACCTGATAAAATATCTTCTGTATTATACTTTTTTAGAAATTCCTCTAATTCTACATTCCTTAACCCCATACATACCCCTCTACCTTTTGATTAATTGTACCCTTCGGAAATTTTTATTTTCCAAGTTGCCATACATAAGAAAATCTTCAAAAGCATCAACCATTAAATTTGACATAAATGCCCTTTCATCCTTTTTTTAATCATAGGTATTCTCATAATCTTTATTTTTCATTTTCCTACGTATATGGATCTAAAAGAAGTCTTTTTGTTCCTTTTTTATTCTCCTCATCAATTATTAAATCACAAGTTAATTTATCTATATCACTAAAATCCATATCTGGTTTAAACCCTTTATCTAGTTTCAACCAATGATTCATCATCAATCTATCAAATGTTGCTTCACAACTTCTTCTAGGGCATCTTCCTATTGTTGTTGTGAAAAAGTTGGAATGGTATGAATAATGATGCGTATGAATAAAATCGTCCCATGATTCAATAACCTCATCTTCATCACGTAAATCAACTATTTCTATTTCTTCAAAATTTCTGTCTTTTACCGCACCCCATGCTTTTTTCAACATCGCAATAGCTTCGACATCACTCTTTGGCGCGCTATATCCAAAAATAGTAACCATATATGCCACCTCTAAAGCATTATTCAATGACTTCCATGACTTTGATATAGCTGTATCACTGGCATAATCTTTATTCTTTATTGGAAATAAAAGTTTTGTGGGAGCGAGGGGTTTACCGCATCTACACGGCATCCCTACATTGCCCATGACGTTATCCTCTAAACAATATCCAACAGCAACATTTCCATGTAAAAAAGCTAACTGTGGCAAATTAGTAGTATAAGCCATAGCACGTGCATAAGCCTGCACTAAAAGTGGATCCCAATTAAAAGTTGCAATTAAATCCTTTGAAGTTAGCCCCATAATCAAATAATCATAAACAGTAGGACTATCAGGTAACTTGAAGTTTAACATGTAGTCACGGATGACTTCCTCTAACTTTTGCTTGGCATCCATGCAATTAGGTTCTGCTTTACTGCGCTCATCAAGCTCCATATAAATATCTTCTAAATTATCAGAAGAAGTATGTAGAGTTATTTTTTCTAGTATATCTGTCAATCCAAGCTTTTCAATGAAACCATTCATTGCAGATATTTTCCTACCATTCTTATCCCCATTTGGGATAGCTGCACAACTTGCACCGGCGCCCAGTAGAACAACGTGTGGTCTGCTCTTCATATAATATTCATAATCATGCAAATCCTTCGCTGTTGGATAATCGTCCTTCATCTTCCATTCCATCCCCCTTAAGTTAAATTTCTATTATGTAATATTTACGACCCTCACCTAAGTTCTGCCATCTGAAATCATATTTGCCAGATAAAGTAACATTATCTTTATTTTTTCCTACACCGGTAGGTTTAAAAATACTGCCATAAACAGAATACTCTTCTCTAAAAAATTTATAAATGCCTTCGTTATTGCGCCCTTCGTAGAAAGGCCTGTCTGAAACAAGGGTAACAGTAGCCGTTTTAGTAAATCCTCTGCTTTTAAGTTCTTCCATGAATTTAATATCCTTCACGAATGAATACATCTGCTCTGGATACTGGCCATTTAATGGACACTTAAGTTCAATGGCATACTTCTCAGATTTATCCTCATTAAATATGGTAATATCTATTACTTTCTTAATTGTTTTGTTGACTGGTGTGAAATATGACACATTCCTTTGAAATTGAATCCGATACCCATGAAGTCTTTCTCGTAAAAATATCCCCAGCTCATGCTGAAGGCTAAATTCATTATAGATTTCAACATTATTAGCCTGTGCGTACATAAAAAGTTATTTACAAATTTCCTTAAATCAAGCAAAGTATCTACCTCCACCCTCCCCCTGCATAGAACGGACTTTATATATAGAAACAATCTTTCTTATTTATTTATCCATTTCATAGCAAGTTCAGTTTCATTTGTATTTATATCAATTTGTTCATTTTCAATAATGAACCCTTCTCTTAGATAAAATCTAACCGCTCTTTTATTTTTCTTATAAACATGTAAAAAAAGTTCTTTATTTATTCCCTTGATGTGATCTAATAAAGCCTTTCCGATTCCTTTTGATTGACTGTTTGTTTCAACAAATATTCCTGCTATATAGTTTCCACTTAATCCAGTAAATCCTTTAATAGAGTTTTCTTCATAAACAAAAATTGTTGCCTCTGGCATCATTTGTCTTACTTGTTCATAGTTACTTCGCCAATATTTTTCATCAATAAAATCATGTGCAGAAATATTAGTCTCAAGCCATAATTTCATAATACTGTTTAAATCAGTTTCTTTAAACTCTCTAATCATTGTAATCTCCTTTAAAATTTGGACTTTCCTTTATATACTGTTGCTGATTAGATGAAGTCTTTTCAATGGTCTTTAAATTACCATTGCACCTCTCAATCACAAAAACTAGATTTATATTTCATCAAAGTATCTTCTACCTCGTGCCAGATTGTTACCGTTTCACCGTCATCCTCAAATACTTTACCGTGGCTCTTAGGTCCATCCAACTTCATCTGTGAGTAATTATTCTTAAAAGTCGGCACATATAGTTCCGGGTTATTTTCGTCACTGCATAAGCGTTCCATCATATCTATGGTAGCACGACCTGTGGCAGCAACAGCCTTAAAATAAGCCCGGATGATCTTGTGGTTGTACTGATTCGGCTTGACAGCCCATACTGGGATTCGTTGATTTGCTTTTCCATAAAAATCCTTGTTTGTTTCTTCATTTTGTTTTGCTACTGTTTTTGGGTTATACGCCTGTGATGCTTTTTCAAAAGTTTTTGCAATATACCAACGCATACAGCTTTCTAATGCAGCATTCTTTGTTTCATTTGTCAAATTCAATGCGATGCAGAATTTCTCATACACATCTGCATCAACTGTAAAGGTCACGCTTTTATTCATCGTTTACACCTCGCTATTTACTATATTACAAATTATACCACTAATTTGTAATTTGTAAATACTAATAAACTAATTTGTATTCACTCATAAAAACACCCTGCATTCCAGCAAGGTGTTAGTTTCTTATACATCTTTTCAATTTTCAATGTTTGTACTAATTCCTGACTTAAATTCCACCTCAACCCTGTCATCGTGGATCGTTACTTTTTCAATTAGCCGCCTTACTAATTGCTAATCATACTCTTCTAACTCGCAGGATTGCTCATTCAAGAAATCAGTCATTTCAGCAATTCGTTGCCTCTTCCCTTCTCGCTCTGCATTCTCTACAATTACATTTTGCTTTAATTCCCGAAGTCGATATATTTCATCAGCCACATCTTCATAGTCATTCTTTGATTTTGCTTGTATAAGGAGCTGTTGTTGTAACTCTTCCAATTTTCTATCAATATCAGCGGTGGTATTATCATTTTCTTCATTTAGTACGGTTGCTATGTTTTTCTGTAACGTTGAGAGGAAGGGCTCTTTGTTAGCCAAAAGTTCGTTAATAGCCTTAACCACTGCTGTCTGTAATGTTTCCTCGTTTATGGTAGGGGCCGTACATTCAGATCCTTTTTCCTCCAAACGACTGACACATCTCCAAACAATAGACTTGTAACCTCGGTTATTCCAGTGTACTCGTCGGTAAATATCACCGCATTGCCCGCAGTAAACAATACTTGATAAGGCATACTTACTACTATAAACTCGCTTTTTACCGCCCTTGCCGCCGCGAAGATTTGCTCTTCGAACCATCTCTTCTTGAACCTGCATAAAAAGTTCAAGTGGAATAATAGGCTCATGGCTGTTTTCTACATAATACTGGGGAACGATGCCGTTATTCTTTACTCGCTTTTTAGAAAGGAAATCAACTGTGTATGTCTTTTGTAGAAGGGCATCACCGATATACTTTTCATTCTGCAGTATCTTTTTCAGTGTTTCCGGTCTCCATTTTGCTTTGCCTGCCGCTGTAAGAATACCATCCGCTTCTAGTCCTCTGGCTATCTGTAAAAGGCTGGCACCCTCAAGGTACTCCCTGTAAATCCGTTTAACAATCTCAGCTTCCTCTGGATCAATCACAAGTTGCTTGTTTTCATCCTTGGTGTATCCAAGGAAACGCTTATGGTTGACTTGAACCTCACCTTGCTGATATCGATACTGAATACCTAGCTTAACGTTCTGGCTTAAGGACTGGCTCTCCTGCTGGGCAAGTAATGCCATAATGGTAAGTGGGACTTCACCCTTAGAATCCATGGTGTTGATATTCTCTTTCTCGAAGAACACAGCAATGTTTTTATCCTTTAACTGACGGATGTACTTAAGACAATCCAACGTGTTTCTGGCAAATCGGCTTATTGATTTTGTGATGATCATGTCAATATTGCCTGCCATACACTCCTCAATCATGCGGTTAAATTCATCACGCTTTTTCGTATTGGTACCAGTGATACCGTCATCCGCAAAAATACCTGCCAATTCCCATTCCTTGTTCCTCTTAATATAGTTTGTATAATGCTCAATCTGAATTTCGTAACTTGAGGCCTGCTCATCACTATCTGTTGAAACTCTGCAATAAGCTGCCACTCGTATTTTGGTTTTACTCTCACTATTTATATTATTTCCGATTCGTTTAATTGCTGGAATTACTGTTACATTCCTGCTAACTGCCACTGGTTACACCTCACTTTCTATCAAACTGTAAGCATATTCTGCCTGCTTATATGGATCGTCATATTTTTGTACCAGAGGTTTTGCTTTGAACTTTACAGGATAATCCGTTTTCGGTACATCGTTAGGCTCCCATATCCTTCCGAGCTTTTCTGCTCGCTTTCGTTTTTCTAACCTTGCTTTTTCAAATATCTCCTCATCAATAATTGAAGGGTAGAATTCGTCTCCAAGGTATTGCTTGTTCTGTAGCATCCTACTTACTGTGGCATGGTAGCAATCTATCCCAGCTTTTATTGCAGCATTCTTCAAGGATAGTCCTGACAAGTAACCTGAAAATAACTCTTTTACTTGTTCTGCTGCTTTATCATCTACAACAGCCTTTCCATCTTCAATTCTGTATCCAAAGGGTGTGTGACCCATCTAATTCACCAACCTTTCCTTCAATGTGATTCCACATTTTAATACAAACCCAACTACCTCCCGTGAAAAGACAATAATCTTCTCTACATAATTTTCAAACAGCTCATCCTTATAGGCTGTGAGCATTTTGGACTTAGTCGTAAACTTAAGCAGCCGGTCAACTTCCTCTACTTTTGTAAAATTTCCGTTGACAGAATGAGTAAGTTGTTCCTTTTCCGCAAAAAGACTTTCTCTTTCTGCTTCCAATGAATTCTTTTCTTTATTAAACAGAGCAGGTTCCAGATATCCTTTGGCCATTAAGCCTGTCAGCATCTGGCTTTGCTCTATGTTGTTTTCAATCTTGGTTTCCAACTCTTCGATTCTACGAAAACTCTCTACATTATTCTGGCTGCGTAACCCATTCAAAAGTGGCCTTAATATGAACTTGTGACCAAAAATGAGTTTATTCATCATCGTAACAAATGCAGTCTTTATATCTTCATCTCGTATGAACTGCATGGAACATTCCGTTATATGGCTTATATGCTTACTACAGCACCAAGCAATGTACTTTCTTCTTCCAGATGAATGAATCCGTCTTTTAAAGGTATTGCCACATTCCGAGCAAATAATCTTGCCTGAAAAAGAATATCGGTTTAGATATTTACTGTTGCGCTTTTCGATTCCTTTTTCCTTTGCCCTCTGATTGAGAACAGCTTCCACAGCTTCAAAATCTTCATGGCTGATAATTGCCTCATGATGATTTTCTACTAGATACATATTTTTCTCACCGTAATTGGTGTGCCTGTTAAAATGGCTGTCAGTATAGGTCTTTTGCAAAATAACATCGCCAGTATATTTTTCGTTGGTCAATATTCCTCGAATGGTAGTAGCCGTCCAACGACCACCTCTTTTTGAAGGGATACCCTTTCGATTAAGATCATCTGCAATTTTCTGTGTGCCTTTGCCTGATAATACTTCTGCAAAAATATACTTCACAATTTCAGCCTGCTTAGGGTTTACTATCATGCGGCCGTCAATGTTTTGATAGCCATAGGGTGGGTAGGAAATTTTAAATGTTCCGTTTTGAAATCGTCTTTGAATTGCCCATTTAGTATTCTCTGAAATGGAAATTGACTCACTCTCTGCAAGGCCACTTAAAATGGAGAGCATCAATTCACTTTCCATTGACCCCGTATTAATGTTTTCTTTCTCAAAATAAATATGAACCCCAAGGTCTATCAGTTTGCGAACCATCTCTAAACCGTCTGTAGTATTTCTAGCAAACCGGCTGATGGATTTTGTAATAATTAAATCAATACTTTTTGTCTCACAGTCTGATAACATTCTAAGTAAGCCAGAGCGATTCTCCTTTTTCGTACCACTGATACCCTCATCTGATACCCTCATCATAGTATAAGCCTGCATATTCCCATTCTGGATTTGCCTTAATGTAGGTCTCATAATGAGCCTTTTGCGCTTGCAGGCTGACTAGTTGTTCATCACTATCTGTAGAGACTCGACAGTAGGCAACTACTCGTGTTTTTGCCTTAAAAATATAAGCTTGATTTCCTTCTATTTTCGTTATCTTTTTCATCAACTCACCTCCTTCTTGGTAGGTCACATATTACCTCTGAAACCTTTATATATCAACGGATTTAAGGCATTATCTCGGCTAAAAAAGGAGAGAAAGTTTGGCGATTGAGTGCGTCTATCTTGTTGAATTCTGCTTCCGTTATTAAACCTTTTTGGAGCATCTTTCTAAGTAATTTCTCTGCTTGAATATAATCAAACTCACGCTTTAGCTGCTCCTGTGACATTTTCTTTAATTCGATGCTTTTGTCTATAACCTCATCCGAGATCTTCATGACTTTTTTATCCTCATGCTGATTCACGTAGAATCACCTCCTACCTAATAGCCGTGGGAACAGGTCAAAGTTGAGGATTTGTAAAAATTAAGTTAAATCAGAGCATAAAAAAAGAGCCTGCAAGGGAATAACCCACACAGGCTATATACATCTAATAGTTAATATTTTTTAGGGAAACTCTGTGAAGCTAAAGCAAAAATGCTTTTTTACTCGCTCCTTTGATTAATCATACTTAATAAATGCATCCGTAAATCCTGCCTTTTTAGTTACACCATTCCTAGCAATTCTGCCATACTGCATAAGTGATCCATCTGGCATGGTGACATCAAAGGCTTCATAAGGCTCATAAGTCCATGCATCGCCTAAGCGGAGAAGTTCACATTTAATTTGCCCATCAGACTGAATACCACAATAGCCACCCGTACCTGAGATGTTTGCAGTAAAACGAAGTGTGTTGGAATTCCCAGAGTAGACACGCACCTTATTTCCACGTTTCCTCATTTCAATGAGATACATATTCGGATTGGTGCGAATGTCAGCATCTGAAGTCTTAGAGTAACTTGCCGGATAACTACCAAGTAATGTAGAGCCTTGATAAAGCTCCACTTGTTGGGCATCAATGTTGATACAGCAAAACACATTCCCACAAAACACTCCTGCTCTTCCGCTACTGCTCATAGGAAAGGCAATTCTAGCACGGATATGCACATCACTAAAGCTATCGTATTTCCAAGCAAGCTGACCACTTCCTTCAAGCTGAGAATACGGGCGATTGCCATTGTCATCAGGATTTTGCCATACACTCCAACTCCCCGATAACGTCTGCCAGTAGCTTTCTGGCAGGATGACGGGATCTCTAAAGTCTTCATACCAAGCTAACACTGAATCCGGCTTACGGCGCAAAACCTCTGTAGTAAGCTTAAACCCTTTGTCGGGAACAGCCATGTTACCATTTACGTCTTTGAAGCTTCGTGGAGATAAACTGAAGGTTGCCTCTCCAGCAGAAGGATATTCACTAAAATTAGAACAAACCCGGAAACCATAAAATTGAGTACCAACTACACCACCTTCAATCGTAATGCTATGTGTTCCTGCTAGGAGATTTACATTAGTGGCAAGTTCTACCCAGAAAGTTTTCCTCCAGTATGGCCACCACAGACGATTCTCTGAGTAGCTAACCACTGTACCGTCAAGTGCAATTGTGATACCATTCATATCCCAGAACGGAAAGCAAAGCTGTACAACTACATCATAAGTACCTGATTTGTCAATTGTAAAGTTGTACTCCGCTTTACCTTCACTTGACGAAAGAGTGATCATTCCATTACCAACCACAACACCATCTGTGTAGCTGTCCGGTTCACCATCTCGGTTAACATATATAGTTCCAAACTCCGACTTTTGTGTTTTCCCGTAACAAGTAAGATATTTTCGCCGATTATATGTTTCAGCAATAATAGGAGATTCTCGTGATACTGCGTCCCAGCCTTCCATATAATCGTAGACATGTGGCAGCGCCCATGGTACTTTATCGTGATCATCCCAGTAGGCAATGATTGGGATAAATGGTTGTGGAGGTTGGTCATTTGTAAAGTTATACATCCCAGTCATCCAGTTCTTAGCTGCATAGTAGGTATTCGATGTTCCGCGATAAGCCTTACCTAGGTTGGATGGATAATCGTAAATCTGCCAATTCCAACCGTAACCAGGTAAACCCATATATACTTTTTGTGGTGACATAGCTGTAACCGCATAGTTATAAATACCCTCAAGCCAACTCCTTGGTGATACTGGGCCTGGAGCTGAACCTGCCCATGCCATACCATAACTCATAATTGCTGCCGTGTCACAATAATCATTAAGGTCGGCATAAACACACCAATTTTCTCCACCAACTAAGCCTTGCACACCCGTCATTCTAGGTAAGCAGATATTGACTAGTTTTGATGAATCGTAGTTTTTAACAGTCGAGTATATATCAGCGAATAGAGCATTTGCGGCAGCACGGTTCTCAAATCCACCACCGCGCTCTAAATCGATATCTACACCTGCACACCAAGGGTATTTCTTCATAATACGCACTATTTCTGAGAGGAATTTTGACTTTGCACCACCCTCGTTATTTCGCAGAGTCGTAAAGATGCTCTCTGTCCCATGATTCATAATGGTAAGTAACCATTTGATATGTGGCCACTTTGTACGATATGGAGTAAGGGAAGAAACGCTAGTACCTGTTTCCGTTATCGTGCCTGTGATGTCTACCTCAAAAGTGAAAATACCAACAGTATCTAAGCGGTCACCGTAATCGTTCAAAGCCTGATACATCCGGGCATTGCCCATGAAGGACCATACCATACAGCGTTTACCCTTAATATAATCTTTCATGGACGCAGATCCCCTTTCAGCATTTCTTTGTATTCGAAATATACCCTAGCAGATTTTCTGTCCTGTAGCTTCACTTGGTGCTTACTGTCGGTAGCGGCTGTGTATTGAAAGAATCCATGTTTCGGCGTGGGATAGCCGTTTCTCAAACACTCTCTTGTTGAAGCCTTAAGTGCAAATTCATCACCTGGGTAAGCCTCTGAATCAAATTTTACCTTATGTGAACCCATACCCTGTGAAAGCTGAATACTGCCAGCTTCCATAGCTTGTAGACGGTAGATGAAGTCCAAGGCAAATTAAGATTATGGAATTGATAGAACCTGGCTCTTCATCATTAACGATTCGCCTTATATTACGTTCATTAACTAGTATTCGTTCAGCTAATTCTTTATAAGTTACATTTTTTCATTCACGCACTATTTTAAGAGAGCTTGTATAACTATTTGGCAGTTCATTATAGACCCGCATTTCTTCTGCCAGTGCATCAGCTAGTATCTTTGCTTTCTTTTCTGGAGTTGCATGTTCAAAACCGTTACAGTATTTTATGTCGAAATCAATATTTGATGTCTTGTCTCGGTTGAGAAAACATTCAGTATAATATCTTTCCTTACATCCAGACTTGACTGATAAGTTGAAAATCAAACAGCACTTTCCATATGGGTTCGTGCATAATCTGTAAGTACAGTCTGTCCAAATATATCCTATGTTAAATATTTGGGATGATTTAAAACAAAGTGAGAATCTACATAAACATAACTTCCATCTCTAACTAAAGTGGCCATTTCTGGATTAGTTATGCTTTGGATGGCAGCATCCTCCGCACCTATGGAGAACGTTTGATTTCTTTCAAGCGCACCCTTCTTAAACCTATGAGGTTTGACGTAACGACCATCTATGTAAGTAAAAGTTCCAATTGCTTCCTCATACCCGGCATCAATCATTCGGATTTTTGCTGCTGTCCGAGAAACACCGAAGAATGTTGCTAATGCATCAATAACTGGTTCCATTACATCTATAAGTTCAGATGTTCCTAGTTCTGTACGAAATTGCTTAATAAACTTAAACGCTTGTGTTTTAAACATAGCAAGTGGCATTTGTATCTTTGGGGTGAGGGCATTTGCCTGCCATTCCATCCAATCTGTTGCATCCCTGCTATTGTCTTTTATGCCACCGACTACCTGACACTTGATTCGTGTGACGCTGCTGTTATAGAGCCGCTCCAATTCAAATGCTTTTCTATGCTGATCCCAATGAACACACTCATGGACAATGGTATTGTTTACCGATCCTAGATTACGTAGGAAGAACGCTTTGGGATCAACTATGATAGTTCTGGCATCTACATGGGTCTGTACCATTTCATCACTGTCTTTATCATAGAATTCTGCATCACAATCATGAAAGTATAACTGTCCAAAAACAGAGAAATCCTTTGTAATTTCTCTCATTTCCACTGTAAGACCCATTTTTTCAGCTAGTACTTGTGGTTCAATTGCCATTGGTGTTTTTAATGCTTCAGGGTAATGTCCTTTAAGGAAGTCTGTAGCAACAGATTCTAATTGTTCCTTATAAATGATGGGAACAAGAGAGTCCGACATAGGTTTTGGTTGCTTATTTTTACTAGAATATCCAGTTACACTGGAGATTGTGAAATCATCCAAATTGCAATCCAAATCTCCTGAGCATTCCAGCATAAACCACGGTCGGCAATTTTCCGATTCATCATAGCGATAATCTGACTCTCGGACTTCAATTTTAGCTTCAACAGCAACATCAAATTCTATTTTCATATCTGGTAAGTCATTAACTGACACAAACTTAACTTCTATATCTGATAGTTCTATGCCGCTAATGTTTCGAACCCTGTATAACCGTAAGTCTAAATCTTCGCAATTATCCGTTGCATAGGTTTGTATGGCAGAAAATATCTCATTATAGAATCTATCAGCCACATAATCTTTCAAAGAACGATTACCCGCCAAGGCACTCCCTCCTCACCCCAATTGTTGCTTCGCTAATTTTGTGATACACTTTTATTTGTAACTAATATGTGTAACTAAAGCGAGGTGGCAATTATGTCCATAAGTTATAAAAAACTATGGAAACTTCTTAATTGATAAAGACATGAAGAAAAAGGACTTAAGAGAAGCCGCTGGTATTAGTACTGCCTCAATAGCAAAGCTGGGAAAAAATGAAAATGTTAATACCAGAATTTTAGTAAAATATGTAAGGCTCTTAAATGTGATATTTCAGATATTATAGAGATAATATATGGTAATGATTAATTAGCATTACCCTATTTATAAGTGGAGGGTATTTTTTTACTCTGGATGCCTTAAAAAGGTGGTAAGTTTATATGTCAAAAGTTATTACTCTGGATTCTAATGCTGAATCAATTAAATATCTATGCCAAAAAGATAAACGATTAGCCAAACTAATTTCTATGGTTGGCACTATTACATATAAACCCTATGAGGATTCATATCGTTTTCTTGTTGAAACTACCTTAGGGCAAATGCTATCTAATAAAGCTGCTGATATTATAGCAAAGAGATTATATCAACTTTGTCAAGGTGATATATCACCTGACGTCATAAATTCATTATCAGATGATGAATTAAAGTCAATTAGGACTTCAAAATTCAAAGTCAATATATAAGACACCTAACAAAAGTAATTGAAAATGGTAATATTTTATTCTCTGAATTTCCTAATCTGAAAGAAAAGGAGATAATTGAAAAATTGACCTCAATTCATGGAATCGTAGTCTGGTCAGCAAAAATGTATCTTATTTTTTTTGAACCGACAAGACGGTTTACCATTAGAAGATGTCGCTTTTTTACAAGGCTACCGTTAGATATATAAAACAAACAACGTTACTCCAGATTATATAATAAAAAAATGCAATAAGTGGAAACCATATTCTTCAGTTGCTGCTCGCTATCTATATTGTGCTTTAGATATCGGTTTAGCAAAAGAAGAATTTCATTTCTATAATTAATAATTTTAAATAACAAGGGGGTATACCGTATGGCAAGAGAAGAAAGAAAATGGCATCCTAAATTTATTGAATATATGGATTTCATTATTCAACATCCAAATTACAAAGGTTTACCAATAACAAAAAAAGCTGATGGATCTTGGTCTTGGTTTGGTACAAAGAAAACACAAATTGGAAAAGCAAGGATAGCTTGGTGCGAAAATAAAGCTAAAGAATTAGGATTTCCAATTGAGCCAGGCGTTTATGCAAATGTTATGCGTGAGATTCATCCAACCAAATGGAAAGTATGTCAAACCTGCGGTCACTCAATGTCAATTTATTATCACTATCCAAGTGCAAATTTTCTTAAGGCTCTAAAAAAAGAGTTTGGTGTTGAATATACTGAAATTGACCACATCGCCGACATTTGGGATGATTTGCTTAGCCGGGGATTTTCAAACACTAAAATAGCTTCATTTCTTATACAAAAGGGTGAATTAGATTTAAACGCTAAAACCTCAAGCAAAGATGAAGTTATTTATGAACTTGAATCAGTTTGTAGAAACAAAGGGAAAAAAATATTGAGCCCTGGTGCCATGTCAAATTTTCCAGATCGATTTGATGGATTCCATACTTATAACCGTTGCTGCAGAGCATCGCAAGATAAGGGACGTTCAAAAGAAAACCTAAAATCGTATACAAAAGATAGACGTGCATATGAATATTGGAGCGATGGAAATATTCATGCAGCTAACCAATTCATGGGAAGCCCATTCTTTAATAATATTTCGGCTGATCATATCGGCCCTATTTCATTAGGGTTTGTTCATGATCCAAGATATTTACAACCTATGAGTGGCGGTGATAACTCCTCTAAAAGAGACCGCTTACAGTTTGATGATATTGAGAAAATTATTGAAACTGAAAAACGCACAAATGTTTATCCTATGTCATGGTACTCAAAATTGATCTGGGAATACATAAAGAAAAATTACTCTACTCATAAGAGTTTAATTTCTGGAGTTTACCGAGATGCTTTAAAGCAGAATATGTCTAATTTTATGTATATATTGTGGTATATTCTTGAGCACTGTAACCAAGAAGGTGAGCAGTTTTTAGAAGAAGCACTATTAAAGCCTAATTATGATTATTTTCAATACTCATATACATTTAATGAATTAGGAGAAATTACGGACAAAAGCCCACGTCACTTTACTGATAGAAACCAGTATGAAACCGAAAGATACAAATGTATAGCTTTTGAGTCAGTTTATGATTATAATGATAAAGAAAACAGAAATATAAAAGCAAACCTCATAGATAATGAGCAAAGAATGTTAAACAAATTGTGCCAGGAGATTTCGTATGGGGTTCCTGTTGAGCAGTGCAAAAAACTTCTAATAGAATTAATGGAAGTAATTCAAAAAAGAATTATATCAACATTAATCGGGTAGGGAGGTAGATAAAATAACTATCTACCTCCCTACCACACCACCGTTCGGTACACGGCGGTTCTTTAGTTTTCACATGCTTTCAGATAATAGTCAGTCATGGATATGTATCCAAGGCTGGCTATTACTTTTTAGAAGCCAATTGATAACATTAATTGACCGTACTTATCTTCCGTAATTAATGTGTGCTTAGTATCGTGCTTTTTGGTTTTAGTATGTATATTAATATATTCTTGATACGTCATCTTCCCTTTAAGAACTTTCAGGATATCAGATTCATGTTTTCCTTTAACATAACAAGCTTTTTCATCACACTGGATGTTTTCTAAATCTTTGATGGTATCCCTAGCTGTAATTTGGCATTCAGTATCTTCTGTAATCGGAGTTGGGAATAAATCTGCCGGTTTTACCTCCATGTCATCACGAGTACAGATAATAAAAACTCTCTTCCGTTTTTGAGGAACGGCATAGTCACTTGACATTAAAGTTCGTCCTTCAGTAAAATATCCTATTTCTGAAAACAGCTCTAATATTGCACGATATACTTTTCCACTCTGAAAACTAAGAATCCCTTCAACATTTTCAAATACAATTACTTTAGGCTTTACTCGATTAACTATTTCAATAAATTCCTTAAAAAGTTGATTTCTTGGGTCATCTGTTAATCTCAATCCCGCCATTGAAAAGCCTTGACAAGGTGGACCTCCACAAATAATATCAACATCTTCATTTATTGCAACATTAACAATATGCTCCTTTGTTTCATGTTGAGAAATATCACCACATAAAACTTTAATCTCAGGGTTATTAATTTTCAAAGTTATACACGCACTTTCTTCGATATCGTTACATAAAACTGATTGAATTCCAGCCTCTTTAAATCCTGCAGTTAATCCACCTGCCCCACAAAAAAGATCTATTGACTTTCTACAACCTGTTTTGTCAACTATCTTCTTTGCAATTTGATAAGCTAGAATTGTTGGCACAGCATTTCCAACCTGTTTAAGTATTTGTGTCTTGTTTCCGTAAAAATAATAATCATCCTTGAAACATTGGAATCGTGCAGCCTCCCTAACAGAAAGAACTCTATCATGAACAGGATGCACATAGGTTCCGTTTCCGGGCCTATTAAAATAAGTCGTAATCGTATAACTTGGCTTATCATAGTCAATTCGACCATATAATGTTGTTCGCCCACCTGTTTCTGTAATTCTCATTAATCTCTTAGATTTTTTTACTGTTTCAATTGGTATGTCATTCCAATTGCCTCCGGGTGGAACAGAGCGTATCATTTCCAAATCTAAGTCACTTAATTTGAAAGTAGTATGATTAAGTATTTCCCCTTTTTTAATTTTCATATATTTATCAGTAATTCCTAAAACTATATTACGTGTGTACTTATCTAATTCAACTCCAGATTGTAGTATAAAGGATTCTATTGAAGATTGACCCTCAAGGATACTGACTGAATCTTCCAATGTTATACTTGGGAGGATATGTTTTATTGCTGAATAATATTTTTTTGTAATATCGTTAGTTTCTTTTAAATTAGCCATATCATCTTTATCCTCATTATCCTCTTTTGCTTCTCTGATTCCATATGCCATATACGCATATTCCTCTATTTTTTCTAGCAACGATGAGTCTTTATTTTTAAGATATTTCTTTACCAAGTTACTAATTTTGTTTAAATAAGTAGATCCAATAGGAACTGGAAAACAATCAATTTCATAGTTATTAACATGATTATTGCTACTTGTTAACTTAAATAACCAATTAATAATTGAAGTGTTGAATAGACCAAGTATAGCATATAAATCAATGTTATAATCATTATCCATTACAGATATAAAATTACATGAGTTTCCTAAAACATAATTTTCTTCTACTAAAGCAAATGTTACCCTTCGCTCTTTCTTCATATTAACAACTTGCTGACATACAATTCTCTTTTGTTGAATATATCGTGATTTCTTGCTATTTTCTATAAAATCCTTCGATACAAACTCTCCACTACAAGTATCTAAAATCTCATAACAACCTATATTTCTTCCTCTTAGGAGCGGGTAACCTGTATTGCTATTTACAATAGAATCCTTATTTGCTGTTAAATCTAATTCTCCACGAAGATTAATAATAAAATCTAAATCTTTGACGACAGGAAACTTTCTTAGCTGTTTAAGAATGAAATATTCATGATTATTAATAGCAAATATAGCATTTCCTGTGTTTTCATTAAGAATATCTTCGATGTTAATATCCGTAATCTGATTAGGGTTATTGCAATAATCTTTTGTAACCTTAATAGATTTTGTCCTTTTACCTTTTTGAATTAATATTGCACTCAAAGCCTGCTGAGCATCAATGTATCCACTACCTTCGTTTATCATCTTTATTGATAAGATATTACTATCTACAAGCATATGTGTTCTTAATTTTGTACAAGTTTTATCTGTAAGAATAGATGATGGAATAAGTAAACTTACAAATCCATTAGGGTTAGCGTATTTATCGATAATCTCCTCAACAAAAAGCTTATATAAGTTGAGTACACCATCGGTTGAATAATTAAATATCCGTTTTACCATTTTTTTTATTTCAGAATATTTAGTTCTATCTGTTTCATATTCTAAATCATTAGAATACTGTCCTTTTTCTGCCTTAAGATTTTTATATGGGGGATTTGTGACAACAATATCAAAACCTTCTTTAACCACTTCATCTGGAAAGACATCTGTTATTTTTATATATTCAGGCTGTTCTGCTGCCACATCAATCAATAAGGCTGATCCAATGTGAGAATTAAAGTATTCTTCAGATAAATCGATATCAAAATATAATTTTACAAACTTAGAAAGCAACTTTTGATATTCTAACAAGGCCCTTTGGTTAATATCAGCAACATATATATTGTTAATCAAAGTTTCAATCTGCTCCTTGGGCAACTGCAATTTGCTTATTTCTTTTAGGTATGAAAAGACAAAGTTTCCTGATCCAACACAAGGTTCTAAAAACTTTAATTTTGTAATATCTTTATCGCTTTTTAATATGTACGAAACCAACTCCTGCATCATAACATCTGTTAATTCCAGTGCAGTAAAATAGCTACCTGTTCTTTTTCTCTCCAAAGGATCTATTTGAGTTTCAAGGAATTGGCTTTTATTTCTAATCATATCCCATAATGCTGCTTTTTTAGTATCTATAATAAATCCTGTGTTTTCTTTCACACAAGCACCTCCATTCACAAAATTATTTTAGCATACTTTTTGTTTCGAGACAAGTAAAATGAGACGGGTTACACATTATATTTTTGTTATGGTTTTTTTGAAGTCTTAAACAAAAGCTGAGCTTCGTAGGTCATATGTTGAAGATTGCAGCCACCGCATTTGTCGGCATTTATGCATTGAGGAACTTTTCTGTCGGCACTGCACCTTCCACAAAGACGGTAATACCATCTATCTTTCCTATTCCCTGCCCCTCATGTGCCATCTTTTCTATTTGCACTTCATAACAGCCGTTTAGCTGCAATGCTGCTTTTATTTTATTTTTCAAGAAACTTCCTCCAGTCTAATCAATACTGCTTTTTAAATTGTAGCATTGATAATGAAAAAATCCAATATTTTGTCGGCGGTTTTGCTTGTATAATATTACAGCATTAGATATAATTAGTAGAAAGATGTAATTTGGCAAACTCCTCCAAAGAGGTGGGCGCAAAGCTATGGGCCTAAAGTTTTCTGACTCTTTCACGGAAAACTATGGCAGCCAGGCTGCTGTAAGCAAAGGCTTTTAAGGAAGCAACCTATAATTGCCTTTGTTTATGTAAACTATTGAAATGCCCATTCGGGCTTTTGTTTTTATTTATTTTATTTTTTATTTATTTTATTTTATAATTACAATAATATTTGAGGGGGTCATATTTTTGAAAATTAAGCCACTGAAACTAAAGCGGGACAAAAAACAACCAAAAAAATCAAAAAATATTACGACCAATGTCAAGAGCAGCTTAAGAACTAAGCTGGCAGCTTTCTTTGTCCTTATGTCAATTATTCCTCTTATATGCATGGGTGCTGTAGTTACATATATATTTAGGGATGCAATCACAAGCGAAGTCCAAGATAAGGCAAATATAATAGTAAATAACTTAAATGACAACATAGACCTTTTCATTGAACAAAACAAAAACCTTGTTGCTTTTATCGCAAGTACTAAAACTGTAAGGAGTATGGACCAAGACCAAATATCTTCGTTTTTGTATGACGTAGCTCAGCAAAACCCTCAAGTTCTCCGCATATATGTTGCAAACATTGAAGATAAAAGCGTTTTTGCCGTACCTTTTGCAACTTTTCCAGATAACTATAATCTTGCTGATGAGACTTGGTACAGCGGTGCTTTAGAGGCTAAAGGAAATTTCATTTCTAATGTCAGGGTAGACTCTATGTCCGGAAACTCTATTGTTTCGATTTCCAATGTTATTTTATCAGATACGGGCCAACCAATTGGTGTAATCAGTGCGGATGTATCTTTGGTAAGTTTGACGCGAATAGTAATGAATATGAAAGTAGGCGAAGAAGGCTTTGCTTTTATTACCGATAAGGATGGTACCGTAGTAGCTCATAAGGATTACAAATTTGTTAAGGCCCGAGAAAATTATTCAAAGTATGACTTCGTAAAAAAAGCCTTAAATTCCGAAAAAGGATTTACTACATATACGGATGACGAAGGAAAAGAGCAGTTCGTATCCTTTGGCAACTATAAGCTGCTAGACTGGGGAATATTTGTACAGCAGCCTACAGATGAAGCTTTTGTCCATATATCGTCTATAACTAAAACCGTTGCAACTATATCTTTGATAGTTGCACTCATCAGTCTTGGCTTAAGCATACTGCTTGGACGTATTATAACAAACCCATTACAAGCTTTGCTTCATGTTACACAAAGTGTGGCCAATAATGACCTTACAGGTGTTGTAAAATTAAAAGACAACACAGAAATCGGAGCACTTGCCGCTTCATTTGATACTATGACCTTACATCTAAAGAACTTGGTTCAAGAGGTTATAGTTGCTGCTGAAAATCTCTCGGCTTCGGCTGAGGAGCTTGCTTCCGGTGCCGAACAAAGCTCATTATCGGCTCAACAGGTAGCTGAAGCAGTGGAGCAAATAGCTGTAGGAGCCAATGATCAGGCCAAAAAATTAGAGGAAATATCTGAGGTTGTAAATCAACTGGTTATCTCCAACGGCAATGTAGAGGAAAATGCACGCTCAACAGCAAGTTCAGCAGAGAATATGACGCAAAAGGCACAGGAAAGCCAACAGAAAATTCGCCTATCTAAAGATAAAATGGATTCAATAAAAACATCAGTCGATGATTCAAATCGAATAATGGAGGATCTTGACGTAAAGTTACGTGAGATAGGCAATATTACCAGTATTATAAGTGAGATTGTAGACCAGACTAACCTGCTCGCTTTAAATGCCTCAATTGAAGCAGCCAGAGCCGGCGAGCACGGCCGGGGCTTTGCGGTTGTAGCAGATGAAGTACGCAAACTTGCCGAGCAGTCTGGTGGAGCGGCAAAAGAAATATCAAATATAGTTAAGACTATCCAAAGCAGCAGTAAGTTTGCAGTAAATTCCATGGCTGACAGCAAGAAGGAAGTAGAGGAAGGTCAGGAGCTCATTCAAGACATAAATAAGCATATTGATACCTTGATAACAGAAATAAACAAGGTTGCAGACAGAGCTAAAAATATTTCAAGTGAATTAGCGGAGCAATATAATCATATAGATGCCATAGTCCGCATGATTTATGATATATCCAGTATTTCCCAAGAAACTGCTGCCGGAACCCAAGAGGTTTCAGCTTCAACAGAAGAACAAACAGCTACTATGGAAAGTATATCTGCATCATCTCAAGATTTGGCAAAGCTTGCGGAAGATCTCCTAATGCTTGTTAACAAGTTTAAAGTATAAAAAAAGAACTTTTCCCCAATGAAAAATACCGGTCGTGATATTCTGCAAATCACAGCCGGTATTTTTTACTTTAAGCTTTAGAAGGACCCGCAATTTTAAGCCCCATAAATCCCATCTGACGCAGTGCTTCATAAACTACAATAGCAACAGAATTCGATAAATTTAGTGAGCGGGCTTCATCCGTCATTGGGATTCTGATACATCTTTCACGGTTAGCCTTAAGAAGCGGGACCGGAAGCCCTGCCGTTTCCTTTCCAAAGACCAGATAGCAGTCAGGTTCATAACTTACATCCGCATAGCACTGCTTTGCCTTTGTTGTTAAAAAATATTTGCATCTGCTGGGGTTTTCCTCCTCAAATTCCAAATAACTGTCATAGTACCTCACATCTAGCAGTGGCCAGTAGTCAAGCCCGGCCCTCTTTAAATATTTATCGTCCAAGCTGAAACCCAAAGGCCCTATAAGATGAAGCACCGAATCAGTCGCAGCACAAGTCCTTGCAATATTGCCAGTGTTTTGAGGTATTTCAGGTTCCAACAGCACCACATGCAGCATTAAAGCATCATCTTCCTTCACATTTTGTTAGTCCGTTATATTTACTGATTTCCTTACCCTCTTATCAAAATAACATAATCTGTCATATCTAAATTCCTTTACAAACTCCAAAGCCTTGTCAAAATCCCGACCCACATCTTCCGGTATATGAGCGTCTGAATTAAGTATTATCGGCACATCGTATTTTTTAAAATACTTCATCAGAAGCGGTGATGGGTATAATTCTCCAACAGGCTTTCGCAGCCCTGCTGTGCTCACTTCCGCACATAAGTCCATACTACTGATGGCTCTTGCCAATTCATCATATCTTTGGCTCATATCCTTTTTTGCTTTATATCCAAATACCTTAATAACATCAGGATGGGCGATAATATCAAAAATTCCTGACTTTACTGCCATCAACAGTACATCAAAGTACTCATCATACACTTTATCCACATCAGAGGTTTCCCATTTATGAATTAATGCAGGATGATCAAAACCAAAATCTCCCAGCCAATGTACAGAACCAATTACATAATCGAAGGGAAAAGAACTTGCAAACCTTCTTATATCCTCCTCATATTCCGGCGTATAATCCAGCTCTATACCAAATTTTACCGGCAAACCTAAACTCTTGGCTTTTTCCACTGCTTCTATGTAGTCTTGGATACTTTCCGTAGCTTCCCCAAAAGTCCACTCACCTCTAAAGCCGTCACTTGACAGCAATCCAACTGACTCCTTAAACCTGTGCCCATGTTCTGAAAACCCTATCTCAATAACACCTCTTGATGTTCCTACATCTATAAATCTTTTAATCCAGTCTACGCTAAACGGTCCTTCTTCCAGATGGACATGAAAATCTCTAAACTCCATGAAATTCTCTCCCTACATCAAATTTCAAAATCTAGTATCGTTTCATATACCTTGCCCAGATTTTCTATTTTATTATAACACAAGATACTTTTATCGTAACACTTTATTCGATGTATAAAAACGAAAAACCCGGGAGATTTAATCCCGGGTAATTACTATCGCGCTTTTACCTGATTTTTATGCCCTAGCTTTAATTTTCGGGAAACCGAATGCTATTGCCAAAAGTCCCATCACAGCCAAGAGGTAAGTATAATACAGTTTCGGTATTATCTGAAGCGGTGACATCCCAGACAGCTGTCCTGCAAGCAAAAGTTGTGCTCCATAGGGTATAATACCCTGCCATATGCAGGAGAAAATATCCAGCATACTGGCACTGCGCCTGGGATCGACTCCGTTTTCATCTGCTATTTGTTTTGCCATGGGACCAGTTATAACAATGGCTACCGTATTGTTAGCCGTACATATATCAGCAACCGATACCAGTGCTGCGATGCCAAGCTCAGCACCCTTAGTGCTTTTGATTTTACTGCTGATAGCATTTAACAGATAATCAATCCCGCCTTCCTTAGAAATCAAAGCAGCAAGACCGCCTATCAAAAGTGAAAGTATGAATACTTCCTGCATTGAAGTAAAACCTTCATAAATTGTCTGAGTAAATGCTATAAGGGTAAAACTGCCATCAATAAGACCAATAACTCCACCTAAAGCAATACCTATTATGAGGACTAAAAAAACGTTCATTCCCATTAATGCAAGAACTAAGACAGCAATATACGGAATAATCTTCATAAGGCTGTATTCCAGTTCTGCCGGAATCTGTCCGCTGGTGCCGAAGATTATCATTACTATTATTGTTATTATTGCAGCAGGCAGTGCTATCATGAAGTTCATTATAAATTTATCTCTCATTTCGCATCCCTGGGTACGGGTGGCTGCAATCGTCGTATCGGAAATCATTGAAAGGTTGTCGCCAAACATAGCTCCGCCTACTACTGCTCCAACGGCTACTGCTAAAGGAAGCTGTGCTTTTATGGCCATATCCACTGCAATTGGTACTACGGCACTGATAGTTCCCATGGAAGTTCCCATGGCTGTAGCTACAAATGCCGCAATTACAAAAAGTCCCGGCAAAATCAAACTTGGCGGTATAATTGAGAGTCCGAAGTTTACAGTTGAGTCAACACCGCCCATGGCACTTGCCACTGCCGAGAAACCTCCAGCCAAAAGGTAAATTATGCACATTATGATGATATTGCTTTCGCCCACACCGCTTACAAAAGTGTCCATCTTTTCATTCATACTGCCTTTACCTATCATAAAAGCCACAATAACACCGACTACAGCCGCAACAGGAGCCGGCAGCTGATAAAATGCAAAGTCGACACCCTTTGCGTTGAAATAGATTCCGGAGCCTAAAAACAATGCTAAAAATACTACCAACGGCAGCAGTGCAATTGGATTACCTTTTTTCATTCATATCCTCCTTTTTTTATTTAGTTTTTTTATTTAGTTTGCCGACCAATTGACCTGACCGGCAAACTAAAATCTGTATTGAAAATAATTATACCATAATCCTGCTATTCCCGTCACAAAAACTTTAGATTATTTTACATCGTTTGTTTTTCAACCTCTTTTAAAGCCTGATCCAAATCTGCGATAATATCTTCCACATCTTCGATACCGACCGAAAGTCTTACCTGCCCGTCGGTAATACCTGCTTTCAGCCTTTCCTCACGAGGCACCGGCGAATGTGTCATGGAAGCCGGATGCTGGATAAGTGAATCAACGCAGCCCAGACTCACGGCAAGTGTTATCATTTTTACGCTATTCATCAATACTTTACCTGCTTTAAGACCGCCTTTCAGCTCAAAACTCATCATGCCACCGAAACCGTCCATTTGCTTCTTAGCCAGTTCATACTGCGGATGTGATGGAAGACCCGGGTAGTAAACCTTATCGATCAGCGGATGCTTTTCCAAGTATTCCGCCACCTTTTGTGCATTGGCACAGTGGCGTTCCATCCTGACGCCCAGAGTTTTAAGTCCTCTCAGTAAAAGCCATGCATCAAAAGGCGATAAAATTCCGCCAAAATCCTTTAAATAAGGTATGCGCATTGTATCTATCAATTCTTTGGGGCCGATTATCAGTCCTGCAAGCACATCACCGTGTCCGCCTATATATTTTGTTGCACTGTGGACAACTACGTCAACACCGTGTTCGATGGGGCGCTGCAGATAAGGTGACATAAATGTGTTGTCAACTATAATAATTGCACCGTGTTTATGAGCTATGTCGGAGGCACCTTTCAAATCTACAAGCTTCATTGTTGGATTTGCCGGAGTTTCTACATAAATCACTTTAGTGTTAGGTTTCATTGCGTTTTCGATGTTTTTTAAATCAGATGTATCCACCATGGTTACCTCAATGCCATACTGCGGTAAAATCTCGCTTATAAAACTGTGGGTACATCCGTAGAGGGCATCGCCTGCTACAATATGATCGCCTTTCTTCAAAAGCGTTACAAGTGCGGTGGAAATTGCAGCCATACCGGAAGCTGCACCGATTGCTGCTTCTCCGCCTTCCAATGCGGCAACTTTTGCCTCAAGCTCGGTTAAGGTAGGGTTGCCGAGCCTTGTGTAGATATAGCCCTCCTCCTCGCCTGCAAACCTGCGAGCACCTTGGTCCACATCTTTAAACACAAAAGTAGAAGTTTGATAAATCGGAGTTACATGCGCTCCGGTAACAGGGCAGGGCTTTTGTCCCGCATGAATAGCTTTTGTATTAAAACCTTTCACTTTACAATCCATAGATATAACCTCCTATTATAGATTTATACTTTCAACTGTATTATAATGCAAGATATGTGCCAACAGTCAAAATACCATGTGTATATCCACCCGGTAAGATTTTTAACCATTAAATGAAAATTTAGTGGTTAATTATTTTACCATTGTAAAATATATTAACCACTAAATATCTTCTTGATTTATTTGATATTGTTTCATTTTATTGATTACAGTAGCATGAGATACACCCAAAGCCTTAGCAGCTTTTCTTATGCTTGTATGCTGCCTCAGTGCACTTACTACGGCCTGCCTTTCGGTTTCAGCCACTATATCTTTCAAAGTTCTTTGACATGCCGTACCGATAATTGCTGTAGTTTTAAAATCATCATGCTGAAATAATAAATGATAAGACTCTATTTTGCCGTTGCAAAGATTCATTGCCCTTTCTATGACATTGGACAGTTCCCGTATATTGCCCGGCCAGTCATAATCCATCAGACACTGCATAGCCTCATCGCTGATGTCCGGTGCCTTTTTATTCATTTTATATGACAGTTTTTTGATAAATGCGTGTGTCAGAATGGGAATATCCTCTTTTCTTTCTCTCAAAGGCGGTATTACAAGAGGAATTACATTAAGACGATAATACAAATCATCGCGAAACTGGCCGCTCTTCATCAACTCTTCAAGATTTCTGTTGGTAGCTGCGATAATCCTTACATCAACAGGTATTTCCTCATTGGCACCCACCCGCCTGATTTTATTTTCCTGCAAAACCCTGAGCAATTTCACTTGCAGATGTGTCGAAAGCTCACCTATCTCATCAAGAAACAGCGTGCCTTTGTCGGCATATTTAAACATTCCCTGTTTACCGCCTTTTTTTGCACCTGTGAATGCCCCTTCCTCATATCCGAAAAGTTCACTTTCCAAAAGAGTATCAGGCAGTGCCGCACAATTTACCGCAACAAAAGGTTTATTTCTTCGCGGGCTTGCCATGTGGATAGACCTTGCAAAAAGCTCTTTCCCCGTTCCGCTCTCGCCTCTGATGAGCACCGTCGAATCCCCTTTGGCCACAATTCTTGCAAGTTCTTTTACCTTAGTGATTTCTTTACTTTCTCCTAAAATTTCATCAAAGGTTATCATGGGAGACTGTGTAAAAGTATGGACAAGTTCTATAACACTTTCAATATCCCTTAGTGAAGCCACCGCACCGATAGGATTGCCGTCCTCGTCAAGTATGGGCCGACCCGATGTGATATAATGGCTCTTTAATTTCTCCGTATTTATAATCATCTCTTCATTATCATAGCTTTCCCCGGTAACTATTGTCTTTAACATGGGAATATCTGCGGAAATAAGGTCTGCAATATTTTTACCCAAAGCATCTTCTGCCCTGACCTTTAATATCTTCTCCGCCGCCGGATTAAAAGTAGTGATTAGGCCCTTGGCGTCAATTGCGATTATGCCTTCACCCGTAGCATCCAGCACAGCTTTTATGTGTTTCTCGCGTCTTTCCTGCGGCAAAAGTTCTACACGGCTTACTTCAATGACATCCTTTTGTGCTTTTAACTGATTCAAAAAATCAGACAAAGGTATGTTAAAATTGCAGTCAATTTTAATACAGATTAAACCTGGGCTGACCTCTAAAGCCTTCAGGTTTACCCTGTATTGGTAGAGCACTCTTAGAATATCCAAAACCATACCGACTCTGTCTTTCGTCAAAATCTTAAGCCTAATACTGCCGCTATTCAACACCTTCACCTCGCCGATTTATCATACAATCTTCAATCATATAGAAACTTATAGAAAAAGTCCGGTATAAAAACCGGACTTTGATTTTCCCTTTTATTAATATCCGTTTTGGGCCGTACGATGGTTCTGATAACAATCGCTGCAGTATACGGGTCTATCATTTCTGGGTTTAAAGGGAACTTGTGTGGCTGCTCCACAGTCTGCACAAACTGCGTCATACATTTGCCTGTTCTGCCTTCTCTGACCGTTGCCGTTCATTCTTTTTTTACGTGTATCACGGCAGTCTTTGCATCTGATGGGTTCGTTTTCAAAACCCTTCTCAGCATAAAATTCCTGCTCACCTGAAGTGAAGACAAACTCCTTACCACACTCTTTACATACTATTGTTTTGTCCTGAAATGCCATTAAAAAACCCCTCACTTTGAAAAAGTTGTATTGGCATTTTCTTAGCTGACCTGGTTTTCCCCAAAAACGCCGTATACCGCCAAGTGAAACAGTCACTCTGGGAGTCGCTTCGCCTCCGGCCCTGGCATCGACTTTCAACCACAGACCTAAGTTATGCCTTATCACTAATTATAACCGCATTTGTTATAAAATGCAAGAAAAATAAATCACTTCACAAAAAAAAGTTACTATTGGCTGGCTAACATAGTAAACGCAGTCGGACAGCCGGCAAAAGGCTGCAATAGCCCTGACAAAAGTTACTGTTCAGAGGCCGAGAACGACTTGTCATCCTAAATACAGTGGAGTATCTTTGTAAGGATTAAATAAGATTCTTCGTGCGGTTACTTTTTCGTATCGATAAAAGCCCCGTCGCGAGCACTTTTACCGATAATCCCATATCCCTTCAAAGCATTTTCGGCCTGCTTTAAATTACTGATATCATCCTTGAGTTTGGAAAACAGTTTCTGCATAACTGCGGTGTTTTCATCATCAAGCTGCTGTATTTTTTTTAAAAAAACTCCAATATTATCATAAACTGCTTTTAATATTTTATTATCATCAGCAGCATATTCCTTAAATGCATCAATATTTCCTTCAAAAAACGAGAGCAGTTGGCAGTCCAGAGAGTCAACCTCTTTCATCAGATGCTGCCGTAAATTTAAAACTTTCAATAACTCCTCGGTATCATCTTTTTTAAGAGCATCAGAAATGTTTTGAGTATATTTATATAAAATTTCCAGTTTCTCCAGTTTGCTTTTCAGCAGCCCGGCTATGTCCTTATCCATGATTTCGCTGCTCCTCGGATTATTTTTCACGCATTTTTCTTTAATTTCAAATACGCCTCGCCCCAGGTCTCCTTTAGCTCGGACAGCATTGATTCGACAATATCCAATGTGTCGACATCTTTTTTTATGTTTGCATCAACCAACTGCCCATATAAAAAGCCATAAATCTCCATCAGATTCTCCGATACATCATAGCTCATATCCAAACTGCATTCAAGCTCGGCTATAATATCCTGTGCCCTTGAAATATTGTAGTTGGCACTTGCTATATCATCTTCGGCAATATTTTTTCGGGCAAGTTTGACGAATTTTACCGCACCTTCAAAGAGCATTATCATCAAACGTTCTGGAGATGCTGACATTATTGAATTATATCGGTATTGTTCATAAGCATTGGAATTTATCAAGAAAGAAGCCCCCTTTTCTCTGCAAAGACCTAACTGTAATTACTAAACTGCATGCTCAGCCACATACTCTGCTGATTGGCATACTGTATCGCCTGTTCCATTGCTGTAAACTTTTGCCAGTAGCGTTCTTCGGTTTGAATCAACTTCTCCTCCAAGTTCAAAATGCGGTCTTCCATATCCCGAATCTGCTTGCCGAGAATGCTGTCGTCATATATCTGATATTCCCCGCCGCCGGCTTTTTCGGTAATATTTTGGATTCCACCCTTGAGTATGTCGTAAAACCTAGTTGCCACACCCTGAGAGCTAAAATCATCTCCGGAGGCATTGAACAGTTTCATAACCCCTTCTAGGTCCATTGTAACGGCATCTCGAAGTTTATCCTCGTCGATGTACAGCTTGCCTTTTTCTTTCCAATCATTAGTAGTAATACCTATGGCAGACAATGTGCTCATTTCTTTTGCAAGGCCCGACACCGGATTTGATACTGCTGAGCGAAGCTTCCTCACAATACCGTCAAGCATCGAATCAGACCTTAAAAGCCCGCTTTTTGCCTTCTCCTCCCAGAGCTTTATGTCATCCTCACTCATTGCACTTTTCTGCTCATCGGTAAGCGGGGGGAATTTTCTGTAGCGTTCTTCTGTGAGCTTTCCGTTGATCATGTCGATGGTTTCATTATAAAGTTCAACATACTTTTTGATGCTCTCCACCGCCGCATCGGCATCGTTTTCCAGCCTAAATGTTGCTACTTTGCCGGTTGCCATGGTTTCCTTCAAACTGAAACTCATACCGTTTACAGTAAAATCATTGGCAGATTTTTCAACGATGGTATTATTTAAGACTATACGGGCATTTTGGCCCACTGCTTCAGTTGCATTAAAGCCCAGTGCATTAAACAGACCGCTGTCTTCAGTTATTTCGATCTTTGCTCCAAGGCCTGTTTTCTTTGATGTCAGAACCACCTTATCCGTAAGTGTATCATAGCGTGCCGTTACCCCTATATCTGCAGTTGTGTTGATTTTATCAAGAATAGTCTGAAGGCTTGCATTAGAATCAAATTCAAATGCTTTACCGTTTATATTAAAAGATATGGTATCTCCTTCGATGCTGCCGGATATTTGGGATTTTAGAGATGTATTCAGATTTAGGGGACTGTAAGCTGCCCCATCGGCAAAACCCAGTTTTGAAAGCACAGTGTCGCCTTCTGCTGCATTTAATGTTATGGGGACCTTATGAAAGTTTTCGGCAGGCTGAATTGTAAGCTTGTTGTTTTGGATATTTACTTGCACCCGCTTTATGCCGCTTATGGTATCCCCATTGCCATCGCCCTGCCAGCCGAAGGCCTCGTTTATTGCCTTTTCAAGGTCCTGTGCCAGAGCTTCTAGATCATCGGCATTTGATGTATCATAATTTCCAGCATCTAATTCAACCGTCTTTTTTACACCGTCTATCGTCACAGAAAACTTACCGCCGTCGGTGATTTCTATCTGGCCGGAGAGTTCTGATCCTGTTAAAGGCTTTGTGACAGCCTTTGAGCTTTCAAGCCTTGCATAGCTTGCTATCTGCTGCACCTCTACCTTATAATCGCCCGGCACCGCACTTGCTCCCGGTGATACGGAAAAATACTTGCTAAAGTCCGCACCGTCATTCATGGTCCCTACGGCCTTATATTTTAGATAAGAGCTGGAAAGTTTCATGTCAAAGGAGGTATTGTACAGCGACCGGAGTTTTAGATTGATGTCGCGGTAGTCTGCCTTCTGCCATTCCATGATTTGTTTTTGCTGGTAGAGTTTGTCTACCCGCGTCCGTTCAGCTTTCATCAGATCAGATACAATCTGGTCTATATCCATGCCCGAGACCAAACCGCCTATTCGCATGGGACTGTATGACATCTTTTTTTCACCTCCCCTATGGTTTTATATAATCAAACCTACACCTTCTCATCAACTATCAACCCTGCCTGCTTCCAAAGACCTGCAATAAGGTCCAAGAATTTTTCCGGCGGGATTTCGGATATGAGCTCATGGCTTAATCTGTCGACTATCCTGACCATAACTCTTTTAGTTTCATCGTGTATTTTAAACTCTAGGCGCGTAAACGTAAGCTCTGTCGGGATACTCTTTAAGCTATCAATAATCATATCAAAATCCTCTTTACCTAAAGCCCTTTTAAAATCATTTACTGCTTGATTTGCCTCCGGTACCGTTTTATTCATGGTATTTTCCCGGGATTTTCCTTGAGAATAACTAGCCTTACTAACATCTATATTGCTAGGAAAAGATGAATCTATCCTCAAATAATATCACCCCGCATAGTATGCAGCCCGGCGAAAACACGCCGGGCATGCCAAATTATAGAAATTACAGAATAAGATGCAGAGTCTAACCTAAAAGCTTAAGCACAGTCTGTGGCGCCATATTGGCCTGAGCCAGCATAGCAGTTGCAGCCTGAGTCAAGATGTTCTGCTTGGTGAACTCCATCATTTCCTTGGCCATATCTACATCGCGCACACGGGATTCTGCTGCTGTCAAGTTCTCTGCGGACGCGTCCAGGTTGTTGATGGTGTGTTCTAGTCTGTTTTGAATAGCACCCAGCTTAGAACGCTCTGCAGATACTGTTTCAATGGCATTGTTGATAATTGTCGCTGCTGCTGCTGCTTTTTCATGGCTTGATACATCAAGTGCATGTTCTACAGAGGTATTGCTTGTGCCATCGGTAACAGCCTTATCGGCTATAAAAGTTCCTCCACCTGTTATTGAAGATAATCCTAAAGCTACAGACCTCATGTCATTCATATCCAAGGTCATAGCCTGATGCTCATTAGCTCCTACTTGGAAATAAAGCGATTTATCAGATACAGTTTTTTTAGTAGTTTCTGTTATTGTGGTTGTATCAAACATTTTAGTTATTGTAAACGCATCCGTATCTTTAACATCAAAAGTAAATTTAATGCCATGTTGATCGTAATTAATTGCTGTTACAGATGCCGCACTTGTTATTGTATCAGTATTAAGGGCAACCCCTTCTTTATCTAATAATTCGACTTTATAAGTTCCTGATGCTGCACTTAATCCTGTTGCTGTAATCTTTATACCAACTACACCTTCTATAAAATCAGCACTATCAGAATCTACTGTTATGGGTGTGGTAAAACTACCATATGCTGTGCCGCTAGCTTTTAAAGTATGTGTCTCATAGTCATTAACGGTTTCAACTGTTTCAAGTGTCATGTTTTGCGTACCATTTCCATCTAAATCATAAGCTTTTAAATCAATAGTAACGCTTGCACCATCTTTAAATTTAGCTACTTCATCAGCTGTTATCTCAAAGCTGATTCCATTGGCATTGTATACGTATTTATCATTTGCCTCATCATAAGCCATTTTGTCTTGGTCTATAGTTAAGGTATCACCATCGTCATCTTTGCCAGAAAAATCTACTAAGAAGTCATTTCCGCTTCTTGATATTGTTAAGTCTGCAGAAATAGAAGTAGTGGTACTTAGTTTTGACCATTCAAAAGCTCCGGAGTTTCCATCTGTAAATTTTATTGAAAGATTTGGCTGTTCAGCCCCGCTATCCAGTCCAGTCCATGAAACTCCTAAAGAAAATGCTGCATCATATGTCCCACTATTTACTTTTGTTATAGATGTTGTTTCATCTGCGGTAATTATAGCCCTGTCGCCGTTTAGTAGTTTCATAGTGTTAAATTCGGTAGTATTTCCAATTCTGTTGATCTCTGATGTCAACTGGTTTATTTCTTTCTGGATTTCATTTCTGTCAATTTCTACGTTTGTATCATTTGCCGATTGTACTGCAAGCTCTCTCATCCTCTGTAAGATAGAGTGAACTTCATTAAGTCCGCCTTCTGCAGTCTGAATAAGGGAAATACCGTCCTGGGCATTCTTTGATGCCATATTAAGGCCGCGAATCTGTGCTCTCATCTTTTCAGAGATGGCAAGCCCTGCGGCGTCGTCACCGGCTCTGTTGATTCTATAGCCTGATGACAGTTTCTCAAGTGATTTTTGAGTGTTGGTGTTGTTGATTGAAAGCTGGCGGTGAGTGTTCAGCGCCATAATGTTGTTATTAATTCTCATTAATTATTCCTCCCTGATTATTTTTATTTTCCCGCATCCCTGCGGGCAATTTTTTTTCGACCGGCCGGATCGAAAATTGTCTATTCACTCTTATTATCGGTATCCGGATGAAAAAATTAATCTTGAAATTCCGCTGTTATTTCGGTTTTTATTCGTTTTTATAGTTCAAGCTCTTTATTAATGGTCAATTTAACATCTTATTGCCCTTTCTCTCTTAATTGCTTTACAGGTATTAAAAGCCTTTATGTGCAATTGCAGCAAGTTCTTCGAGATTTATTTCCGGATACATTTCTTTTACAATCTTGTCGATTAATTCTGCTTCATCATTTTTATTCATAATGGTATACAATCGGTATATCAGCATATAATTGTCAATATCTGTTTTATCTAAATTAAGCGCGTTTGAGGCCATGACTAACGCATCATCATTCATTCCTTTTTCAATTGCCTTTTGCGCAAGATATCTGTAAACTTCCGCATTCTGGCAATTCCGTTCTGCAGCTATGATGTAAGATTGAACCGCCGGTTCTTCAAAACCATAGTCTTGCATCATTTTGCCATATCTTGCATAATCGTCTCTTCCAAAATCAATGTTATAAATGTTTAATGCATTATTGAACAACTCAAATTCATTTATTTTTAACAAGAAACTCAGCAATTGAAAAAATGATTCTCTTATGTCGTCAAATTTTGCTCTCATATCGCCGATTAAGCTTAAAAATAGTTTTTTATCCGCTGAATCTTCAAGTTCCCACAATATGTCTTTTGCGCGATCAAGATTTTTTAGTATTATATAACATAAGGATGTATAATAAACCGACATATTTCTTGATTTGCCGAATTCTGCTTCAAAGCATTTTAAGGCATCATCATATTTTTTTAGGCCCATGTATGCAATGCCCTTTAAATTGTTTAATCCTCCAATGTCAATATTAATTTCTTCAAGATATTGCAATGCTGTATCGAATTCTCCAATATCCAAGTATAGCTGAGCCAATATAGCAAAGTTGTTAGGATTTGTTTTTTCCACATACTTGTCAAAGAATTCTCTTACTGCTTCAGGCTTTTCATTTTTAACAAGGATCTCGAAAAGTTTTTTGAAAACCTGTCCGTATCCGGGTTTTGCTATAAGCAACTTGGTGTATTCTTGTACGGCATTATGCAGCTGACCTAATTTTTCATAACAAAAAGCAATCATATATCTTGCCTTGTAACTTCCGGTACCTGCTATAATATTTGCTATTCCTTTGTATTCGCCTATCGACAAGCATTCTGTGAACATTTCAACAGCTTTTTGATACCGCTTTTGCTCAATGTATATGTTCCCCTCAAGGAATCTGAAATCCGGCACTTGCGGATATCTTGCTGCAGCATACTTAATAATATTTAACGCCTGCTCATACTCCTTTAACTCAGTATGTGCATATATCAAATATATCAACGCTCTTATCATTAAAGATGAATTAGCAGGTAAGGATTTGTAAGCAATCATTAAATGCTTTATTGCCTTTCTATACTCACCTGCATTGAAATATTCTACCCCCAGATTGACATGCTGGAACATGTCATTAGGATGTTCTAAAAGGTAATCTGAAAGCATTTTTATATACCGCTGTGTCTTGTTCTTTTCAATTCTTATTTCGCTTAAGTAGCCATAGTGCAAGATTGTTATATCTGCTTTTTTATATATCGGCTCCCTGTCATCTGCCACATTTTTTAAATTTTCATGGATAGGATATATGTATTTCAGCTTTCCATTATTTCTAAATAACTTAAAATTATAGTGAATCTGGGCAAAATCATCTGAAACATTACTTCCCCCATAGTTTACAAATTTGAATATATAAGCTTCTACAGTATCGTCGTTTAGCAAGGGCAGGATTTTTGCAACATCTTCCTTTTTAACTTCCTCATCCGCATCTAGGAACAATATCCAATCAGATTTGGCATGTTCTATAGCAGTATTTCGCGCTTTGCTGAAATCATCCTGCCACTTTTCATGTATCACTCTTGCGCCAAGGCTTTCGGCTATCTCCACCGTCCTATCCTTTGAACCTGTATCCACCACCACAATCTCATCCACTATATCCTTAACACTATTTATACATCGTGAAATATTCTTCTCTTCATCCTTTGTAATGATGCAGAGTGAGAGGGTGGGAATATTTTTTGTCTTTTTTACATAATGAGGTGAATTTTCGCTTGCAATTAATACGGTAAAATATCTTATAATCTTTTTCAAATTTTCATCTTTCATTACGGTAATTTCTTTGCTAAACTTATCAATATAATAAATACCATAATCTGTAAGATTTACAGGATAATTTAAGAGAGCCAAATCAAATGCTTCTTTTAAATCTTTCAGTGCAAAATTAAATAGCTCTCGCCTTGCCATAGCATATGCTCTTTCAATGAGTGCAGATACTCTCATGCCGGGATTATCAGGTCTTTCTTTAATTTCAGGAAAGATTTCCTCTAAGGGAATATTATTGTAAACCTTCTCCATAATTACCATTTCATATTCTTTTGTAGCAGTGGCAATTTTTTCAACAGGTATAGGATTATCTTTTGAGCCTCTGACCTTTTTATGTTGTCTATATGTAACAGTTGGCATGGAAATTTGATCTATATTGCAAATCCGCGACAATCTGATCCACATATCGTAATCTTGAGCTCTTATTAATCGTTCATCCCACATTCCGGCTTTTAAATAGCATTCTTTTCTAGCAACGACAGATACACCATGAAACAGACATCCGTGAAGCTCACTTCTTAGCAAATTTCTTTGTTCGATTTTCGATGGTTCCCAAACAAGTAGAGGTATAGAATTTTTTGAATCAGTATAAACTGCGCTAGTATGCAGCAAGTCTACTTCCGGTTTTCTTAAAAATTGTCTCATATGTACCTCTAGCTTCCGTGGAAACGCAGTATCATCATCATCAAATATCCAAATATAATCACCTTTTGACATTTCTATTCCCTTATTTATAGCAGCAGGCTTACCAGAATTTTCTTGATAAATATATTTAATATACCCGTTATCAATATATGGCTTTAATTTCTTGTATGTTTCATCGGTAGATCCATCGTTTATAACTATCAATTCAATATTCTGATAGGTTTGTTTTAATATACTGTCTATGGCTTCTCCTATATAAGCTTCACCATTAAATGTAGGAAGTATAACAGAAACCATACCCGCATTGCTTAATGACTCTAAAGGGTGAGAAGGAATAAAATATTCTTCAGTAGGGATATTATTTTCTATTTTATTATCTTCTTTTCTATTGTAAAACCAACATAATAGCCATTCATTAGGTATATTAGAATCCCAATAGATATCTTTTTCTTTTACACCAGTACTTTCTATAAGCTTTACTATTTTATCTTCATTAAATACATGCAAATAATCAGGAGAAGGAATTCTGTATCCTCTTGGCACGCTTATGATAATTTTACCATTTTTCTTACAAACTCGTTTCGCTTCGAATATTACATTCTCCGGATTAGGTACATGCTCCAAGATTTCTGCAAGAACAACTGTATCAAACAGACTATCTGGCAACAGCAAATCATTTGCATCACCAATATTAAAAAAACAGTTGCTTAACCCTAAAGACCACATTTTATATCTTGCAAGTTCGACAGCAATCGGATCTAAATCAATTCCGTAAACCCTATTTCCGTACATGGAGATATAAGATGATAGATCGCCATTTGCACAACCTATTTCAAATACATCTCCCTCGCATAAAGATGCCGTAACTGCAAATCTCTTTTTTTCGTTTTGATTTCGTTCTCTTCTATAATTTCTCCATTTATTATGGTATTTTATATCCAGTATCTGTTGAAAAATATGATTAGGCAGCTGAATAATATCGGTGCTTTCCTTTGATATTTTTTTATATTCATTGATATAAAGTTGTGAAACCTCATAATTGCCAACTGAAGCATTAAGTAATGCCAAATCAACTATGATATCCGGATTGCCACTTTTTTTTAATCTTTCCAATTTTTCTTTTATAATTTCTTCTATCATATGAACCTCCTACAAATATTAAGTGTTAAAATAGCAAAATACAAATATTTATATATTTCTACAATTATACCTAAAATCCTCCCTTGCAGTGAATATTTGAGGACGATCCATTTTTGGGGACGGAGGTAAATTATTCACAACAAATTTTTAAAAGCAATGGGTCAATAAGTGTATGCTAGGAAAAAGAAAAAACCGCAGCAGTGCGGTTAAGAGTTCCTTTACATGTTTATAAGAAAGTCGCAAAAACTTTTTAGTTTCTCTTTGGTTTTATCATAGATTCGTAGAGGGGATAATATTAAAAAGAGCCAATAAAATCGACGAAAAAATTATAACCTCTATTGGTATCAATCAATGTATCATAAAACTTGTCTATCACAGCTTCCGCACTGTTAACTTTTAGCCTTGCAAAATACAATGAGTCCATATGCTGACCCCCATAATCAATCATAATTTCTTATAACAAGTTCTTTAATACTGCCTCGCTTTTTGCCATCGCAATTAATAGATCTTTTGGCATTTACTCGCTCGATTTTGAAACCGGAATAAAGAACATCAAAAAAATCGTCGTTTATGTCTTCATTTTTGGGATCGGAATTGCTTAGGATTAAAAAAGCACCTTTTTTATCCATTTCTTTGTAATAATTAGCCAAT
>JALHJR010000145.1:0-1736 GCA_022840405.1 Tepidanaerobacter acetatoxydans
ACGGTCTTTCCTGAACCAAAGGGGCCTGGAACACAAGCTGTCCCACCTTTAGCTATAGGGAAGAAAGCGTCAACTACCCTCTGTCCTGTTGTTAGAGGAATAATAGGTGGCAAGCGTCGAGCCACTGGTCTTGGTTTACGGACAGGCCAGCGCTGTAACATAACTACGTTCTTCTCTTCACCGCTTTCATTCTTAATAACAGCGATTGTTTCTATAACTGTAAATTCGCCTTCCTTAATTTCAGAAACTTTCGAGCATTCGACATCAGAATATTTATGACAGGAAAATATCTTATCCCCATAGTAGATTGTTTCAAAGTCAAATAGATCAGGGGCCCGATAAAACTTACCATACACTAACAAAAGATCTTCTTCGTTAAGTGCAAATTTTTTTCCGTCTTTAGTTTTAATATAAAAATAATCAGTATCCTCATCGAAATCTATTCTCTTGATGGAGTCATACTTGATATGGGATATTTCGGGAATTGTCTTTATCAGTTTATCATAAAAAAATCCTCCGTTTTTAATATCAAGAAGGATCATCTTACAAATCTTTATCTTATCGTAATAGTTGTCTTCATTGTCTTCTGATGCTAAAAAAGGTTCTTTTTTTTCCTTTTGAAGCTCCTTCAATGCAGATAGCTCCTCAACATAAAGATTATTCTTGTATATTCCAAACACTACCCCTTTTTCTCTTAGCATTTCAAGTCTCTTTATGAAGGAGTCAATATCCCATATGATTTCTACATCCATGTGAGTAGGGCTAAGTATAAGTTATTTAAATGCCTTTTCAAATTAAGCAACATGGAACTTTATGAGCTCATTAATTATATGGATGATTATCTCAAGGTAAATGAAATATCAGATGTTTCGATAAATGGGCTGCAGATAGAAGGAAAAAAAGACGTAAAGAAGATCTGTCTTGGTGTGGATAGTTCTCTTGAAATATTCAAAGAAACTTCAAAACGGAAAGCAGATCTCATATTGGTCCATCATGGACTTATTTGGGGCGGATTAAAAAATATAAGAGGCCTAGTGAAAGAAAGAATTTCATATCTTTTAGAAAAAGATATTTCTCTTTACGCTGCACATCTTCCGCTTGACATGCACCCTGAAATTGGAAATAATATAGGATTAGTAAAGATTTTGGATCTCTCATACCCTGAACCGTTTGGAGCATACCATGGCGTGAAGATAGGATTCAAGGGAAAATATGAAAAAAAGAAGAGTATCAAAGAAATTTCAAGAAAATTGGAAAAATCATTATCCGCTAAAGTAGAATGTTTTAATTTTGGCCCCGATAAAGTGGAATCTGTTGGAATAGTAAGTGGTGGCGGGGGATCTGCTTTTGAAGATTGTATAAAAGAAGAGCTTGACTTATTTATCACTGGAGAACCTTCTCACGCCATATACCATATAGCCAAAGAAGCTGGAATAAATTTAATATTTGCCGGACATTATGCAACAGAAAAACTCGGAATAATGTCTTTGGGAAAAAATATTGAAGAGAAATTTAAAATTAAAACAGAATTTATAGATATCCCAACAGGACTTTAGCACACTATATCTAAAAGCTTTCCCTTATTTATTGCATTTTTAATTTCTAACGCAATCCTTCTACCTGTAGACATAGGCTTTCCGTATTTAATATAAGTATATGGAGAATATGGCTCAAAAAGATTTGTTCCTGCAACTATTCTAGCTGAAATCTCAAAAATATATATTTCAGCTTCTGGT
>JALHJR010000146.1:0-1736 GCA_022840405.1 Tepidanaerobacter acetatoxydans
TGCAAAAAAGAAGGGAGGGCTTTTTTTGATAAGCTTTAAAAATGTCACTAAGAAATTTGGAGAGCAAATCGCTGTAGACAATTTGACAATAGATCTGCCTTCCGGTGAAATCACTGTATTGATTGGTCCCAGCGGGTGCGGAAAGACCACGACTTTAAGAATGATTAACCGTTTGATAGAACCGACCGAGGGCGTAATTTACATTAATAGAACTGACATAAGTAAAGCAGAGCCGGTAGAGCTTAGGCGAAATATCGGTTATGTCATACAGCAAATTGCACTTTTCCCCCATATGACCATTGCTCAAAATGTCGGTCTTGTGCCATACCTAAAAAACTGGCCTGAAGCCAAGCGCAAGGAGCGAATAGAAGAACTGCTTGAAATGGTGGGGATGCCCCCCTCTAAATTCTACAACCGCTATCCTGATGAGCTAAGCGGCGGTCAGCAGCAGCGAATAGGTGTAGCCAGAGCCCTTGCAGCAGATCCGGATATAATCTTGATGGATGAGCCCTTTGGAGCGCTTGATCCCATAACAAGAGCAACCCTCCAAGACGAACTTTTGGACATGCAGGATAAACTGGGAAAAACCATTGTTTTTGTTACCCATGATATTGATGAGGCGTTAAAGCTTGCAAATAAAATAGCTATTATGAAAGATGGAAAGGTGCTCCAATATGATACTCCCGAACAATTATTGAAAAATCCTGCTCATGGTTTTGTAGAGGAGTTCATCGGAAGAGATCGATTGCTCAAAAGACCTGAATTAATTAAGGTTAAAGATATTATGATAACAGAACCTGTAACAATTCTTCCGGAAAGGACTTTAACTCAAGCATTGGAAAAAATGCGAAGAGAAAAAGTTGACAGCCTTATGGTTGTAGACCGATCTGAAAAGTTTATAGGACTTGTTACCGCAAACGACGTGCTTCAAAGCTTTGACAAAGCAGAGAAAATATCTGAAATAGTAAAGGCAGAGGTTTATTATGTAAACGAGGATGCTAATGTAAATCAGGTGCTTTCAATAATGGCACAAAAACAAGTAGGTTATGTGCCAGTCGTCAGCAGCGACAATAAACTTGTAGGACTTGTCACCCGATCCAGTTTAGTCAATGTTTTAGGGGCAACGGCTAATCCAGGGAAAGGAGAGGACAAAAAATGAAGCTGCTTACTTTTTTCATAAACAATTATGATCGCATATTTCAGTTGCTGCTTCAGCACCTTACACTTACCGGAACTGCGGTACTAACTGCTATAGCAATCGGTGTCCCCATCGGCATAGCAATAACCCGCTATAAATACCTGGCAAGTCCAATACTTGCCATCTCTAGTATATTTCAAACAATTCCCAGTATAGCCTTTTTTGGCCTCCTGATACCTTTTCTGGGCATCGGTAGAAAAACTGCGATATTGGTCTTGTTCCTGTATGCCCTGCTTCCCATAGTAAAAAACACCTATACGGGTATCAAGGAAGTCTCACCCTTTATGATCGAAGCAGGACGAGGCATGGGAATGACAGACTTTCAAATACTGCGAATGGTAGAATTGCCCCAATCTTTGCCTGTAATTATGGCAGGTATAAGGGTTGCAACTGTAATAAACATAGGCACGACTACTATTGCCGCATACATCGGCGCGGGAGGACTTGGAGAATTAATTTTTACCGGAATCCAAATATATAGAAATGAAATGATACTGGCTGGAGCTATTCCTGCTGCAATTCTCGCGATTTTGGCGGA
>JALHJR010000147.1:0-1724 GCA_022840405.1 Tepidanaerobacter acetatoxydans
ATGCGGGAGGAGCAGCCAACAATACCCATATTGGCTTTGAAATCTGTGAGCCTGCTGGGTTTTCGTATAAATCCGGGTCGGTAATGGTGGGTTATGATGCAGCAAAGCAGGAAGATTATTTCCGTAAAGCGTGGCAGAATGCTGTTGAACTCTGCGTTATGCTCTGCAAGAAGTACGGTCTTAATGAGAATGACATCATCTGCCACTCCGAAGGATATAAGCTCGGTATTGCCAGCAACCATGCTGATGTGATGCACTGGTTTCCCAAGCATGGGGAGAATATGGACACTTTCCGTAAAGCAGTAAAAAAAGCGCTGGAGAACAGTACAGATAACAATACTGATATTGGAATTGGAGATATGGTGGAGTTTAAGGTCAGTGTAAAGAATTACTACCCCGGCAGTGTGGAAGTTCCAACGTGGGTCAAAAATGACTATTACCACAGGGTCACACAGACTTTATACAAAGGCAAGCCGGTCATAAAAGGCGGCAAAGAATGTGTTTTGCTTGGCAAAAAGGTTAAGAAATCCGGCGGCCAAGAGATTGCAGGCATAAACACTTGGGTAGCAAAAGAAAACCTTGTAATTGTAAATAGCATTCCTGATATCAAGGGCAATAGAACCTATATAGTGCAAAAAGGCGACACCTTATGGAGAATAGCGGAAAAAGAACTCGGTAGAGGAACAAGATATCCGGAGATTAAGAAACTCAATGGCCTGACTTCAGATACTATTTACCCCGGACAAGTTCTGAAATTGCCGGAATAACGATAAAGGACAGCCAATCGCGGCTGTCCTAAGTTTTTATAGGAGGTGCTTGAATGATAGAGGCGGCTATTCATTTACCATATAACCCGCAGGAAACGAACTATACAAAGATAACACAGGAGGAAATTCAAAGAGAGGTTGATTACTGGCGGGCATATAAAATCCTGCAAAAGATGCTTAAAGCGGGACTGATTTCAGAGGAAGAATTCCATAAAATCGACAAGTTAAATCTTAAAACTTTCTCTCCGATGTACGCACAGCTTATGGCCTAATTAGCTTGCTATTAGCGGCACATAGAGGTAACATGTCACATACCCAAAGGAGGTGAAAACAGTGAGAAAGGTAACAAGGATTGATGGAAACAATGCTCTTCAAGCTTTCAAACCAAAGGTAAGAGTGGCAGCTTATTGCAGGGTTTCAACCGATAGTGATGAGCAAATGGCAAGCCTGGAAGCACAAAAAGACCATTATGAATCCTATATAAAAGCAAATCCTGATTGGGAGTTTGCAGGGATTTATTATGACGAAGGCATATCAGGCACAAAAAAGGAAAACCGAACTGGACTATTAAGGCTGCTTGAAGATTGTGAAAACAGGAAAATTGACTTTATTATAACCAAGTCAGTCAGCAGATTTGCCAGAAACACAACCGACTGCATTGAGATGGTGCGAAAACTTACCGATCTCAGTGTTTTCATCTATTTCGAGAAAGAGAATATAAACACGCAGCGCATGGAAGGCGAATTGGTGCTGACAATTTTGAGCAGCCTTGCAGAAAACGAGTCATTATCCATTGCAGAAAATAGTAAGTGGTCTATCAGGCGCAGGTTTCAAAACGGAACATACAAGATTTCATACCCTCCCTATGGTTACGATTATGTGGATGGAAAGCTATTTATCAATAAAGAACAGGCTGAAATCGTAAAACGGATTTTTTCCGAGGCTTTGGCCGGTAAA
>JALHJR010000010.1:0-54240 GCA_022840405.1 Tepidanaerobacter acetatoxydans
TTGATATAGGTGCAACCAGTCGACAACAGGTGTTGGATTTAGGTATTGATATCGGTTCTCCAATAGTATACAAACCCAAATTCCAAAAATTACAAGGTACAAGAGTACTTGCAAGCTTTGCGGATAACCGCACAGGTTGTACAGCTTTACTTACACTGTCGCATTTTCTTTGTGGCAAGAAACCTAAAAGTACGGTTTATTTCGTAGGAACTGTTCAAGAGGAATTTAACCTTCGCGGAGCTATGATGGCTGCACGAACAATTAGGCCAGATATTGCTATTTGTATAGATGGTGGTGCATGTGGCGATACTCCAGACTTGCAGGGAAGCAGCCATGTTCAAATGGGTAATGGACCAATCCTTACAATGTATAACTTTCATGGGCGTGGAACACTAAATGGAACAATCCCACATCCTGCAATGCTTCGCATTATGGAGGAAAGTTCGAACAAAGCAAAAATAAAATTTCAGCGTAGTGTCATGATGGGAGGCCTAACTGATGCAGCTTATCTACAGTTAGAAGGAATGGGTATTAAATGTATAGATATTGGCTGTGCTCGCAGGTATACTCATAGTCCTTGCGAAATTGTTGATATGAAGGATATTGAAATACTTACAAAATGGGTTATGGAGTTCCTGCAAGGTGATTATACAACTTACGATTTTGAAAGGGAGTAGATTAAGGAGGTGAAATGTATGGATAAAAAATATCTTTTGGGATTTGATTGTGGGACATATGAGTCTAAAGGAGTTATTTGTGATCACAATGGAAATATCCAAGCTACAGCAATCTCTAAACATGTACTAAAAGTTCCAAAGCCTGGGTATGCTGAACATGATCCTATTAATGATTGGTGGTTTGATTTCAAAAAGATTGTCAAGGAATTGCTAGATAAAAGTGGCATATCTCCAAATGAGATAGCTTGTATTGGCATCAGCACAATAATGGCAGCTATTACTCCAGTAGATGAAAACTGTAATCCTCTGAGGAACGCCATACTGTACGGTATTGATACAAGATGTAAAAAGCAAGCTGAAGAACTTAATGAGCAGATAGGTAATGAAAAAATGATTGAGATAAGCGGTGCCAATTGTAATGTAGAATCCTTTGGCCCAAAGATAAAATGGATAAGAGATAATGAACCTGAAATATATGAAAAAACAAAACATTTTACAATAGCCTCGGGATTTTTAACAGCAAAACTAACCGGGAAATTTTGTGTAGATAAATATTCAGCAATGCGTGCACAACCAATGCTTGATTATAAATCAATGACATGGAACGATGAACTTTGCGAATATGTATGCCCTAAAGAAATGCTACCTGAAATAGTAAATACTACTGATATAATTGGTACAGTTACAAAACATGCTAGTGAAGAAACAGGTCTTGCTGAAGGAACGCCTGTGATAGCGGGTACTACCGATGCTGGAGCTGAGGCAGTAAGCGTTGGTGTTGTAGAACCCGGGGATACTATGCTTATGTATGGGTCTACTGCCTTTATGATTCACCTTACAGATACATTTCTCGAAAATACTGGTTTATGGTCAGGCCATTATGTTTTAGAGGATATTTTTACAATTACCTCAGGTATGGCAACGACCGGTTCCCTTACGCGCTGGATTAGAGATAATTTTGCCAAAGATTTACTAAAAAGAGAAGAAAATGGGGAAGGAAATGCATATACTGCACTTTTTTCTGAGGCTGAAAACATACCAGCGGGATCAAATGGAATAATTGTTTTACCATATTTCTCAGGAGAGCGCATGCCAATTCAAGATCCTCAAGCAAAAGGTGTATTTTTTGGTCTTAATCTCAGCCATACAAGAGGTCATGTTGTAAAAGCGGCTCTTGAGGGAATTGGCTATGGAATTTGTCAAAATTTAGATATGATCCGAAAAGCCGGTGTTGAGCTTAATAATATAATGGCTGTTGGAGGAGGAACTAAGTCTAGATTATGGGTTCAGACAGTCAGTGATATCTGTGGGATTAGACAAACCGTACCAAAGATTACTATCGGTGCTTCATACGGAGATGCTATTTTAGCCGGGCTTGGAGTCGGAATCATTAAATCTCCAAAAGATGTTAAGAAATGGATAGAGGTGGACTACATTACAGAGCCAAACTCAGATCATCGTGAAGTTTATGAAAAATATAAAAAATACTATGCTCAACTGTATCAATCTACAAAAAATATAATGCATATGTTATGAAAAAAGGGTGATAAATAATGAGAATTGAAAAACTACTAATGGAAACTGCGCTCATTCCGTCGCTATCAGGTTATGAGCAAAAGATGGCTCAATATATGAAAAAGAAGTTTGAGGAAAATAATCTCCCTGTAAAAATAGATGTTTTTGGGAATTGTATTGCAAAAGTAGAGGGCAAAAACCCCAGTGCCCCTTCAGTGATGGTTTTTGGGCATATGGATCAGCTTGGATTTATGGTTCGATATATTGAACCCGATGGATTTATAAGACTGGAGCGTGTAGGGGGTATACCAGAAAAGGTTTTGCCAGCATTAGACGTACAGATTCAAAATCGCAAAGGTGAGATGATAGATGGAGTTATAGGTGTCAAATCACATCATGCAACTCCGGCAGAAGAAAAGTATATCGTAGAAAAATATACATCTCTTTTTGTTGATGTAGGAGCAGCAAATCGTGAGCAGGTTGAAAAAATGGGGATAACAATAGGATGTCCTGTGGTGTATACACCAAAATTTAAAAAATTAGCAGGAACAGTGGTATCAGGCACTTCGCTTGATAACAGAATAGCATGTGCTATTGTTATGGAATTAGCTTACCGCTTTAGAGAACATAAGCCCGAAAATACTGTTTATTTAGTGGGCACAGTGCAGGAGGAATTCAATCTAAGAGGAGCTATGGTTGCAGCAAGAACTACAAAACCAGATGTGGCTATTTGTATAGATATAGCTTTGGAGGGTAAAACTCCTGACATGAAAAACATGAATGATGTTGCTATGGGGGATGGTCCAGTCTTAAGCCTCTATAATTTTCATGGGCGTGGAACACTTAATGGAACTATTCCACATCCTGACATGGTGCGTATATTTGAACAGGCAGCACAGAAAAAAGGAATTAATTTACAACGCTTAGCGTTGATAGGTTCCCTGACCGATATGGCATATCTCCAATTTGAGGGGACAGGAGTTCGCGGAGTTGATATAGGCGTACCCTGCAGATATACACATACTCCTGTTGAAACCTGCGATATAAAAGATCTTGAGTCAACCACACAGCTGATCTTTGAAGCAATAAATAATTTAAATAGTTTACAATTATAATTATTAAGGAGTTGTTCTAATCATGCAATGGATAAAAGAAGTCTATAAAACAGAAAAACCTATAATAGCAATGTGTCATCTACAGGCTATGCCAGGGGATCCCTATTATGATAGTAAGAGTGGGATGAAGGGTGTGCTAGATAAAGCAAGACATGACCTTTTAGCACTACAAAAAGGCGGTGTTGATGCAATCATATTTTCAAATGAATTTAGCTTACCATATCTTACAAAAGTAAAAACAGAAACTATTGTTAGCATGGGAAGAGTAATAGGAGAGTTAATGGACGAAATATCGGTTCCATTTGGAGTCAATGTACTCTGGGATCCAGCAGGTACTCTAGATTTGGCAGTTGCTACAGGAGCAAAATTTGTGCGAGAAATATTCAGCGGAGTTTATGCCAGCGATTTTGGTCTTTGGAACACAAACTTTGGTGAAGTAGCTCGACATCGAAAAAGAATCGGTGCTGATGATGTAAAACTACTTTTCAATATAGTTCCAGAAGCAGCAAAGTATCTTGCTGAGCGTGACATTCAACAAATTGCCAAGACAACTATATTTAATTGCCGCCCTGACGCTCTGTGTGTTTCTGGACTTACGGCTGGCGCCGAAACAGATTCTGAAATTCTTAAAAAAGTTAAAGATGTATCAGAAGATACACCTGTTTTTGCAAACACAGGCTGCAGGTTAAATAACATAGAAAAACAGCTTTCGGTAGCTGATGGAGCAATTGTTGGAACAACCTTTAAAGTTGATGGCAAATTTGAAAATCCTGTTGATGTCAACCGCGTTAAGGAATTTATGGATGTAGTTAAAAACTATAGAAAAAATCTCAATTAATATTGATGCCTATGGACAGCATTTGCAAATTTGCGAATGCTGTCCAAGTATAGTTTTAATATATAAGAATTGTTGGAGAGGAGAATTACTGTGAGCATTTTTGAGGTAATAATGCTCATTTGCTTTGGAATGGCATGGCCCATGAATATTTATAAATCACTTACAACTAAATCAGTAGAAGGTAAAAGCTGTTTATTTTTATATGCAATTGCTATTGGATATTTGTCAGGTATTATTCATAAGATTGTTTATAGCCGTGATGTTGTTCTAATTTTATATGTAATAAATCTTATCATGGTTTCTACAGATATTTTCTTATACCATCGAAATGTTAGGTTAATGCGTCAAAATAGATAAATACCAATACCGTTACACTTTAATTTTCCCACTTGAACTTTCCCACTTGAACTTAAAAACAGTATAGAATATAATCTAAATAATATTATAAAATAAATTAACTTGAAAATAAATTTTTAATTCTAGCACAAAACATTAAACTATTTAAAGATAAATTAAAAGGATGAGTTTATGGTGTTTGCTTTCGAGCGTCAGGAACAGATTCTCAATTATGTTAATCAAGAGAAAAAAGCTAGCGTAAAAAATTTAAGCAAGCGCTTTAAGGTTTCTGAAGTAACAATCAGAAGAGATTTAGAAGAATTAGCTAACAAAGGTTTAATAATAAAAATTCACGGTGGAGCTTTAACCATAAATCATAATTTTTCTAATGAAATACCTTATAAAGCAAAATTTAGCTTGAATGTTGAGGCAAAAAAGAAGATAGGAAAAGCTGCGGCTAAAATTATTGAAGATAATGATGTTGTGATTTTTGATGCGGGCTCCACTACAGTTGAGGTAGCTGCACATTTATGCGATGTAAAAAATGTAACTGCTATAACTAATGATATAAATATAGCCATGGTACTATCTAATAATCCAAATATCTCTTTAATTGTTACAGGCGGAATACTTCAAAAATCAGTATATACATTAACCGGACCTACTGCCGAAGATTTTCTTTCTACGGTTCATGTTAATAAAACTTTTCTTGGCGCGGATGCAATAAGTATCAATTATGGCATTACTAATAGAACAATGCTTGAAATTCCAATAAAAAAAGCCATGATAAAAGCGGCAGAGGAAGTTATTGTAGTTGCTGATTATAGTAAGATAAATAAAAAAGTATTTGCACATGTGTGTGATCTAAAGGAAATAGATAAAATTGTCATTGATAAGATGGATATGGAGATGGAAAAAGCTTTTGAAGAAATAGGCATACAATTAATAATTGCAGATAAAAATCCGTAATTTATATTTGGATATAGCATAGAAACCCTCTTTTTCCTATTATAATCAGGAACAAAATGTTAGCATTAGAAATATTTTTAGTTCAAAATCGAATTTTTGCCGTGAGATCATATTTTTAATAATAGATAAATACTGTATCAAATAAAGCATTAGTTAATACATGATAGTAAATAGTACTAACTGATGCTTTTTATTTTTTAAAAATATATATTGTTAATGTTACAAAACGGTTACAGTATGATAATACCCTCATAATTCTCATCATCTTTTCGATATTATGTGGTAGATAGGATAAAATCTTAATTTAAAAATTATGATTATATTGGAGGAGGAGAGTATTGATGAAAACATATTCGAAAGTCACAGCACTGCTTTTGGTTACAATAATGTTAATGACCTTTGCAGCGCCTGTGGCTAATGCAAAGCAGGGGAATATTCCGCCGGGACAGTTAAAGAAGATAACAAGATTTAATGATGTGGATAATACACTAGAGTGGGCAAGGTTAGCCATAGACAGGATGCACGCAAGGGGAGTTATTAAAGGGTATCCGGGTGATGTGTTTAAACCAAAGAGCAACGTTACTCATCTTGAAGCTATCATTATGTCGCTTAGGGTTATGGGCTGGGAGGAAGAAGTAAAGAATACAAAAATAAATGATGACATTAAAAAAATCAAACTTTCATGGAACGATGCTTACTATTATGTGGCTTTGGCCGTGAAAAAGGGTTTAGTTAAGCCTGAAGAACTTAAGAACTTTAATCCTAATGCTCCCGCAAAGCGGTATGAAATTGCACGATACATAGTAAGAGCCTTAGATTTAGAGGATGAAGCAGAAGAGCATATGGGAGAAAAACTTGCATTTAAAGATGCAGCAGCAATTCCAAAAGATGTTACAGGATATGTATATGTAATGCTTGACTTAGAGCTGATGAAGGGTGATGATAACAATAAATTCAAGCCAAATGAACCTATTACCAGGGCAGAGATGGCAGTAATGCTCAACAGACTTGATGGTTCTCTTGAATCAGAAGATAAGAGCGAGCTGGTAGGAACTATAAAGAAAATAGACATTGATAACCTTGCCATAACCCTGCAAAATTCTTTTGGTACTAAGACATATAATATGTTAAAGAATACACCGGTGTATGTAGACGGTAAATATAAAAGTCTAAAAGATTTGAAAGTAGAAGATAAGGTTGAACTGGTGCTTGATGCCGATAAATACGCAGTATTTATTCAAGTCATAGAAAAGGCTGAGAGTGTAACTACAACGACCGAAGGCCTGATTGTTGATGTGGATGCCACAAAAAAATCAGTAACTTTATTTAGTTATGGAAAACATAAAGAGGGTTTTGTGGGAACGCTGAAGTTAAGCAGCATTGAAGGTAAACATTATGAATTGGAGACCAAGCGAGGTCGTTATGTACTTGTGGGTGATATTGATGATCTTGAAGATTATGTAGACGAAAAGATTGTTGTATTCGGAGAAATTAGTGATGATGAATCTATTTACATGAGAGGTTTGCTTATCGATGTTGAGGATGTCTATCCATTAAAGTCTAAATATATAACAACATTTTATATCGATGGTAAAACTAATATTACAATTGATGGTGAAAAAGCAGGATTTTTCAACTTAACAGAAGGCGATTATGCCAAAGTAAAAGCAGAAGATAAAATGGCTTTAGAGATCAAAGCAGCGACTCCTGAAGAACCTAAAAAAATCGTTGTTTCCGCCGACGGTTTGGTTGCAGGAGTAAACCAAAAGAGCATTTCTCTGGTAACATATATACAAGATTTAGACGAAGGCTTTATAGGAGTACTCAGAGAAAATGATATAGAAGGTAATCACTATGAATTAGAAACTAATCAAGGAACATTCGTGTTAAAAGGTAATGTAAAAGGCTTGAAAGACTATATAGGAGAAAAAATAGTAGTTAAGGGAGAACTTACAGATGAAATCTCTATTTTTATGAGGGGTTATATCATTGATGTGGAAGAATTTTACCTGCTGCGAAACCGAGATTTTGTGGTTTTTGACGTAGATGGCAGTACAAAAATCACTATTGACGGGGAAAAAGCGAAGCTTTCTGAAATAGAAATAGGCGACTATGCCGAAATTCATGCTGATGCAGATAATATTGCCGCCGAAATTAAGGCTTATAGCCATGCAAATAGAATAAAAGAATGGGAAAAAGAAATAAAAAATACAAGGGATGGTAAACTCACGGGTAAAGTAGTTTCTGTAGAAGTTGGTTCGAAATGTCAGCTGGTCTTACAAAATGATGATGGAGAATTTACTCTGGTCATTAATAAAGGTGTGGAACTTAAAGGTTTAAAGAGCTTAAGCCACATTAAGAAAGGTATGCAGTTGGAACTGGCAATAAAGGATGGAAAGATTATCGAGATTGCAGCTGTGGATTAGTTTATTTAGTAATAAAAGAGCGGAAAATTTCCGCTCTTTTTTATATAGCGTGCTTCAGTACGGATTACAATTAGCCGGTGAAGTAATCAACTGCCTTCTGCCTGATTGAAAAATTTTGGGAAAATGAAAAAGAAATGCAGTTATTATTGACAAAAATGTTTTAAAATTCTATAGTAATAAATAAGCTGTATATACAATATATGATGAAATTGATGGAGGTGGGATTGTGGATGATGTTGTTATAATTGCATGTGAAACCATACGATATGAGTTAAATGCTGCTATAAAAGAAACAGGGGAAAACATAGAAGTCATTTGGATAGACTCGCGATATCATAATGATCCGGATGGACTTAGAGAAAAGCTTCAACAGGAAATAGATTCAATAAAAGATAAAAAAACTATATTACTGGGTTTTGGATGCTGTGGAAATGCACTTGTAGGAATAAGAGCTACTACCGCTGATTTGATTATTCCCAAAACCGATGATTGCATTTCGATGATGTTGAGTAAGGAAGGGGAAAAGTTTGAGCGTATAAAAAAGACTTATTTTTTAACCAAGGGTTGGATAGAGTCTCCTAAAAGCTTGGTGGTTGAATATAACAGGGCATTAGAAAAGTACGGTGAAAAAAAAGTTCAACGAATCTTTAATGTAATGCTTAAGAACTATGAATATTTAATGTTAATTGATACGGGATGCTATGAAATAGATCAATGCATAGACCAAACAATAGAAATATCAGAATTTACCCATTTAGAGCTTATAGTTAATAAAGGTGATATCTGGTTACTAAAGAAACTTGTTACAGGCCCGCATGATGACGATTTTTGCTTAATACCGAAAGGAGAAAAAGTGAAGATAGGTCATTTTGGATATATAGGGATTGATGCATCAAGTAAAATCCGGAATATTATTTGAACGTGATCGCAATCACGTTTTTTTATTTCAAATCTATAAATATTTTGAGCAGTTACCCAATCAATAACAATTAGAAATAAATTAATGTTCAAAAAATATATTGACAATACATAGCAACTTGTAAGTCAAGTCCAAATAATTGTGTAATTTCCCCGGTTATCAGCAGATTCTTTATCTAACTGCATAAACCGTACTTTATTAATAAAATAAACGGTTGATTTTAAAGTGGTCTACCTCAATTTGCCCTACCCTTATAACCTCTGCAAAATTCAGGGTCCACAAAGTAGAAAGATGCTAACAGCGATCTTCCTGTAAGCGTTTATGCCGCGAAAGGTTGTTTACAGTGAGTACCCGACATGGTAGGCTGATTTGCCGTGTATCACACTTTATAATGCCGCCAATTGTAATAATACTTTACATGTTTCAATTTACTAAAATTGGCCCAGATCCGATTGCGGCATTTATTATTTGTGCCGGATTTACTCTAAGTCATATTGCATGGAATATTCCATGGGTTGCGAATGTAGCTTTAATACCGCTGCTGGCCACAAATCCGGATGAAGCTGCTTTACTGGCATCGCGGCGCGCTACTTATACCGCCTTAGCTGGTATAGTCTTTTCTTATATGGGAGCCCCACTTGCGGAATATTTAGGGCAAGTTACAAACAATGAAGTACTTGGGTACACTTTACTAGCAGGATTGACGGCTTTAATAATGGCGATTTGTTATTGGATTGTATTTAGAATAACCGAAGGATATGAGCCAACGGGTGCAGAAGTAACCCAAAATGCTTCGACAGCACAAGAAGTTTCGCTGTCTGTAATGTGGAAGAGTCTTGTCCAAAATCCCCCTCTCATTGTTTTATTGATATCAGATTTCTTCAGATATATGGTAAACTTTGTAATGACAGCAGCAGCTTATGCAAAATGAAATAAATCAAAGAAAAGCAAGTCCTGAAGGTGCAGGCAGCTAGTCGAACTGTTATTACTGGCAATTATAGTTCCAAAAGAACATTAAACCTTCTCATTTGGAGAAAGGTTTAATGTTCTTGCTTTTTGCTTTTACATTCTTATTACTTTTAAGCATACCGAGGCCTAATAAAAAATGGGATATAAAGTCTATTAAGGGCATAAACCGTGCCGAAATTTTAGCAAAAATATTTTACGGTATTAACAAAAGCAGCAAAAAGTATTGAGGAATGTGACATACTCTATGCAAGGTCGTAAGGAAATATGTTTATTTATAGTTTGTAACTGTCTTCTAACAGCGGCAAAGATATATATTGATTTTTCTATATTAAAATTGTTATTGTAAATGAAATAATGTTCAAAAAAGTATTGACAATAAGCAATAACTTGTATATACTAAAAGCATAACTTGTATATACAAATACACACTATATAGGAGGTTTTAACATGACTGATTGGAAAAACCTTACTGAAGCTGTAGGGGAGCTCGATGAGGAGCAGGTATTACGGATTTTAGAAGAATTTATTGCATCAGATCCAACAGAAGAAGAGGCTCAAAATGCTATTGCAGCATGCCAAAGTGGTATGAATATTGTAGGAGACAGATTTGAAGCCGGTGAATACTTTGTTGGTGATCTTATCTTTGCCGGAGAGCTATTGAGTCAAGCTATTGAGAAGCTTAAACCTATAATTGGAAGTGCAGGCGAGCAAAAAATTGGAACTATAGTGCTCGGAACAGTCCATGGTGACTTGCATGATATTGGTAAAAACATATTCCGCAGCATGGCAGAAGCCGCAGGCTTTGAAGTGTATGACTTAGGAATTGACCAGCCGGTGGAAGCTTTTGTTGAAAAGGTAAAAGAAGTAAAGCCTGATATAGTAGGTATGAGCGGAGTCTTGACGTTAGCTCTTGAAGCAATGAAGGAAACGGTAGACGGTCTTAAAGAAGCAGGTCTAAGAGATACGGCTAGAATAATAATCGGCGGCAATCCTGTAACCAAAGAAGTTTGCGAACATGTGGGTGCCGATGCTTGGACAACTAATGCTGCTGAGGGAGTAAAGATATGCCAAAGGTGGGTGAGCTAATTGAGTGATATAAAAAAATTACAACAGGAAAGGATAAATATCTACCAAGATATATTTGATAATAAAATTCCTAAAAGAGTTCCGGTTAATGTATCTCTCCCTCTTGAAGTAATAGCACAGTATGGCAAGATAGACTTAGTTGAAGCTCAGTGGAATCTTGAAAAACTTGAAGAATCAGCTGATAAGATATGCCGAACCGTATATTCTGATACATGTGTTTTTATGGGAACTTTTAGGCTCCCTTCTTTTTATCAGATACTAAAATCTCAATCTTTCGTTATGGCTTTAAACGGATTTATCCAACATCCTGAAGTAACAGGTATGCTTCCGGAAGATTATGATTATCTTATTGAGAAACCTTATGATTGTATAATGGAAAGAGTTCTTCCGAAACAATATAAAGCACTTGATTATAACAATGATCCGATAAACAGTGCGATTAGTCTTACAAAAAGCATGCTTGCATATAACAATGACTTTATGCAGATAGGAATGCTCATTGGAAAACTTACCGAAAAATATGGATACTATCCAGGCTCATTATCCGGCGGCGGCTTTACCGAAGCACCCTTTGACTTTTTGGCTGATCAATTGAGAGGTTTTAGAGGTATTAGCATGGATATAAGAAGGATGCCCGAAAAAGTAGCAGAAGCATGTGAAGCTCTTTATCCCATAGCATTTAAAAAAGGCCTTCCATCAAATCCGTCAAAATATGCTCCGGTATTTATACCACTGCATATGCCTACATTTATGAGAGAAAAGGATTTTGAAAAACTTTTCTGGCCAACATTTAAGCGTATGGTTGACGAGTATGCATCCATAGGAGTCCATTGCAATTTATTCTGTGAGGATGATTGGATGCGGTATCTTGATTACCTCTATGAGCTGCCCACAGATACTGTTTTAATGTTCGAATACGGCGATCCCAAACTTATTAAAGATAAACTTGGTAAAAAGCATATAATAACCGGGCTGTATCCTATCATGAATCTTAAAACCAAGACCACTAAAGAATGTGTGGATGAATTAAGAAGATATATTGATATACTTGCACCCGGTGGCAAATATGTATTTGGTTTTGACAAAAATCCTCTATTATTAGATGATATTAATTTAGAATCATTGTGCGCAGTTGCCGAGACAGTGAGAGATTATGGTGTTTATAGCAACCCGGGTGAAGTTGCAGGCATGGAATTTAATAAAGAGGATTATAAAGTGGTGCCCTCAAGAAAGATTGAAAGCAAATACTATAAAACCTGGGAGCAGTATAAGGCACTAAATCCTGAAGTATCTGATTTTGCAAAGACAAAGCTGCAAGGCTTTGAAGAGGCAGTATTTCAATACTTGATGTATCTTTTGCTGTAAAATAATTTGCTAAGATTATTTTACAGTTTGGAATTTCATAATATGGAACAAATTTCATAATTAATCTATTGGAAGAAGTGGAACAGCTAATGCACTCAGTTAGGTCCGAAATAATATGCCTACGGCTATTATACGTGCTATTGGTAATCCACTTCTCTTATTTTTTTAGCTGCAATCATTTAACTACCATATTTCTGTACTTTTTAGGCCTAATTTAGTGGTGTTTGATCATAATATTTAAATTTGAGGAGGGTATTAAATGATAACAGTAGAACCTAAGAAAGTAACTTCCAAGCTTATAAACAGTTATGGGCTGGTAGATTTTACTTTCAATCTGATGATGATGGTAGCAGTATCGTATTATGCTTACTTTCTCACGGACATTGCTATGATAAGTGCTGCAACAATGGGAACCATACTGTTAATTGCCCGAATTTGCGATATGATTTCCGTTCCTATTACCGGAGGAATTATTCAATCTGTACAACTTAAGTGGGGTCAGTTTCGGTCATGGATTTTAGTTGCGCCTCCGCTTACTTGCATATTTTTCATCCTAATGTTTACAAATCCCAGTTTCGATCCTGCAATCAAGGCAATCTTCCTGGGTACATGTTACGTGATAGCGCATGTTTGCGTAAACCTAGCTTTCAATGCGCATATGGGTATGATGGGAATCCTGGGCAGAACCCCGACAGACCAGTTGAAACTGTCCCAGAGAAAAATACAATTTCAAACTGCTTCAAGTATAGTATTTGCTCTTACGTGTATGCCGCTTGTGAGATTCTTTGGAATGGGTGATGAAGGCAGAGGTTTTCTCATAACCGTAACAATATTTGCTGTAATCCAAGTATTAGGCTACTGGAATCTTTTCCGTATTAGTGAAGGATACGATGTGTATAATCCTAATAAAAATACTGGAAAAGACAGAACAAGTCTATCGATCAAAGAAATGTTTGAGCAAATATATATGAACAGTCAATTGATGACGCTGCTTTTTGTAAATAGCATGACATCAATGAGTATGTTTGCGATATCAGCCTTACTATCATATTACTACAAATATGTTATAGGAAACCTAGACATGATTTCAGTTCACCTTTTCTTTATGTCTTTATCAAGCTTTGCGGGCAGCTTATTAGCTCCGCTTATCGTAAAAAAGCTTGGTAAAAAGCCAACATTTATATTTTCGACATCGATTAATGGGATAGTTTATATAATATTACGTCTGACCGGTGGCAGGGATCCTGCAATATTTATTGCACTTGTGAGCATAGGTGCTCTTTTAGGTGCAAGTGGAATGTCTATTGGACCTGCGCTTTATTCTGATACGGTTGAATATGGAAGATGGAAAACAGGAAAAGACGGAAGGGCATTTATAATGTCAATGTTTTCAATGCCTGTAAAGATAGGCGTGGCACTAAGCGGAGCAGTTGTAGGTTACGGTCTTGCTTTAATCGGTTACGATCCTACATCGGAAGTGACTGCTGAGCTTGTGAACGGTATAGTTAACTTAACTACATTAATACCAATAATATGTTCAATAGTATCTGCATTGCTGTTTGCTTTATTTTATAAGCTTACTGATGAAAAAGTGGTAGAATTGATAAAATTAAACGAAGAAAATTAAGAATTTATCATTATTACACAATAAATAGACCATTATAAATTTAACGGTTGTGTAAGTTTTTCTGATAAAACCACTTTAGAAATCTGACAAATATTAATATTAATATGGGAGGTTTTTTCATGAGTGCACAACAATTAAAAGAGTATCGCACCCAGTTATACAAAGATGTATACTCTGGTATTATTCCGGATAGATTTCCGGTACACGATGGTTTGAGTGCTGAATATTTGATAGAATATGCAGGTAAAGACTTTCTAACAACACAATATCAATATACAACTGAAGTAATGGAAGAAATCGGCGAAAAAGCAATGGAACTAGTACGTGGTGACAGCTTTTCATTGGCTTGGGTTAGAAATCCGATTTCACTTATGTTTCAAAAGTCAAAGGCATTTGTAATGAGTAAGACTGGATTTTTTCAACACCCTGAGGTTTCCGGCTTTGAACCGGAAGAATATGACGAGTTTATCAGTAATCCTTTTGATTTTATGGTGGAAAAAATTGCGCCCAGGTTAAACCCTGCATTGGACACGGATCCGATTTCACGTAGTGTTATCTTTGCAAGTGCCGTTCTCGCTCAAATGGAACATCAGCGAGTATTTGACGTGGCTAATAACATGTTAGCCGAGAAATATGGTTTTTTTATAGCGCCTCCGGGAACAGTAGGACTTCAACTAATTCCATTTGATTTTTTGGCTGACTTTAGCCGAGGCTTTGCTAAGATAGTTTTAGATATCAAGCGCTATCCGGAAAAAGTGCTTGAAGCACTGGAAGCATTAGTTCCATATGCTATTTGGCTTGGCAGAACTCCAGAGACTTCAATATTGGGTGCCAATATGATCATGACCCATATGGCAACATTTCTAAATCGAAAGGATTTTGAAAAATTTTACTGGCCGACATTTTATAAGCTCTGTCATATTTGTGCGGAAAGAGGGCAGTCCATGTCCATTTTTTGTGAGGATGACTGGACTCGCTATATTGAGTATCTGCAGGAACTGCCGCAAGGGACGCGTCTTCTTATGGAATACGGTGACCCGCAAAAGTTTAAAGATAAGCTTGGGAAAAAGATGGTGCTTAGTGGTTTTTACCCTGTATCTTTATTAAAAACGGGAACTAAACAGCAGTGTATTGACAAAGCAAAAGAGCTGATTGATATATTAGCCCCAGGCGGAAATTATATATTTGGGTTTGATAAACAAGCATTAAGATTAGCCGATATAAATCCGGAAAATTATGTGGCTGTTATGGAATATGTGCTTGAGAACTCTAAATACACCAATGCAGGTCAACCTGTTACAACTGCTAAGAGAGAAGATTCGATTGTAAAATTCTCACATACTTATCCTGAATTTAAATCAAAATATATCGTTTCCTTTGATGAATTTATTAAAGATTACCCACCGGCAGATGACAGAGTTGAACCGCTAATGCGTGCAGCGTATGATAAATATACCAGCATGGTGGTGCCCTCTTTAGGTGGGGTTTTTTAACTGATTTTATAAAAACTTTAATAAACATAATTACCAGAGTACTTTGCAAGTAAGCACTTTACAGATGTAATACATAATAATAAATATATTGCAATTTAATCAACTTGCTTCATATTTTGGTGATTATTTAGCTTTACCGAATACTTTAAGAAGCAAGTTGATTTTTATAAGAGAGGAGGAAATATGCATGGCAAATATTAAAGATTTGCAGCGTAAAAGAGCACAATTATTTCATGATCTTTCTGACGGGAAAATTCCCGAAAGGGTACCTGTAGGTGGTAATATAGGAATTGAATTTTGCATCCAGTATTCAGGCCTGCCGTTGGCAAAAACCCAATGGACACTGGAAAATATTGAAGAAGCAATGGATAAGGCTTGTCAAATAACGGGCTCTGATCTATATCCGTTAGGACCGGCGAGACCTCCGGTGCCGTATCAGATACTGGGTTCAAGAACTAATGTTATGGGTTCTAAAGGCTTCATCCAACATCCTGAAGTATCAGTTATGGAGGCTGATGAGTATGATGAATTTATAAAAAACCCTCATGAATTCATAATGGAAAAAGCCTTACCGAGAATGAATAAAGAATTAGATACTGATCCGGTAACTCGTTCTATTGTGTATGCAAAGGCAGTTAAGGCGTTTTTTGATTATACGGATGTCTATGCACAAATAGATGCAAAATTAATCGAAAAGTATGGGTTTTATAAAATTCCATTAGAATCATCAGGAATAGCTCTTTCCCCCTTAGATTTTATTGCTGATTATCTAAGAGGTTTTAAGGGAATAGTAATGGACATGAGGAGGTATCCTGAAAAAGTTGCAGAAGCTTGTGAAGCACTGATGCCTTTAATCTTGAAAATGGGAACACCACCAATGCCTTCGAAATATGGTCAGACTTTTATGCCACTTCACATGGCACCTTTTTTAAGAACAAGCGATTTTGAAAAAATATATTGGCCGACATTTTCGCGGACAATCCAAGCATTTGCTGATCGAGGTCAAACAGTTTTTATGTTCTGTGATCACGATTGGATGAGGTATCTTGATTATCTCTATGAGCTTCCTGAAAATACATGGATGGCATTTGAATTTGGTGACCCGAAAATAGTAAAAGAAAAACTCGGTAAAAGGCATATTATTGCGGGTTTATATCCAATGACATATCTCAAAACAGGAACAAGGCAGCAATGCATAGACAAGGCAAAAGAATTATTAGATATTATGGCACCGGGAGGTAGGTATTACTTTGATTTTGACAAGAGTTTGATTTCAATTGATAGCGCGAATATAGGAAACTATACTGCAGTAACACGTTATATAGCCGAAAATTCCTACTACAGTAATGCGGGAACTGCTGCTGCTGGCGACGGAAATGCAGGTAAAAAGTTTATAGATGTTGGAGAAATAAGGCCATTCAGGTCGAAGTATTATAAAACATGGGATGAATATAAAGCAAAACATCCGAAGATTGCTCCTGAACTAGAACCTATAATTGCTGAGAAACTTCAAATATACGAAGAAATGCTGTTTATGTTTTTTTAACTGAAAACCAAAGCCCCAAACCTTTGATAAGTCTTACCGATGAAATTACAGGGTTGGGGGCTTTTGTTTTAAAATCAAAATGACTATATTGATTTAACAAGTGTTAACAGTTTGTCGGCTTGTGTTTAGGGAAATTTACATTTTTAAAATATTCATTTCGGAAGTCCGGATTTAAGGCGAGTTCTATATGACTTATGTTCTTTATCAAATCTGCAGTTTGATTCTGGATTTCTCTGGACAACAAAAACCTCTGAACCCCGGCACCTGCAGCATTGCCGATGGAGCGGACAGGAACACCTTCAAAGGAAGGCAAAAGTCCGATATACTGCCCTTTCTTAACATCAATATAATTGCCGAAGGCACCTGCAATGAGGATTTCCTTCAATTCTTTCCCGCTTATACCGTATTCTTTGAGTAGTAGCATGCAGCCGGTATAAATAGCGCCTTTGGCTAACTGGACGGCGCGTATATCCTTTTGAGAGATATAAATATCTTTACCATGCTGTGACTTCTCAGAAGGTACCAAAATAAAGACGGATATTCCATCTACTTCTGTCAGATAATCTGCTAAACCTCGGTAAAGAGGCAGACATTTGGCAAGGTATTCTTCTCTTTTTAGTAGCCTTCCATTTTCATTGATTATACCAACTTTTAACATCTCGGCGATAACGTCTATTAACCCGGAACCGCATATACCCTGCGGTTTCTCATCCATGATTACCTTTAATTCGATTTTACCATTACAAAGGTCTACTCTTTCAATAGCACCGTTTGTACCTCTCATGCCAAATTTTATACCTGCGCCTTCGAGAGCGGGGCCGGCAGCAGTGGATGCGGCAAGCATTTTACTTCTATTGCCAACAACAATTTCTCCATTGGTTCCCAAGTCGATAATCAATTTTTTTTCATCAGAATCTTTACCGAGCTCAAGCAGTGAAAGGAGTACAGCAGTAGTATCAGCACCTACAAATCCGCCAATTAAAGGAAGAAAATGAACCATACTTTCGGTATTCATGTCTAAACCAAGCTGTTCTGCTTTAACAGTCATATCGCTTTTTATTATACTGACAAAAGGTGCTTTTCCGAGGCTTTCTGGGTATAAGCCCAGGAACAGGTGCTGCATAGCACTGTTGCCGCATAAAACCATAGTGTAAATATGCTGTTTGTCAATTTTTTGTTCAGTTACCGCTTCCCTTAATAATGAATTAATAGTTTCAATTATTTCATTCTGAAGTACATTAAGACCATCAGGCCTGTTGATACATGCGACAATTCTGGTAATTATGTCGGCACCTTCTGCAATCTGACCGTTTAAAGATGAATAAACACCTATCCTTTCGCCGCTTGTGAGATTGTATAAATAAGCAGCAACTGTGGTTGTGCCTATGTCTATGGCAAAACCATACAATTTGTCGATGGTATTGCCATCTTCTATTCCAATCAACTGCTCATTGTAAAAAATGAGAGTCATTCCATAAACATCTTCATCATTTTGAAGGAAAGCCAGCTTCTGTGCAAGAGAAAGGCTTGGTGTTTCAACTTTAAAATCTAAATGCTGTGTGATGCTTTCCCAAATTCCAAATCCGATAGGCATGTCCAGACTTTTTTTATCTATATAAACCTTTTTTAACGAAGGATTAAAGACACACTCGCTAAAGTCATTTTCCGTAAGTACCTTTATTGTTTTTTTGATTTGATTTTCTCTTAAAAATACCTTTAATTCCGAGTAAACTTTCTCCTGACATGCTAATGTCGTTTCTCTTAGCCCGTTTCGCTCAATTTCAACACTGCACTTGCCGCATTTTCCCTTACCACCGCAAACTAGGTCCAGAGGAAAGCCGGCACTCATACAAGCTGTAGCAACAGTGGCACCTTTTTCAATAAAAACCTGTTTTTGCTGAATCGGAAAAGAAATTTTTACTTTTTGACTCATACTGCCCCTCCTTTTAAAACTCGGATTCATAAAATTTATATATTTTACGTAAAATCAGTTAATTATGTATATTAGCTATTATACTATATAATCGTCTTACAAACTACTATTTTTTTACCCGACATTTTTTCATCGCAAAAAACCTCATTATTATATTTCTATAAAATCGTTAATAAAAGATTAAACATTTTCAAATATATATTATTAAAAATTAAATTAAAAAATTCTTAATGCGTTGACAATTCAACCAGGCTCGTATATACTGGTTTTAGAAACATGTATATATAAGCACATCGAAATCGATAAGGAGGTGGAGTGAAGTTTCGGCCTCTTATTTTCCGACTATTAAAAATAGGTTACAAAAGGAGGAAGATTGATGCTTGAAGAACTTTTCGACAAAATAGTAGACATGGACGAAGAAGGATCGATTAAACTTGCTAAAGAGTATTTGGACAGTGGCGGAGATGCTCAAAAACTGCTTGAAGTATGCAGAGATGCAATGGCTGTCATAGGAGATAAATTCGAAAAAGGTGAGTATTTTCTATCCGAGCTGATTCTCGGGGGAGAGATATTTGGAAACATTATGGAATTTACAGTACCTCTAATTAAAGAAGGAGATGCCCAAAAGCTGGGTAAAATGGTAATTGGAACTGTAAAAGGAGATATACACAACATAGGCAAAGACATCTTTAAAGCATTTGTAGAAGCAGCAGGATTCGAAGTAGTCGATATAGGCGTTGACGTACCTGAAAAGAATTTTGTAGAAGCAGTAAAAGAACATAAGCCGGATATAGTCGGTATGTCCTGCTTAATAACAGCAGGCATAAGCTCGATGAAAAACACCGTAGAAGCATTAAAAGAAGCCGGACTAAGAGATGGCATAAAGATAATAATAGGTGGAGGCCGAGTAGACGAAGAAGTAAAACAGTTCTCAGGCGCAGATGCCTGGGCAGATGATGCGGCAAAGGGAGTAAGGCTTTGCAGGGAACTATTAGGAGTAAAGGGGTGATGGAAATGACTACAAAGAATACACAGGAGCTTGCTAAGGAGCGCCTTGATCGTATAGAGGCGGCTATCAATCTTGAAGAGCCTGCTAGAGTTCCGTGCTGGGGAATCGGTGGGGAAATTGTTGCAAGTTATTCAGGCTTTACGCAATATGATCTGGCTTATGATCCTGAAAAATCTCTAAAAGCAATTGAAAAGTTCTTAAAAGATTTTCCTTTTGATACATCAATGGCTGGGCTTGCGGGGCTGGACGGGCGAGTATTTAGTATAGCATTTGCAGAACATCCTGACGTATCACCTGCGGTTACATTTATAACAGGACCTCTACATGATATTTGGGGCGATAAATATAGCAGATTTCCCGGCAGAGAGATTGATGTAAACGCTACTCCCCAGTTTCTTGGCGGTACATTTATGGAACCGGACGAATATGATAAACTAATTGAAAATCCTGTAAAGTTTGTTGCAGAAACTATACTTCCCAGAGTATGCCGTAATTTAGAAACACCTCGTCAGGCTATGGCTACTTTTGTGAGAGTCGGCATGGAAGTTGCCGGAAGTGCTTCTACCATGGGTAAACTAGCTGAAATTTCCGCGAAACTCGGATATCCTGACTTTCCAATGGGATGGGGATATGCACCGTTAGATATTATAGGTGATTTTTTAAGGGGAGTCGGAAATGTAGTATTAGATATTCACAGATACCCTGATAAGGTTAAAAAAGCTACAAAAGCACTGCTGGAACCTGTTACAAATTATGCATTAACCTCCAAGCAAATGGGAGCTAAGTATGCAATGTTCCCTCTGCATTTGAATGAGTACTTATCTCCTAAGCTTTATAATGAGTTTTATTGGCCAACTTTAAAATCAATCATTTTAAGACTATATGAGGAAGGTATTAAATCGATAGTATTTTTTGAAGGCCACCATGAACAGCATTTGGACACCATACTGGAATTGCCCAGGGGCTGGGGCGTGGCATACTTTGAAAAAACTGATGTCATTAAAGCAAAAGAGGTGTTAAAGGATCATACATGTGTTATGGGCGGTATACCAATAAGTCTTATAGTTAGCGGTAATCCGGAGCAGATAGATGAATACATTAAGAATCTGCTGGAACAAGTAAAACCCGGCGGAGGATTTATACTTGCACCGGGTGTAGGAGCTGCTCCTGCTGAAACACCGCCGGAAAATATAACTGCGGTAATTGAAGCAGTAGAAAAGTACGGTTAGCTTGCAAAAATTGGGCACTGATAAACATATCAGTGCCCAATAAAATTTAGAATAAAAGTCAAGTGATATTTGTATAGGACTAATTTTAAGACTAAAAACAAAATCAACACAAAATAATAAAATATAAGAAAAGTAACAACAAATCTACATTGACAAATAATTAAAAAAATGATATTATACAGACATAATACGAAGATATACATGTATATACAAACATAATTTTCACATAAATTTGTTATACATAAATTATGAAAAAATTTTAAGGCTTTTTATGTTTATTCATCCATAATTCCACTGCAGAAAGCCGATTCCGACCTAAAAAATCAGTATATCCTTCCTGGCCTTAATAAATGCGACATGCCGTATTGGCCATAAGTTGAGCAAAAAAGGTTTTCGCAATAAAATAGTTTCATATTATTTATATGTAAACAAACCTTTGTTTTAATCTGCAAAACTAAAATTTACGAAAGTCGAGGTGCCTTTAAAAAATGATTATTATTGGGGAAAAGATTAACGGGACAATTCCCAGCGTAAAAAAAGCCATAGAGGAAAAAGACGAGAAAATTATTCATGATCTTGCTGTCAGGCAGGCGGATGCTGGTGCTGACTATATTGATGTGTGTGCGGGTACCACTCCGGAAATTGAAGTCGAAACGCTGAAGTGGTTGATGAACATAGTGCAAGATGCTACGGATAAGCCATTATGCATTGACAGTCCCAACCCTAGGACTATCGAAACCGTATTTGGATACGCCCAAAAGCCGGGGATAATAAATTCGGTGTCGTTGGAAGGCGATAAATGCGAAGTGATTTATCCGCTAATCCAAGGAACGGATTGGCAAGTTATTGCACTGACTTGTGACAATAAAGGGATTCCATCGGATGTAAAGACCAGAATCGGCATAACAGAGGGTTTAGTTGAAAAAGCCGAAAAGTATAAAATTACACCGGACAGAATCCATATAGATCCATTGGTTATAGCCCTTGCTACGGATAATCAATCCTTACTTAAGTTCATTGAAACGATGAAAATAATTAAAGAAAAATACAATAACATAAAAATTACTTCCGGATTGAGCAACATCTCATTCGGCATGCCTTTGAGGAGAGTTATCAATCAAACCTTCTTAACTCTTGCGATATATGCAGGTATGGATTCGGCCATCATGGATCCTTGCAATAGGGATATAATGGCAACCCTATTGGCCACCGAAGCCTTGCTGGGACGCGACAGATATTGCCGAAAGTTTACAAATGCATATCGAAAAGGCAAAATAGGACCTAAAAAGGATTAAAAACGTAATAAGTTATATTCATTTAATCTTTATAAAAATCTTTAAAAAATAAGGAGGCAATTCTAATGAATTTTAAATCTGACATCGAGATTGCTCAATCAGTAAAACTCCAGGATATTAGAGAAATTGCGGCAAAGTTAGGTCTTACCGAAGACAATATTGATTTGTATGGTAAATATAAAGCAAAAGTTGACTACAATTTACTAAATAATTGCACTGGTAAAAAGGCAAAGTTAATTTTAACAACTGCCATTACTCCAACCCCTGCGGGGGAAGGCAAAACCACAACCACAATTGGTGCTGCGGATGCACTTACAAGACTTGGGAAAAAGAGCATTGTTGCACTACGGGAGCCATCATTGGGTCCTGTTTTTGGGATTAAAGGTGGTGCGGCCGGAGGCGGATATGCACAGGTTGTTCCTATGGAGGATATAAACCTGCACTTTACCGGGGATATTCATGCTATTACTGCTGCCAATAATCTATTAGCCGCCATGGTAGATAACCATATTTTCCAGGGGAATCAATTGAATATTGACACCAGGCGTGTTGTTTGGAGGCGTGCTGTTGATATAAATGATAGGCAGTTAAGATTTGTCATTGATGGTCTTGGAGGAAAAGCCAATGGGGTGCCAAGAGAGGACGGCTTTGATATTACTGTTGCTTCGGAAGTAATGGCTATTTTCTGTCTTGCTAACGATATTATGGATTTGAAAGAACGGCTGGCGAAGATTGTTGTAGCATATGATCGGGAGGGTAAGCCCGTTACTGCGGGGGACTTAAAAGCCCAAGGTGCCATGGCAGCTCTACTCAAAGATGCTTTAAAACCCAATCTGGTACAAACATTGGAAGGTACTCCTGCTTTCGTACATGGTGGCCCCTTTGCAAATATAGCACACGGATGTAACTCGGTAATTGCAACTAAAATGGCAATGTATCTTGCTGATTATGTGGTAACGGAGGCCGGCTTCGGCGCGGATTTAGGTGCTGAGAAATTTATAGATATAAAATGCCGATTGGCTGGGCTAAAACCTGATGCGGTGATTATAGTTGCAACGGTTAGAGCCCTCAAATACAATGGAGGTTTAGCAAAGGCTGACTTGGATAAGGAAGACTTGAATGCACTAGCCAAAGGTATTCCGAATCTATTAAAACATGTAGAAAACATCACACAAGTATTCAAACTTCCTGCTGTTGTAGCAATAAACAGATTTCCTCAGGATACCGAAGCTGAATTAAAACTAGTTGAAGATAGATGTAATGAGCTTGGGGTAAATGTAGCATTATCTGAAGTATGGGCAAAAGGCGGAGAAGGCGGTACAGCCCTTGCAGAAGAACTAATAAGGTTAACAGAAGACAATAGGGCAAGTAATAAGGAGTTGGCGTATGTTTATGAGTTAGATATGCCAATAAAAGAAAAAATACGAGCAATCTCACAAAAGATATATGGGGCAGATGATGTGGTGTTTACAGATAAGGTATTAAAAGAAATTTCTAATTTTGAAAAACTTGGTTTCGGTAAAATGCCGGTCTGCATAGCAAAAACCCAGTACTCACTGACTGACAATCCTAAAAAATTAGGAAGGCCGTCAGGATTTAATATTACTGTAAGGGATGTTTCGGTATCGGCTGGAGCCGGATTTATAGTGGCTGTTACAGGCGATATTATGAAGATGCCGGGCTTGCCCAAGGTACCAGCGGCGGAAAAAATTGATGTGAATGAAAAAGGTGTTATTTCAGGGCTATTCTAGTATTTTGTTACTGAAAAAACAACCGAAGCGGTATAGGAAGCTGCTGCTTACCAGGACTTTAAGATTCCGCATTTTATAGGGCCCGAATTGAAATTTATTCTATAGCATAATCTTATATACCACTTTAAAAATTACATTTAATATATATTTTGGAGAGTGATGCCGGTGAAGTTGGCTGATAAAACTTGTAATGAATTTGTAAATGAATTGGCGTCAAAAAGCCCAGTACCCGGAGGCGGAGGAGCTGCAGCATTAGTGGGAGCTATAGGAGTAGCTCTAAGCAGCATGGTATGTAATTTAACTACAGGAAAGAAAAAGTATGCACAGTTTGAGGATGATATACAAGACATTCTAAAAAAAGCCCAGGAGCTGCAAAATTCTCTTATGCAGATGATTGATGAAGATGCAGAAAACTTTCTGCCTCTTTCCAAGGCCTATGGTATGCCAAAAGGTACGGAACAAGAGCGCAAACTTAAGGAAGAAACCCTGGAAAAGGCATTAAAACAAGCCTGCGAGGTTCCAATAAAAATAGTAAAAGCATGCTATGACGCAATTAAGCTGCATGCCGAATTGGTGGATAAAGGTTCACGGCTTGCTATAAGTGATGTAGGCGTAGGTGTACAGTGCTTGAGAGCTGCCATAATAAGTGGCCAGTTAAATATTGTTATAAATATCAATTCTATTAAAGATAGTGTCTATGTTGACAGAATTAAAAAGGAAGTAATGCCTTTGGTTAAAGAAGGTGTAAATCTTGCCGATGAGGTATACGAAAAAGTAGAGCAGATATTAAGCCGTTAAATGCAAAATATTAAGCTGACATCGGGAACAGGCGGCTTACATCAGAAATAAGGTAAATCGTCCCATTACCTTGCTTTGGCAAAGATTATGATAAAAGCACCTGTTCCAGTGTCTTAATACTGAGATGAGGGAGGATTTTAATTGGGTATATTAATGAAAGGCAAACCGGTTGCAGATGCAATAAAAGAAGAACTCAAGGCAGAAGTTCAGGATTTAAAGGCAAAAGGTATCATTCCCAAATTAACAATTGTTAGAGTTGGAGCAGATCCGGGTGATATGTCATATGAACGCGGAGCCCTTAAAGCAATGGTAAATATGAACATAGATACGGATGCACGGGCTTTGCCTGAAAATATTGAGCAAACTGATTTTATAAGTGAATTAGAAAAGATAAATGCTGATACGTCAACTCACGGAATATTGATATTAAGGCCTTTGCCGAAACAGCTGGACGAAAAAATCATAAAAAATTTCATTGCACCTGAAAAAGACGTGGATTGCTTTAATCCCATAAACGTGGCAAAAGTTTTTGAAGGCGATGAAACCGGATTTCCTCCATGCACTCCGTCGGCAGTAATGGAAATCCTGAAGTTTTATAATATTGAGCTTAAGGGTAAAAATGCGGTAGTCATCGGCAGATCTATGATAGTAGGGAAACCTTGTGCTATGCTGCTATTAAAAGAGCATGCCACTGTCACGGTGTGCCATTCGAGAACAAGAGATTTGCCATCGATTGCATCGGGTGCCGACATACTAGTGGTTGGCATAGGAAGAGCCAAAATGGTTAATTCTAACTATGTTAAAGATGGAGCAGTTGTTATCGATGTAGGGATTAATATGGACGAAAATGATAGGTTATGCGGGGATGTGGACACTGATAACTGCATAAACAAGGCTTCCATGATAACTCCGGTTCCGGGTGGAGTAGGCTCGGTTACAACTTCTGTTTTAGCAAAGCATGTCGTTCAGGCATGTAAAATGCAGTTGGGTTTACTATAAACCAAAGGGGGAATGATAGCCTTGATAATTTCACAAAATAAACCCTTCAAAGAAATAACTGAGTATTTAAAAGACTGCGAAAAAATTGTATTAATAGGCTGCGGCCAATGTGCTACTGCATGTAAGAGTGGCGGTGAAGAAGAGTTAATAGCCATGAAAAAGAGATTAGAAGAAATCGGCAAGCAAGTTTTAGCCTTTATTGTGCCTGAAACCAGTTGCAACTATCTCTTGATTCGAAGAGATCTTAAGAAGATAAAAGATGAAATAAATGAGGCGGATGCCATTTTATCATTTGCATGCGGAGACGGGACTCAAACTATTGCAAAGCAGGTAAAGATTCCGGTCTATCCGGGTAATGATACATTATTTGTTGGGGAAGTTGAAAGGGTTGGTCAATATAGCGAAGCATGTAGAACTTGTGGTGAATGTGTGTTGGGATTGACTGGAGGTATTTGTCCGGTGACTCGTTGTGCTAAATCTTTGCTGAATGGTCCATGCGGTGGCGCAAAAGATGGAAAATGTGAAGTAAATCCGAAAAATGACTGTGCGTGGATTTTAATATATAAAAGGCTGAAAGAATTAGGGCAAGTAGAAAACTTAATTCAAATACAGAAGCCTAAGGACTATTCTAAGATCACATATCCGAGAAATCTCAACTTACGAGAGAAAGACGGGGGTGTAAGGCAATGAGTTTGTTGCAAAAAGCTCTTGAAAGCGGTGAGTTTGCAGTTACTGCCGAATTGGCACCACCAAAAGGAACTGATTTTTCTCATGCCCTGCAGAATGCAGAATTATTTGGAGATAGAGTTCATGCTATAAACGTTACAGATTTTCAATCATCATCATTGAAAGCCACTTCTTTAGCTATGTGCAAAGCTTTAATCGATTTAGGATTAGAGCCTGTCTTTCAAATAACCGGGCGTGATCGAAATAGAATAGCGATACAGGGAGAAATGCTGTCGGCAGGATTTTTTGGGGTAAAAAACCTGCTAGCCCTTACCGGAGACCATACTACTGTTGGTGATAATCCAGGTGCAAAGCCGGTATATGACTTAGACAGTATTGGGATTTTACAGGCAGCTGCAATGTTGGCAAGTGGTATTGACATGGGTGCAAATAAGCTTGAAGGAAGTCCTTCCTTCTTCTTGGGAGCAAGTGTAACCCCGGAATATGATCCCATTGAACTGCAATTAATCAAAATGAAAAAGAAAATAATTGCCGGAGCAAAATTTTTTCAGACTCAAGCAGTATACGATATCCGGACAATTGAAAAATTTAAGGAAGTAACAAAACATTTAAATACTAAGATACTCATCGGTATTATTCCACTAAAATCAGCGGGCATGGCAAGGTTTATGAATAAAAAGATCCCAGGAATAAATGTACCTGACGAATTGATTGACAGATTAAAGCTGTGTAAAGATCCGGTACAGGAGGGTATTAAAATTGCCGGTGAGTTTATCGTTGAATTAAAAAACCGGAATTTATGCGACGGTGTTCATATAATGGCAATTGGTGCGGAAAAAAACGTACCTTTGATTTTAGATGCGGCGGAACTTTAAATTATGGGAGGAATCCAAATGAGATTAGTAGTAATAGGAGCAGGGCCGGGCGGGTATGAAGCAGCCATAAAAGCAGCCAAACTGGGAGCTAAAGTGAGTATTATTGAAAAGGATAAAGTTGGCGGTACTTGCTTAAATCGCGGCTGCATACCTACAAAATCTTTATTGGCTTCTTCGGATGTATTCGAGATTGTTAATAATGCCCAAAAGTTTGGAGTAAACATAACAGGTCAAGTGAGCGCTGACCTTTCCGAAATAATGAACAGAAAAAATAAATTAGTTTCGCAAATGGTAAATGGTATCGAATTTTTGCTTAAAAAGAATGGTATAGAGATTATCAAAGGCGTAGGTAAACTTATAGATAAAAACCTGATTGAAGTTACAAAAGATGACGGTTCAAAGGAAGCCTTAAGAGCAGATAAGATAATTCTTGCAACCGGGTCGGTACCCGTATGTCCGGGTTTGTTTAACTATGACGGGAAACATGTAATTACCAGTGATGAAGCGTTACACCTCGAGAAAATTCCTGATTCTATGATAATTGTCGGTGGGGGTGTAATTGGCTGTGAAATAGGCCAGTTTTTGCGGCGGCTGGGAACAGAAGTAACAATAGTTGAAATGATGCCGCAGATACTGCCTATGGAAGATGAAGATGTAGTAAAACAGCTAATTCGGCAGTTTAAGAAGGATAAAATCAAAATAATTACAGGGAAAGGCATTACTTCTGTTAAAGTAGAAAACAATAAGGTGATTGCAGGCGTTGAAAATACTATGCTTGAAGCCGATATGATGATGGTTTCCATTGGAAGGAAACCATTTACCGAAGAATTGGGACTGGAGAATATAGGGATTGAGACAGATAAGAGAGGCAGGATTCCCGTAAATAGGAAATTGCAAACATGTGTAGAAGGTATTTACGCAATAGGTGATATTATTGATACACCATTTTTGGCTCATGTAGCCTCAAAAGAGGGTGTAATTGCTGCCGAAAATGCTCTAGGTGGAGGCAAGGAAGTTGCATACCATGCCGTTCCCAGATGTGTCTATACAGAACCAGAAGTTGCTGCTGTGGGATTGACTGAATCTGAGCTTAAAGCTGCGGCCAAAGCATATAAAATCGGAACATTTGATTTTAGAGGTTTGGGCAAGGCTCAAGTTATTGATAAAATACAGGGATTTGTAAAGGTTATTACAGATGAGAATGATAAACTAATCGGTGCCTCGGTGGTAGGTCCCCATGCAACAGATTTGTTGGCAGAACTGACATTAGCAATTCACCTTGGACTTTCTGCTGAACAAGTGGGCAATGTCATTCACCCACATCCCACCCTGAGTGAGGCTATAATGGAAGCCTTGCACGATATACACGGTCAAAGCGTGCATAAAGTATAATTCTGCAGGCAAAAATCATATAAAAACGAAAGTGCTTGAAAAATGGATTGTAAAGTAATACCATCGGCTTTATATTTTAAACCTTGTAAAACTTATTAACGAAATTTACTTTCTGATAGTGCCTAAAATTCGACATTTATTTGACTTTTAGCACTAAAACTTATCAATATTAAGCTGGAAAAGGAGAGAATCAAATGAAGTTTCCCGATAATTTAATTTATAATAAAGAACATTTATGGGTGAAAGTAGAAGGTAATACCGCCTATGTAGGCATCACCGACTATGCTCAAGATCAACTGGGAGAAATACTGTATGTAGACTTACCGGAAGTTGGTCAAGAGTTTTCCAAAGGTGATCAATTTAGCGAGGTAGAATCCTCGAAAGTAAATTCAACACTAATGTTGCCTTTTTCCGGTGTCGTATTGGAAGTCAATGAAAAACTGGATGACGAGCCTGAATATATAAACGCGGCACCTTATGATGCGTGGATTGCCAAGCTTGAATTGAATAATCCTGAAGAACTGAATGATATGATAAGTGCATCAGCATATAAAGAGGGATTAGAGTAAAGTGTTGCACTGAGTAAGGTTGTGCAAAGCTATACACAAAGACTGCTGTTGTGTATATTTGTTAGCTTTATTGAATTTTGAGTCTGCGGTTATTATCCCGGTTTTATTATTTGAAAAATTTAGCATATAGTGATATTATTATTATGACAAGATGGAAGATATTCCTGACTTTTGTGCCTGGGCTTGTGAGGGGAGTGGCATAATGGACGAATTAATAATTAAAGCAGTGGAAGAACTTGACGAAGATAAGGTTGTAAAATTAGCCAATAAAGCTTTGAATGATGGTATGGAACCTTTTTATCTATTGAACTTAATTAAAGAAGGGATGAATAGGGTAGGTAAATTATACGAGAATAAGCAGTATTTTATAGCAGACCTTATCATGGCAGGACTTATTTTTAAAGAGGTTTTGAAACTTGACAAAATGGCGGCTCAACTTCATAATGATGATAGTAAAAAAATCGGGAGAGTATTAATCGGAACTGTAAAAGGTGATCTGCATGATATCGGCAAAGACATTTTTAGGGGCATGATGGAAGCAAATAAATTCGATGTTATTGATCTTGGAGTCGACGTAGGTAAAGAGTTATTTGTGAAAGGTGTACAAAAATATCAGCCGGATATTGTCGGCTTAAGTGGCGTACTAAACTACACAATAGAATCAATGAAGGAAACGGTGGAGGCACTAAATGAAGCGGGTCTGAGGAGTAATATATTAGTCATTTTGGGAGGTAACCATCTTACTAAAGAAGCATGTGAGTATGTGGGCGCTGATTACTACACAAAGGATGCATCGGTTGGTGTTAAATACTGCAAAAAATGGATAAAAACTAAATATCAAACAAGGAGTATCGATAATGGGATTACCGATTTATCTTCAAATCGTTGAAGACATAAAAGAAAAAATTAATACAGGACAATTAAAACCTGGTGATGCCATATACTCTGAAAACGCTTTAAGTAAGGCCTATAATGCAAGCCGCATGACAGTGAGAAAAGGATTGGCTATTTTAGCCAGCGAAGGGTATATATATTCTATTCCGGGTAAAGGCAATTTTGTTCAGCAACCTGATAGCAGTATATATACCCTTTATTACGATGAAATGAATAATTTCATAAATAGTGTTGACAGAACCAAACTTTTAGAAGTCAATATTATAATGCCGACTTATAAACTTATTAATGAATTAAAAATAACTAAAAATAAAAAAGTAATACTGATTCGAAGATTGTTTTATACCGATGGTGAACCGGTAGCGTATGATATAAAATATTTACCCTATTATAAAGGCATGCCGATTGTAGAAAAAGAAATACGATATGCGACATTTCCTGAAATGGTATCAAAGAATACATCGCTTTTTGCAATAAAAAAAGAACTAATTATTTCAGCTCAAGCACCGGATGAGGAAATTCGGAAATATTTAAACATATATAATGATGTTCCGCTAATAGTAGTTGAACAAAAACTTTATGATATTGATAACAAACCTATGGGACTGGGAATAACGTATTTTAGGAGTGATTATTGCAAACTCTATGCTGAGGCGTCATTTAGCGATAAAACATCTCAAGAAAAAGTTACAACTTAGCGAAAAACCCAAAGCCTTTGCAATTTTAATTGCAAAGGCTTTTTAATAAAAAAAGAGGACAAATACAGGTAGTTGTAGAATATTAATGAGATAAAGCTTTATTTAATGGAGGGGAAAATTAATGAGCGGTAGAAAAACAAGAAAATCATCTATAGTATTCCTTACAATAATTCTGATTGCAGCATTTGGTTCAACTCAGGCTATGGCTGCCGGTTTTACGGATATAACCGCTGCAAAATACGATTGGGCGCGACCGTATATAGAGAAAATGAATCTTTTGGGAGTTGTAAAAGGTGTGACAGAAACTACTTACGGCCCTGATAATTCTGTAACAAGGGAGCAACTTATTACCATGTTGGTCAGGCTTATGGGGTGGGAAAGCCAGGCAACCGGTAAAAGCCTGCCTTCAACTTTTCCCAAGGCTAACTCAGTGGCACCATGGGCACGAGGGTATGTGGCAGTAGCTGTGGAAAAGGGGATTGTAGCCGATGAAGACTTGGAAAATTTTAGACCGGCAGATGCGGCTACAAGATCAGAAGTTGCTGTTTTTGCGGTAAAAGCCATAGGCCTTGGCCAAGAAGCCAAAAACCGTAAAAATTTAAATGCCTCTTTAACTTTTAACGACGGTTATTTGATTGAGCTGAAGTCTAGGCCGTATATAGAAATAGCTGTTGAAAAGGGAATCATGAAGGGATTTCCGGACGGCAGCTTTAAACCCAATGACAAGGTTACCAGGGCTCAAATAGCTACAGTACTCCATAATATAACCAAACTTGAAGAAACTAATAATATCATGGTTCAAGGTATAGTCAAAAATGTGGATTCGACATTACTGCCTTCCTTTGATTTAAAATTAAATGACGGCAGTTCTAAAACATATACTGTAGATGCTTACAGTACTTTAATCTATAAAGAAGATGCAGATGGCAATTTAACCGGTGCACAGCTAAAAGACATAAAATCTGGCGATACTGTCAACATAATAGCTAGCGGAAATACGGCACAATATGTAGAGATTGCTTATGGTAAACAAGCTACCGTTGTTGAGGATGAAGATGAAGATAAGGATAAGGATAAAGATAAGCTCATAAAAGGAATAATCCGAGGAGTTAACATATCGGCAAATGTTCTTACTATTGAAAACCAAGATAATGATAAATATGAAAGCTATAATATAGCGTCAGATGCAAAAATAAAACGCGATGGCGCAACCTCCGACATCTATAAACTAATGATAGGGGATACCGCTGCTGTTACCGTAACAGACGGCAAAATAGTAAGAATAGAGGCGGAAACTGCTACTAAAGAAATTGCGGGTGTAATAACGGATATTACATTTATTTCCAAAAATCCTACAATTACAATTGAAGATGAGGACGGCAAAGAGAATGACTACGAATTAGATAAGAATGCAACAATACGCAAAAACAGCAGAAGTGCAGATGTCAGCGACCTCAAAATTGGCGATGAGGTAAAGTTGACTTTAGAATATGGCGTAGGTACGAGGGTCGTTGCCACAAGCACAAAACAGGATATAAGCGGAACGGTAAAGGCAATAACACTTGCTGATATCAATACTGTTACCGTGATAGACGACAAAGGCAGGGAACACATACTTACAATAACCAGAGATACCGAAATAACAAAGGATAGAAAGCAAATAGATGTAACGGATATTCGGCCGAACTACTATGTGGATATAGAAGCTGAAAATGATGAGGCTATAAGCATAGATGTAACTGTTCGAAGTGTTAAGGAAACAATAAGAGGCACTGTAGTTAATATAAATGAAGATGTTAAAGTTATAGTAATCAGTATAAAAAATGATGATGGCACAAAAAGCACGCAACATGTGTATTATACCAGCGATACCATATTATACAAGGAAAACAGAGAAGTTAGAATAAGTAGGATTGCTGAGGGTGACGAAGTTATATGTATAGGCAGCTATGAGGGAGCGCTGTTTTTTGCAGATACCGTCCATGATCTTACTATCTCTGATTAGAATTGAAAAACAGATTTAGATATATCAACAAAATTTATTTAGGAACTGATATTAATGAAAAAAAAGTTATGTTCACTAATAATAATTTTCATAGTTTGCTTTACAGGCCTGGCCGAAGGGCAAGGCCTTAATTTTAATGTAAATACCGGGATGGCTGAGGCTCTTAGGTCGATTAAAGCAGATGAATTCCGAAAGCAGTATGGTGTTGACGGTAACGGTATTAAAGTGGCGGTGATAGATACAGGTGTTGATGTAAGTCATCCTGATTTGCAGAGAACTCCGAATGGCAGCACTAAAGTCATTAACTATATTGACTTAACCAATGAAGGATATGTCGATACTAAAGTAAAGGTTCTTCCTGAGAAAAACCTGGTGAATATCGAAGGGCAAAGATATAATGTCGAGGGCATAAGGCCAATGAGCGGCTCTTTTCATGTAGGCACTTTTAAAGAGCAACAATTGGATAAAGACAGCCCTATTTGCCAAGATGTAAATCGAAATAACAAAAATAACGATGCTTTTGGGGTTTTAGTAATTGACTCGGTTTTACCAAAAATCTATGATACTGTCTATGTGGATACAAATCAAAACTTTGACTTTACTGACGAAATCCCCCTAAGGATTTATTCGACGGATTATAAATGGGCCAGCTTTGGCAGGGATAATCCAGCAACAGACTATGTTGAAGAATCATCTTTTGTTGTTACAAATGTTGATATAAACGGCAGTTTTGTAAAACTGGGATTTGACGGCAACGGGCACGGCACTCACGTAACCGGAATCATAGGAGCTAACGGTAATCTTGTAGGAACGGCACCTGGAGCTCAGATAATCGCAATAAAAGTAATGGGATCATCGGGAGGTGGTAATTGGGAAGATATTTTTAAGGCTATTGAATATGCCGTTCAGCAAGGAGCGGATGTTATAAATGTCAGCATCGGTAATCTTGCGTCATCTGAGGAAGGTCATAAAACTCAACTGGAGCTTTTGAAAAAATTATCGCTTGAAAGCAATGCGATTATTGTTATTGCTGCAGGAAACAGTGGACCCGGACTGGCAACGGCTTATGATGTGGGTGGTGCTGATAATATAATTACTGTTGGAGCATATATGTCCCCCAGACTTTGGGACATCAACTATAATGCAAAAGTACCTGATGAAACACTTTGGTATTACACAGGGGTGGGTCATAGTTCCTCAAGACCGACAGTGGCTGCACCGTCTAGTGTAATTTCAACTGTTGGCCGATGGGACAGCGGGGGTTATTTTCTGATGGACGGGACCAGTATGGCGGCACCGTTTGTTTCAGGTAGCTGCGCACTACTACTGGAGCAAGCTAAAAAAGAAGGTCTAGATGTTTCTACTGCAAACTTTAAAAAGTCTATAGAAGCTGGGGCACGAAAAATAGAGGGTTATCTTGAAATTGAACAAGGGAATGGTCTTATAAATGTCGTAAAAAGCTGGGATATATTAAAACACGGTACAAGTGAGTTATTCAGCTTACCGCAGATAGCCATAAATTTAACAGATTCATCGGAAGATATAGATGGTGTTACTTTCCGCGACCAATTAAAAGCACACCTAAAGCTGCTGCTTACCAATATGTCTCCTGGTTCGCAGGTAATAAGGCTGGAATCTGATCAAAAATGGTTAAGCATTGATGAAAATAAAAATGAAATTGTACTACCGCAAGGGAAACCACAAAGCATGATGCTTTCGTACAGGTTTCCCCAACAACCTGGCCTATATACTGCCCAAACTACAGGCTATAATATAGAAAGCGGTAAAGCCGTAATGAATTTCTTAACGACTGCGGCTGTGCCCTATGATTTGTCAAAGACCTGCAATATATCTATAAATGGAGAACTTTTGCCATCTCATTGGAAACGTTATTTTTTCAAAACAGTTCCAGGGATGTCGGAGATAGATTTAACCTTAACTGTTCTTGGGAAAAACAACTCCATGGGGCGAGCTCTGATATATGTTTATGACCCAGAAGGTCATAAAGTATATGAAGATGTGGCAGGGGCAGATTATATATCCACAAAGAAAAGCAGTTGTTTTAAAACAGCTAAACCAAAGCCCGGCATATGGGAAGTCGTAGTGGTTTCAGATTATAATTTGTCAGATTTTGGGGCAGATACAACATATTATCGATTATCGGCTGAGGCTTTTGGGATTTTTACGGATATAAAGGAATTGTCATTTGCTGTAAAAAAGGGTGAAAGTTACATTTCCCGGGAAATTATGTTGAAAAATGGAGCTAAGGTTTTTGACGGTCGCTTAGAGGGTGTGGGTTTGGCTGAGAAAAATGAAGGAATTTCCTCAACAAAGGTAAAAGTAAAAGACGGTGAGTTTACAAAGGGTCCGATTATTAAAGTACCGAAAAATACAATGGACTTAAATATCAATTTAATTCCCCAAAATAATCAAAAAGGCGACATGGATTTATATCTTTATAAAAAGAATACCGCCGGTTTATATGAAGAAGTTGCGCTTTCTGCAAAGATTGATGTTCTGCAAGAAAACATACATTTGACAAACCCTGAGCCGGGAGAATATATAGTATATATAGATGGATTTTCTATCCCGGAAGGAACGGCAGATATTGAGGTCAAAACTCAAATTTTAACAGATAAAATGAACGTATATATACAAGATATCTATGGAAAGTTAAATCCTAATCATCAATGGAATGCCGGGTTGTTTGTTAATATTCCGACTACAGGTTCCGAGTTTATCGGGTATATTGCTGTGGAAAACGCAAATGGTAATGAAATTTCACATATACCACTTAGATTTGTAGTCGGCAAAAAAATGCTAGAAATAGAAATCATCTCCAATAAATATATTTTAGTAAAAGAGAAGGATACAGGTAACCCGATTAATACCAATATTATGGTAAATGGCATCGAATATCTTGTCATAGATGGAAAAGCCTCTATACCAGTTGATACTGTTATAGAAACCATTGAAATTTACGATGAACGTTATGCACCGCTGGTATTTATAAAGAATTTTTAAAAGTCCAAACTAAAATATTTATTATGTGCTAAAGAAGGAAATCTATGATTCATATAGAATAAAATAATTATAACAATTTATTTATGCCAATGCAGCTGGGAAGTGAGAGAAGGCAAATCTTTGATTTTGTCATACGCATTCTTCAGGCAGGGGAATTTTATGCAAAATTGTAAAGTAATGATTGTGGATGATGAATATTGGGTTAGAATAATGTTGCAGGAAGTACTTACAAATTCTGGTTTTATAGTTTTTGCAGCATCAAATCATGTAGAGGCTATTAAAATTGTTAAGAATGACAAACCTGATATTGCTATACTGGACGTTAATCTTCCGGACATGGACGGTATTAGCCTTTTATCAAAGATTCAAGAAATAAAATCTGATATAAAAGCAGTATTCATTTCAGGTTATTCAGATACAGGCTGCGTAGAAACGGCTAAAGCACGTGGCGCTCTTGGTTTTTTTATTAAACCCTTTGATATTTTAGAATTTGCAACCTTCTTAGTAGAAATATCAACATCAGGCATGGCTTCGAGAGGAGAAGGTAAATGGGAGATGAACGGCGGCGTGACACAATGAACTCTGCAAAATCTGGTAAGCGTAAGTGCGATTATTTTACTCAAAGTACTTACACTATCAGGCAGGATCCTCCGTTATATGTTAGGGAGGGCAGCCATCGTATTCTGATTGAATATGATGATGACAAAGTGAGTAATAACGCCTACGCGTATGATATAGACTTTTCAGTTATAGAAGATTCGGCGGGTATATTGGGGTGCTTTGCAACGTACGAAGAAGCAGCGAAAACAGAACTAAAAGAATCACAAAGAAATAAGGTGCAAAATGAAAGTTTGATGGCAGAAAAGCAAATGGCTGCAAGTTATATCCATGAAATTAAAAATCCTATTTTTTCCATAAGGGGCTTTCTGCAAATTCTGCACCAAAGTTTTAGCGAAGATGATAAAAGAAAAGAATATGTCAATATAATAATAAGTGAATTGGACCGAATGAACAGCCTAATTAACGAATTTCTGTCAAAATATAAGGATGATTCTTTCATTAATGGCGAAGATAAAAACGGTATTTCTGTTAGAAAGACAATAGAGGAAGTTGTGGAATTTTTCCAATACGGTTTTAAACTTAAAGATATAACTTGCAAGTGTGATTTTAGCAGTGATGAACTTATTATTATGATTGATAAAGATCAGTTAATACAAATACTTATCAATCTTATTCAAAATTCTATTGAAACTATGAAAACCGGAGCAAATTTAAGCATTAAAGCATATGCAAAAGATAAAACAACATGTAAAATTGAAATAAAAGATGAAGGTATTGGAATAAGGCAGGATGACATTAATAAAGTATTCAATCCTTTCTTTAGTACAAAAGAAAACGGAACCGGCTTAGGTCTATATATTACAAAGAAGATTATAAATAATTATGGGGGCAGCATATATTTGGAATCAACAGAGGGAAAAGGAACTACTTTCTATCTTGAATTCCCTCTGAAAAGCTGCTGAAACATATCCAAGATAAATCGGTGGTGCAAATGATAGATGCAAGGTTTTTTATAGCCCTATATAAAAACAATAATGATATGGGCATTATACCTATAAGCCTCTTTCGTGAATATGATCAAAAGCCGCTAATTGTGTATCACAATAAGAAAGAGGTGATAATAGAGCTGTATTGCGATGAGTGCAAGGAATATAATAAATCAAGCCTTACTCTTAAATCCTTAAAGAGGCACGGCGGTCATCGCTTATACTGCTATGGGTGCGGCCGTGAATTAGCTTATCTTGGCTCAAAAGCCGACGTAGAGGCGATGGTATCAAGACATCAGCATGAGGTGGAATTGCTGATGCATGAGATGGGTTTTGACGACTATTTTACTGACCCTTTTATCATGTATGAACTGATAAATCATATACATGATATGGCAGAAAACAAGAAAATAAGTTGTCAATGCGGAAGTCGGAATGTAGCTGCAAATATTGGTGCCGACAAGATAGAACTCATATGTAAAAATTGCGGGAGTGTTTATATAGTAAATGCAGCAAATCAAGAGGATTTAGAAATGGTTAGAAAAATGCAATCTATTACTATAAAATTCAAATTCCGCCGAAAGCTTACTAAATATTGACGCTATGGCACTGAAATGGTATAATATCTAACAAAAGGCAAATCCTCCTCGGTGTATCTTATAAAAAGAGTCCTTTGTGGACTCTTTTTATCCTAATTAATTTGTAATCCTCAAGTAAAGAAGAAATAGTTTTCTCGTCGTTGAATATGATTTTTCAGGGCTATCTTCTTCCATTTAATTCCTATTCATAAAGAGTTATCATTGAATTCTGGTCTTACGAGAGTATTCAAAAATATCAGAATGATATTTTCCCAAATAAAGTAATAATTGGGTAAAGTAATTTTACAATTTTTATATATGGTTTTAAAGAAAAATCTAAGGAGTGAAACCTTGCTTATTACAGAACTGGAAAAAAAGACAATAGCACAGCTGCATGAAATTGCTAAAGAAAAGAAAATACCAGGGTATTATAAATATCGAAAGCGCGAGCTTATTATTAAAATAATGGAAGCAGCTAATGAACGTGGGGATGCGGTGGCAGAAGGAGTACTGGAAGTTTTGCCTGATGGTTACGGCTTTTTGAGAATTGAGAACTATTTGCCGTCAGATGAGGATATATACATATCACCATCGCAAATACGTCGCTTTCATTTAAGAACTGGTGATATGATTGCCGGAAATGTAAGACCTCCCAAGGAAGGTGAGAAGTATCGAGCAGTGCTTCAGATTTCTGCGGTGAACGGTTTAGATCCGGAACACGCTGTTTGCAGATACCATTTTGATTCACTTACTCCGATCTTTCCCAACTCTCGCTTTATACTAGAACATGATCCTCAAGAGCTTTCTACGCGCATTATCGATATTATTGCTCCAATAGGAAAAGGCCAGAGGGCACTAGTCGTATCTCCGCCAAAAGCAGGCAAGACCATGATGCTTAAGAATATAGCTAACAGCCTTACACAGAATCACCCTGAAGTTCAGCTCATAGTAATTTTAATTGATGAAAGACCTGAAGAAGTAACGGATATTAGACGCTCTGTAGAAGGTGAAGTGGTAAGTTCTACATTTGATGAACTGCCTGAAAATCATCTAAGGGTTGCCGATATGGTATTGGAAAGGGCACAGCGCTTGGTAGAGAGCAGAAAAGATGTGGTTATCCTTCTAGACAGTATAACCCGCTTAGCTAGAGCTAACAACTTAGTGGTCCCTCCCACAGGCAGGACTCTTTCCGGCGGTCTTGACCCCAGTGCACTTCATAAACCAAAACGCTTTTTCGGCTCCGCTAGGAATATTGAAGAAGGCGGCAGCTTGACAATTATTGCTACAGCATTAGTGGAAACCGGAAGCCGAATGGATGATGTGATTTATGAAGAATTTAAAGGAACAGGAAATATGGAGATACACCTTGACAGAAAACTGGCAGAGCGCAGGATTTATCCGGCTATTGACATAAAAAAGTCCGGTACACGCAGGGAAGAATTATTGTTGTCAAAGGAAGAATTAGAAGCCACATGGGTCTTGAGAAAAGCCCTGGCTTCTGTGGACAATGTGGAGGCTACATCAATTATCATAAATAAATTAAGAAAAACAAAAACAAATAGAGAGTTTTATGAAAGCTTGGCAACACTTGTTAATGAAATGCAAAATAATAAAGTGACATATTAGCTTAAATATTATGACTTGATATACCCTTTTGATTTGAGCTTTGCGATGTGCTGTTCTAGTTTCTCCTTAAGATCAATATCATAATTTTCTTCAAGGACGAACATCATTGAAACGGCTACTTGAGCTACGTCCAATAGTTCTTGTGCCATCTTGTCGACTGCTTTTTCTTCATCCATCCATACGGCCTCCCCACTCTTACCGCGAAACTTCCCTATTGCCTGAGCAAGTTCTCCGGCTTCTTCCATCAGCTTTAAAGCGGTTGATTCAAGAGTCGGAGTAAGACCGTTAAGCTTAGGCAAGCTGATTACTTTATAATCATGATTTTCTGACGGCATCATTCTATATCACCTCGCTAGAATTCTGTAAAAGAGTGTCATCGGGTTTAATCCATCGAGAAGCAAGAAATGTAAACAGAGCGGCTACTACTAATCTTGTAACAAAAAGCAGCAGACCGTTTACACCAAATGCCATGAAAATGGCTGTATCTTCAAAAACAGCGTGAGCAGCTACCAGAAAATATGTTAATAGATAAAGATCACGTCGGGAAAGTTGGTCTTCCTTCGCTGATTGGAAAATAATACCTGCACCATAAGACAATCCAATGACTATACCGATAACTAAAGGGAATCCTGCTTCTTTTTTCATGCCATATATTTTAACTAACGGAGAAAAGAGTTGAGCTATTTTATCAAGCACGCCCGTATCTTTTAAGACTTCCATGACTAACATCAGAGGGATTACTATAAAGGCTATTTGTTTAACTGAGTTAAAGCTACCGATAAAAGCTTCTTTTAAGATAATAAACATAATTAGTTACCTCCAATAATTCTCAATAATTCTATAACAAGATGTTGAAAACCAGCCCTGAAATTACAGCCAAGGCTACTCTTACTGCGATTACTTTGATAGCGGAGATGCCTATTTTTTTTGCTAAAGCAGTTTCAACAAGAAGACTATGGCAAAATGAGAGCATTATCGCTAGGATGGATATCTCTTTTATAGAAAGTGCAAGAGAAGCCATGGCCCCAACGGCAGCATATAAGTTTACGGCATTACCCATAACCAAGACTATCGCTGCCTCGCCAGGCAAACCGAATAAGTTCATAATAGGTGCAAAAAGATTTGAGATCCAGCTGATAATCGGGGTATATTTTAGGAATGTGACTATAAAATAAATGGGAACCATAATTTTTGAAAGTTCCCAAGTAATATTAAGCCCTGACATAAGGCCACGCTTTAATGTGCTTAGTGAAAAACCTTTATTAACATCTTGCAAAAAAAGTTCCCCCAATCCGTATATTCTACTAAATAATTATAACATGGAAGTATCAAAGCGAAAAGTAAATATTTGAGAATAATTTTGCATTATGATTGAATCCACAGCAAAAAGTCAATTTCGACCCAGAAATTTCAACATCCCATTCTAATTATAATTAGAATGGGATGTTGAAGATAAATTTAGAAAAATAAGGTTTACGCAGTAGAGTTATGTGTTGCATATGTAAAACCAAATATATACTAACCAATCATTGTATAGTTGATAAAAGCCTTGATAAAGATACAATCTCAAAACCTTTGTCCTCAAGACCTTCTATAATGAGAGGCAAAGCTTTTAAAGTACCCTGTCTCCCTTCGTGCAGCAGTATAATAGCTCCGTTATTCGCCTTTTCTATCACGTGTCGAGCTATTTGCTCCGAATCATCTTTTTGCCAATCCTGCGGGTCTACACACCATAAAACTGTGGTTAAATTATGTTTTTTAGCTGTTTCTATTACTGAGTCATTAAAACTACCGAATGGCGGTCTAAAAAATCTTATATCAGTTTCCCTGGCAATTTTTTCAATAGTTTCCAGACTTTTTATAAGGTCAGTTTCAATTGAATCTATGCTCATGTTTGTGAGCTTTTTATGGTTATATGAGTGAATTCCGATTTCGTAGCCGTTGTCAATAATCATTTTTGCATCATCAGGGTATTTTTCTACTTGAACTCCAATTAGGAAGAAAGTAGCTCGGATATCATATGCTTTCAGTATTTCAATATATTTTTCGGTCAATAAATAAGGTCCGTCATCAAAAGTTATTGCAACCTGCTTTACGTCTTCAGAGCCGTGACGAATAAATTTTGATGTAAGCACAGATTTTGAAAGTGAGGGCAAAGCTTTAGGCCCTCGGTCTTGAAGTTGCTGTAACTGTTTAAGCTCCATTTCGTCCAAAAAAGCAGTATTATTTTCATCATTTATGTTTAATTGTTGCGCTGATGTGCTAGCTACAATTTTATCAGCCTGCCCGGTGCTGATTTGACAGGGGAAAGTGCAGAAGGAAAAGAACACTGCAAAGAGAATGCATATGATATATCTTGAATATGAGATTTGAGCTTCTTTTTGATTTTTAAAACCTAACTGCATCTTTTTTAGCCCCCTTTTTTATTACCAAAATATAAATGAAAAAATGCTCTATATCTCTATCATACTGCATTATGGGCTAAAAATCGTTGGTATTTTATTACATTATCATTACAAAATATAAATTTAATTTAATCTATTTCAAAACCAGTGCTAAGTATTGTATAATTTATCCAGAACAAACAACTTTTTATTAGTTAGCATATAAAAACGGGGCAAGAAAAAGTTTCAAAACATGGATGTATTAAGAATGGATAGGTTGCCGGTATTTGTAAAATCAATCGAGGATAACCGGCGAGACCCCATTTCTTATATCGAAACATGTTTAAAAAATAATAAAAATAGAAGGGGATATAATGAAAAAAATTCTTGTTTTAATCTTTGCCTTATTACTGCTTGTACCCGCGTCGGCATTAGCCACAGAAAAAGATGACCTGATTCAGATTAACAAAGATATAACAATAGATTCTAATGAAGTTGTAACTGGCGATATTATTGCCATAATGGGTAATATTAGAGTCGACGGCAAGGTAACCGGGGACGTAGTTGCAATTTTAGGTGATATAAGAGTTAATGGCGAGGTCACAGGTGACGTTACTGCTGTAGGCGGACGAGTGATTAGAGGGGAAACCTCTAAAATCTACGGCAAGACAACCGAAGTGAAGATATCAGGGGTAAAAAATATAGTAAACGATATTACACGGCAAGGTACAAACCGGAGATACATTTGGTTTAAAATTGTGCGATTTCTCGGGCTTTTGGCTGTAGGAATTCTTGCTATACTCCTATTTCCCAATAGCATAAAGATGGCATCCGGTGTTGTTGAAAAAGAAGTGGGCAGAAAGATGCTCATTGGTCTTGCGATTCTCTTACTAACACCCGTTATGTTGCTGCTCTTATTGATTACGTTGATAGGAATTCCTTTGATTCCCATATTGTTGCTACTTCTGTATGCCGCGGGATTTTTCGGGTATTTGTGCATTAGTATCTTTATTGGTAGAAAATTAAATGAGCACTTGAAAATGAAAGCTGAGATTTTGCTTGAATTTGCACTTGGTGCACTGCTTCTTTGGCTGATTAATTTAGTACCTTTCATAGGCGGTTTAACTTCTGCAATAGTTTTGATTACGTCTTTGGGCATTACTGCGGAAACTCGGTTTGGGACAAAAAGGTTAACAGAATAGACAAAAGTAAAAAATAACGGTTATAAAAATATACTAAATCAAGATTAAATGCTATAATATTTATAGTAATAAAAAGGTATGCTGGGGTGGGAAAATGTCATTACAGCTTTTTGAGCTTTTCAAAGGTTTTCGTTTAATGGACTTATTGGATATAGCTATTGTAGCTTTTGTTTCATATAAAGCCATACAATTAATTCAAGGAACCCGAGCTGTACAGCTTTTAAAGGGTTTGGTTGTGCTGGTTGTTTCTACAAAGTTAAGCGAATGGCTGGGGCTTTATACAATAAATTGGATTTTAAGAAATGCGATGACAGTAGGCGTTATAGCGCTTCTTGTTGTTTTCCAACCAGAACTCAGGAGAGCCTTAGAGCAACTGGGGAGAGGAAGGTTTTTCTCAACACCGCTATTAGGATTGGGCGAAGCAGAGATGAACAAGGTTATTGATTATATTGCAAGCGCCGCTGAGGAACTGTCTAAAGAAAAAACCGGAGCACTTATTGTGCTGGAAAAACAAACAGGGCTTAATGAATATATTGAAACCGGTGTTAAAATTGAGGGATGTGTTTCGACGGAACTTCTGATAAATATATTTGTACCGAATACTCCCTTGCATGACGGCGCGGTTGTAATAAGAAATGATAGAATAATGGCGGCAGGATGTTACCTGCCCCTTACCGAAAATCCGAATCTAAGCAAGGAACTGGGTACCAGGCATCGTGCTGCTTTGGGCGTTACTGAAGAATCTGATGCCGTGGCCATTGTTGTTTCAGAAGAAACCGGTGTTATTTCAGTAGCTGAAGATGGTAAACTCAGTCGCTATCTTGATATAAAAACTCTTAAGAATATGTTAAAGGACATATACGAAATAAAAGATAAAAAACCATCCCTATGGTACTGGAGGAAGGATAATGCATAGATTTTTTGCTAACGATACGGCTGTCAAAGTTCTTTCAATTATTGTTGCCATTGTTATGTGGCTGTATGTAATGAATGAACAAAACCCCCAAGTTACCTACATAGTCAGGGATGTACCTGTTAAGCTGTCAAATCTGGACGAAGACAAGTTCGCTTTGAAAGACGAATCATCTCAATTTACGGTAAATGTGAAAGTTAGGGGGCGCCGCAGCTTGGTGACCGATTTAAAGCCAAATGATATCAGTGCTGAAGTAAGCATGCGGGGGCGTATGGAAGGAGATAATTTAATTCGCGTTGATGTGGTTGTACCGCCGAATATAGAGCTTATCGATGTCTTGCCAAGGGAAATTATGGTGACTTTAGAGGCTGTTATTGAAGAGCAAAGACCTGTTACGGTGGAAATAGTTGGAACTCCTGCACAAGGTTTTGCGGCAGGCAAACCGCAAGTCAAGCCTCAGGAAGTTGTCATTAAAGGTCCGCGAAGCATTGTTAATTCAATAAAGAAAATATCAACGACAATCGATATATCGGACAAAGACAGTGCAGTTACCAGCACCCTTCCATTTATGGTTCTTGACGGGCAAGGCAATGAACAAAAAAGAATTACATTCAGACCTGATGTGGTCGAGGTTACGGTGCCTATTGTTCCCGTCAGCAATGTGCAAGTTTTACCGAATATAAGGGGTAATCCCCCCGAAGGCTATATAATCAGAGATGTAAGAATAGACCCACCGTCAATAACGGTGACCGGAAGTGCCGATATATTAAACAATCTTCAATCCATCAGCACCGAACCGATAAATATTCAGGGTGAAGTGTCAACGGTTTCGGTAGATGTAAACTTGCTTTTGCCAAAAGGGATTACAATCTTTGATGAAGAGGTTCAGTCAGCGCGGGTTACCGTTGAGATTGAAAAATTGGCTACTACTACCTTGAATATTAAATCAGATAAAATTGCTGTAGAAGGTGCGAATTCGGGATTAAATGCAGAACTAGAACATGATAGAGATGTCATATTGACAGTGAGTGGTCCCGAGAGTATTATTGATAAAGCAAATGAAAACATGGTGAAGTTAAATGTAGATATTACCGGTCTTACTGAAGGTGAGCATTTTGTAAAGATTCGAGCAGATGTATCAAGACCCTACAGAGTTATTAAAATAGAGCCAAGCGAAATCCACGTTACCATTAGCAATCTTTTGCAGCAAAAAGGAGGAAACTGAATGAAGTCCAGGTTATTTGGAACAGATGGGGTTAGAGGCGTAGCCAACAAAGACCTTTCACCGCTTTTAGCTTTTAAGCTGGGTCGAGCAGGCGCACAAGTTCTATCTAAGCTTCACGAAAAACCCATTATGGTAGTTGGCAAGGATACACGGGTATCGGGAGATATGTTGGAAGCTGCATTGATAGCCGGTATATGTTCACAAGGTGCGGATGTTTTAAAGGTAGGAATCATGCCAACTCCTGCCATTGCCTATCTTACACGCCACTTTAATGCAGATGCCGGTGTAGTTATCTCTGCATCTCATAATCCATATGAATATAATGGGATTAAGTTTTTCGATAAAAATGGTTACAAATTACCTGATGCCATGGAAGATGAAATCGAAGCACTGCTTGAGGATACTAATGGAGATATAAAAAGCCCTATAGGCTCAGGCGTTGGAAAAACGTACACAAAAGATGCGATAAGACCCTACGTGGATTTTATAAAATCGGTGATAGATAAAAAACTTAAATTTAAGGGTTTAAAGGTAGCCCTAGATTGCGCCAATGGAGCATCTTACCAAGTGGCACCCATGATTTTAGAGGAATTAGGCGCAGATGTCCATATAATAAACAATCAACCTGATGGTATTAACATAAATGTTAATTGTGGTTCTACACATCCTGAGAGCCTTTGCAAATATGTTAAAGAAATAAAGGCTGATGTAGGCCTATCCTTCGATGGAGATGCAGACCGACTGATAGCTGTTGATGAAAAAGGTGAAATAATAGATGGAGACCATATAATGGCTATTTGTGGGGTGCACCTGAAAAGTCGTGGACTTTTAAAAAATGAAACCGTAGTTTCTACTGTAATGAGCAATATGGGATTAGAAGCAGCTTTAAAGAATGCAGGTATACAAATGGTGCGGGCGAAAGTAGGCGACCGCTATGTTTTTGAGGAAATGTTAAGCAGTGGTTACAATTTTGGTGGAGAACAGTCAGGTCATATCATTTTTCTGGACCATAATACCACTGGCGATGGAATCCTAACCGGAGTAAAACTTATTGATGTAATGGTGAATGAAAATAAAACTCTTTCAGAGCTAAGGCAGATAATGAAGGTATATCCTCAAGTGCTTATAAATGTAACAGTGGCAGACAAATCTAGCTATGATAGCAATAAACGTATTCAAGAAATCATAGCAGAGAACCAAGAGCTTTTGGGTGAAAAAGGTAGAATCCTAGTTCGCCCGTCAGGCACTGAACCGCTGATTCGTGTAATGGTAGAAGGTGAACAGCAAGATTTAATTGAAAAAGTTGCAAAATCTGTTGCCCAAGTGATAGAACAAGAACTGAGATAAATAAAAAAGAAGCGGGTGAATAATTGGGGACAGTCCCCGATTATTCACAATTTTATATAGGTGGTGTCAAGAGTGAAGGTAATAATCGCCGGAGCCGGCGATATAGGAACTGAGCTTGCAAAACGGTTAATTGCGGATAATCATGATGTGGTAGTTTTGGAAAAAGACAGTGAAAAGATTTCAAGCCTTTCAAATAGATTGGATGCTATGTTAGTACAGGAAACCGGCGAACGTATCTCTGCTTTAGTTGATGCCGGCATTGAAGAAGCCGATGTGTTTATTGCTGTTACTGATAGTGATGAATTAAATATTATGTTTTGCATGATTGCAAAAAAACTAGCTAATATCAAAACCGTAGCACGAGTTAGAAATCCGGAATATACCAGCCATAAAATGTTGCTTACGGGTGAGCAGCTTGGCATAGATATCATGATTGATCCGGAAGGATTGACGGCTCTGGAGATAGCCAAACTCATAAAAAATCCCGATGTCAATGAAATCGAATACTTTGCTGGAGGAAAAATAGAACTCATAGCTCTTCGGGTCGACAAAGAATCCGAGCTGATAAATCAGCCATTGACGATTTTACCGGTATCTCCGGATTACTTTGTTGTTGGAATTTTCCGTGAGAACGGCGAAATTATTATTCCCAAGGGGGAGGATAAGTTTTTACCCAACGATACGGTGTATGTCATAAAAAAGACAGGTACCCTTACGGAATTCAGCAGTATGGTCAGAAGTGAAAAAAAGCGGGTTAAAAATGTAATGATTCTTGGCGGAGGGAAAATCGGGTTTAAGTTGGCTAAGATTTTGGAAGGTTACAAGAAAAATTCAATGACAATAAAACTGGTAGAAAAATCTGCCCAAAAGTGTCACATTCTAAGCGACCATCTTAATAAGACTCTGGTTTTAAATGCAGATGTAGCGGATATAAATTTTTTAAAAGACGAAAACATAGAGTGTGTCGACGTGTTAGTATCTGTAACAGGGTCGGATGAATTAAACATTCTTACATCTATTTTGGGTAAAAAACTAGGCACATCTAAAACAATTGTCGAAATTAACAAACCGGACTATGAAATACTGATGCAGACACTGGGCGTCGATTCCTATATAAGTCCGTGGTTATTAGTAGCAGGAAGACTTTCTCAACTTTTTAGAAAGTCAAGTATCATATCAGAAACATTTTTAAAAGATGGAAGAGCTGAAATAATTGAACTTGCTGCAGCTGATGATTCTTCTTTAATCAATAAGCAGTTAAAAGTGCTGCGCCTATCAGCGCAAGGCATTATTATCGGCGCAATACTGAGAAACGGCAAAGCTATTATCCCAAGAGGAAACGATGTTATTTTACCTAAAGACCGCTTAATAATTTTTACGCGGTCTGAAAATGTTAAGCAGGTGGAACGACTTTTCTGTGCTTGCAGAACAGCCAAAAAGCATCAAGAAATACATGAAGGGATGATAGCTAATTGAACTTAAATACTGTGCGCTATATTCTGGGTAATTTACTAATAGTTTTAGGAATTTCCATGGTTCCATCGCTTGCATGGTCAATTTACTATGGTGACAGCGATATTAATGCTTTCTTTTTTTCAATCGCTGCCGCAATAATGGTTGGTGCACTGCTTAGATCAAAAGCATACCTGAGAAAAGATTTAAGCCTTAGAGAAGGTTTTCTTATTGTTACATTAGGTTGGATATTGGCCGGTATTTTTGGAGCATTGCCATTTGTGTTTTATGGTGCGGTGGATACGTTTATTGATGGATTTTTCGAAGCGATATCAGGTTTTACGACTACCGGAGCCACGGTAATAAACAATGTGGAAGCACTTCCTCGCGGAATACTCTTTTGGAGAAGTTTTACTCATTGGCTGGGCGGCATGGGAATTATAGTGCTTTTCTTGGCTATACTTCCGGGAGTGGGGGCCGGAGGATTTCATATGTTTCGTGCGGAAGTTCCCGGACCATCGGTTTCAAAACTATCTTCCAAGATAGCAAATACGGCAAAAATATTATGGTGCATATACATGGGGTTGACGATACTTCAAACCATATTATTGATGGTAGTCGGCCTTAATTTGTTCGATTCACTGACACATACATTCGGCACAGTTGCAACCGGAGGTTTTTCTACGCAAACTCTAAGCGTAGGTGCATTTAAAAACCCCGCAGCAGAAGTTATAATATTAATATTTATGGCAATGTCCGGAGTGAATTTCAGCCTTTATTATTATCTTCTGCGCTACCAGTGGGACCGAGTGTTTAGGGATGAGGAGCTAAAATTTTACTTGGGAGTAATCATCGCTGCTACGCTTTTAATTGCATGGAATATCAGAGGATTAATTCCATTGAAAGCAGGCCTTTTTAGGACAAGTGCATTTCAGGTGGTTTCGATAATGACCACTACCGGATATGCCACTGCAAATTTTGACCTTTGGCCAGCATTTTCTAAAATGCTACTTTTACTGCTTATGTTTTTTGGAGGATGTGCCGGTTCTACCGGTGGTGCTATAAAGCAAATCAGGATGCTGATTTTATTTAAATATTGCAGGCGAGAGTTAACCCATATACTCCACCCTAAAGCCGTAGTGCCGGTAAAAATAGGAGGCAAACCTATCCCCGATGATGTCCTGAGAAATATTTTGGCATTTAGTTTTATATATATAGCCTTATTTGTGCTAGGTTCGTTGTTCATAGCGATGCTAGGCGAAGATATGATAACATCGGTTTCATCTGTAGCAGCTACACTGGGTAATATAGGTCCGGGGCTTGGCAGTGTGGGTCCCAAATCTACTTTCAGCGAAATTCCCCAAATTGGAAAACTTGTCCTCAGTTTTCTTATGTTAATGGGAAGGCTTGAGATATTTACTGTGATGTTATGCTTTACTCCGAGCTTTTGGCAGGGAGTTACAATACTTGGTAAATTCCGGGACTATTCACTGCAGAAAGCCATGTTTTTTTGGTGTTGACAAGAAAGCAAGTAAATGTTAAAATTTCATCAAATGGTCATGAAGATCATGAAGTGATGCGTAAATAGAGTAGAAAACATGAGATTTGAAAAACTGTTTAAACTATATTATTTAACTTAGACTTGTAAGAATTCTTTCATCTTCTCTAAGCGGTAGATAAATTGCCGACAGCTAGAGCAGGAATTGCTTGAAGCAAAGTTTCAAGAGAACATGTAAGACAGATAATATTAGATAAGTACAGTGATGTAGGAAACCACACGCTTTTGCAAGCGGTGGTAGTTCACTACCTACTATTATAAAAACCTTATATTGCTTTTGAATAAAACCATGAAGGTTAAGCTGTTTAGCTGAATGAAACGGCTTTGTTCATGGTTTTTTATTTTTTCTTAAATAATAATCAGATAGGGGTGCTAAATGTGAGAAATAATAATTTATACCAGATAGCTCTTGCAGGTGTTTTTACTGCTTTCGGAATTGTCCTGCCGATGATGTTTCATGTATTAGGACTTGGTTCAACATTTTTACCGATGCACATACCGGTTTTGCTTTCGGGATTTTTCTTGGATGTGCCTGCTGCAGCGGCGGTAGGAGCCTTGACACCGATTTTAAGTTCTGTTTTTACCGGCATGCCTCCTGCTTTTCCGGTAATGCCTTACATGGTTTTTGAACTTGCTGCCTATGGTTATGCGACAAGTTTTATGTATAGAAAGCTTCACAAAAATGTTTATATATCCTTAGTTTGCAGCATGATTTTCGGACGCCTTGTATCAGGTATTGCTGTATGGATACTTACAGCATTTTTCGGTGCCAAATTCCCCACACCCTTTGCCTTTATTGCTGCAAGTATTACAAAGGGGCTGCCTGGAATAGCAATTCAATTGATATTTATTCCTGCAGTGGTCTTGCTGCTTAAGAAATATCAAATAAGGGCAACCGGGAGGGATACCCTTGAACCATAGAGAATTTTTTAATGAAATAGCGGATAAATGGGACCAGATGTGCAATCATGATGAAGCAAAACTTAGATACATAACTAAGATGGCAGGAATATCACAGGGTGATTGTGTTTTAGATGTAGGCACAGGAACAGGTGTTATGATTCCCTATATACATGAAATGATAGGTGATGAGGGGGAAATTACAGCCATTGACCTTGCAGAAAAGATGCTTGAAGTTGCAAAGCAAAAATATCCTTTTAGTAATGTTCGTTTTGTTCTGGGAGATATTTGCGACTTGTATCTTCCCAAAAACCATTTTGATGTTATAATGTGCTACTCGGTTTTTCCTCACTTTCAAGATAAACCAAAAGTGATATCTCGTATGGCAGGCCTTCTAAAGCCTAGCGGCAGGCTTGTAATAGCTCACTCTCAGAGCAGGAGAGCTATAAACAAGCTTCACGCAGAAAGTTATGATGCGGTAAATAGCGATGACCTGCCTGAAGCAGATGTTATAGAACAATTTATGAAAGAGGCAGGGCTTGAACCTTTCCATACTGTAGACAGCGAAGAGATGTTTATAGTTATCAGTAAAAAATAAATAATTAGGTCGCAAAGACTGTAATAATGAAACTGTAGTGAGCAGTCTTGAGATTGGCGAGCTGTGCTCATATCGATATATATCATTTATACCAAATCATTTAAGGAGAGATTTTTTATGGACCAACAGCTTTGGCAAAAATGTGTGGAATTTCACGGCCACGAGTGCCCGGGCCTTGCTATCGGATTTAAGGCATGTGAGGCGGCAAGGAAAAAACTTGGTGTTAGTTTTTCTAAAGATGAAGAAATAGTTTGTGTTACAGAAAACGATGCGTGCGGTGTTGATGCAGTTCAGGTTATTACGGGATGTACATTAGGTAAAGGGAATCTAATATACCGCGGTACCGGCAAACAGGCATTTACCTTCTTTCGCCGGGATACAGGGCAAAAATTGCGTATCATATTAAAGCCCAGGGATGATAATGATAAACTTTCAAAGGATGAGCGCAAGAAACTTATCCTAGAAAGCCCTGTTGAAGAACTATTTGAATTTAAGAATCCCAGTTTTGATTTGCCAAAAAAGGCTCGGATATTTAATACAATAAAATGTACAAAATGCGGTGAAGGTGCTCCTGAGCATAAAATACGCATAATGGATAATAATCCTGTGTGTCTAGATTGTTTTGAGGATTATTCGAGAGGTTGGTAAGCCTCAACTTAAAGTAGTTGACTAACCTTGACAAAAAACAAAACATTCAGATAGGGGATTTGATGTGAAAAAATCAAAAATAGCCAAACTGCTTGCTGTGCTCATGCTTATAATTGCGATTTTCAATATGGCCGGCTGCGGCGCAAAAACCGCAGAAAAAAGCACAGGCGGCACCGAAAGTCAAAGCGGCTCTTTGGTAATACGTCTGGAAGGAGGGGACTGGGGGTTTCCTTCCCCATTTGCTCACTATTCTCGGGGACCTGGGGCATCAAAAATGCGTCTTATCTATGATAGCCTTCTGGAAAAAGGAGAAGAAGGTCTTATTCCGTGGTTGGCAAGGGAATGGACTATTTCCCCGGACGGCAGGGAGTATACCTTTATTTTAAACTCTAAGGTCAAATGGCATGATGGGAAGATGCTTACTGCCCAAGACGTAAAGTTTTCTTTCGAGTATTTTGCAAAACATCCTCCGGTGTCAAACAGCTTATTAATTGATGGAAAACCATTTATAGAAAAAATAGAGGTTATTGATGAAAACCAAGTAAAAATAGTGGTAAAAGAGCCTAATGCCACAGTATTGGATAGATTGGGGATTGTCAGGATAATTCCGGAGCATGTCTGGAAGGACATAGATGATCCCAAAAAAGTAATGGACTTGGATAAATTAGTAGGATGCGGCCCATACATACTTACGGATTATAGTCAGGAGCAGGGCAAGTATCGATTCCAAGCATTTAAAGATTACTGGGGACGGAAGCCTCGGGTAGATGTCATTGAATTTATCCCGGTAAGCGATCCGGTGCTGGCATTTGAAAACGGAGAAATCGATATTTTGGATGTTCCGCCGGATTTAATTGATCGGTATGCAAACAATAAGGAATTTAAAATCCTTAAAAGCCCGGCCTTCTGGGGTTATAAACTTTTATTTAATATGGAGAAAAAACCGGAATTAGTGGATATAAACGTAAGAAAAGCAATTGCCCATGCCGTAGATGTTGACGAACTTATCGAAAAAGTAGCACGAGGTGCAGCGGTTCCCGCAAGCCCCGGATATTTGCCAATTGACCACATATGGTATAATCCCGATGTTGCGCGATATGATTTTGATATAGAAAAAGCTAAGGAACTTTTAAACAATAAATCATTAAACCTGGCACTGCTAATATCGGACAGTCAACAAGAAGCCAGAATCGCAGAACTTCTTAAAATCAATTTCGCAAAAGCCGGAATCAATATTAATGTTCGTTCGGTGGACATGAAAACCCGCGACAGCTGTGTTAAAAACTGTGATTATGAACTTGCCATAATCGGACATGGCGGTTGGGGGGCGGATGCCGATTGTCTCAGGGAAGTTTATGCGGCAACCGCAGCTCGTGATGCCGGTCCCGCATCCAATGTAATTTGCGGCTACAGCAATCCCGATATAAACCGACTTTGTAAAGAGCAGCTTGCTGAACTTGATGAACAAAAAAGAAAATCGATGATAATGGAGCTTCAAAAACTTATATCAGATGAGATACCAATGCTGCCCCTTTACAATACGATTGATTATACGGCTTTTAAACCGGAAAAGTACGACGGATGGGTTCATGTTTTTGACCATCACGCAGTAACCCACAACAAATTATCATATTTGGAACAAGATAAATGAGATATCAAAAAGCCTTGAAATATTTTGCAACGTTTTTCTGTATAATCACATTGAACTTCTTTTTGCCTCGAATTATGCCGGGTGACCCCTTCTATTTTTTATCAAGCGAACAGGGAGAAGTTACTGTAACTTATTCTCAAGAAGAAATTGATCGGTTTAAAGCATACTACGGTCTGGACAAGTCTATGCTTGCCCAATATAGTAGCTATCTGAAGGGTATTATCAAAGGGGATTTGGGGTACAGCATATATTTCGGCAGTGATGTTAAGACAATTATTAAGAACCGTATTTCTTGGTCTGTTTCCTTAGTGCTGCTATCAGTAATAATCGGGGGTGGCGTTGGCACGCTGTTGGGCTGCTTGTCGGCATGGTACAGAGGAAATGCTTCGGATAAGTTCCTCTATAGTATCATGGTGGTAATTTCTGAGATTCCAGCGTTTTTAATAGGCATATTTTTCCTGTTTTATTTGGCTGCTCGGCAGGGAATTTTTCCTCTTTCAGGTGGCGCAAAACCCTTTGCGGACTATGCCTCTTGGATTGATGTGCTTTTAGATATAGCACGTCACGGTTTT
>JALHJR010000148.1:0-1719 GCA_022840405.1 Tepidanaerobacter acetatoxydans
AGCTTAAATTTTGTTCGCAAAAGAATTTCTGTAAATAACAACAATTTTTTTATAATATTGCAACATTATTATTTTAAAATCCAAGTGTTTATTTATGTCAAATATAAATCCAAAAATTCAAGAGAGTTGGAAGCTTATGCTCAAAGATCAGTTTGAGTCATCTTACTTTGTTCAGTTGAAAGAATTTTTAATTGACGAAAAGTTACATTATCGTGTATTTCCTTCTGGGAAAAATATTTTTGCAGCCTTTGATCTTACTCCTTTTGATAAGGTGAAAGTGGTTATCCTTGGGCAGGATCCTTATCATGGCGTCGGTCAGGCGCACGGGCTTTGTTTTTCAGTACCCGATGACGTAGCGCAGCCGCCATCGTTGCAAAACATCTTTAAAGAATTGCAAAATGATCTTGGACTTCCGATCCCGAAAAGCGGAAACTTGACTCAATGGGCAAAGCAAGGTGTACTTTTGCTCAATGCAACTCTTACTGTAAGAGCCCACATGGCAGGCTCGCATCAAAACAAAGGCTGGGAACTTGAAATTGGTTGGCAAGACCGAATAGGACAAGATTTCACCTATGGAGCAACATTTATGCTGGCAGATGTGAAAAATAAAATCACCGAATGGGAAGGTTCCATTGTCGGATCTGATAATATTACTATGGTCGGTTATCCCAATCAGGCCCTTTACGGATTGGTTGCCGACGGAATTGCCGTGCCAACTGATTTTGAAAAATACAATCCTGTTTCAGGGAGTAGGAAAAGTAGACGGATATATTTACGGACCTGCCCGCCATGCATTCACTGACCAGTCGACCTATCCACAATGGTTCCATGCCGACCGGTATCAGGCATCCAATCCCAATCCCAATGCAGCTTATCCGCGCTTCACATACAATCAGAGCTACAACCAGCGCTTTTCTACTTTCTGGATGGAAAATGCTGCCTATCTCCGGTTAAAGAATATACAATTAGGATATACGCTTCCGGCCAAACTAACTCAGAAAATCAATGTCGATCGGTGCCGGATATATACATCTGCTGATAATTTACTGACGCTTACGAATTATTTCTCTTCGGCCGATCCCGAAAGACCGGTTCAGGGTGGAGGAAACTATCCGCAAATCAAGACATTTGTTTTCGGTGTAAATATTACTCTTCATTAAACACAATAATGTAAAAAATAAAAATAATCGTATGAAAAAGAATATATTATTGATACTGGCTTTATTTCCGTTTCTTTTCTCCTGCAACGACAGTTTTCTGGAAAGAGCGCCTTTGGATGAACTCTCTGACGAAAACTTCTGGGAATCGGAACTACAGGTAAAGAATGCCGCAAATGCCTGCTATTGGGCTTTGGTAGGAAAGGACTTACCCATCAATATGTCGGAAGGGCTGAGTGACAATGCTCCCTGGTATACGATGAGTGGATGGCGGCAAATAGGTAGTGGATTGTACGGATCCGATTTCAGCACGCTGAATACCCGTTTCCGGGATTCTTACAGACAGTTAAGAAGATGTAACCACTTCCTTAATAATTACACGAGAGCTACAACGGTAGATCCCGAAATATTAGAACGATATGCCGGAGAAGTCCGTTTTCTAAGGGCGCTCCTTTATTTCTATCTTACCAGTTTCTGGGGAGATGTTCCTTTTGTAACAGAACCTGTAAATGCTGGAGATGAAGCCATGATGGCCCCTCGGACATCGAGGGAAACAATCGTC
>JALHJR010000149.1:0-1717 GCA_022840405.1 Tepidanaerobacter acetatoxydans
ATTGAGATGGTGGCAGTTTCCTTTGCCTGATAATAATCTTTTTTGCCTAAAAGCCGGGAAAGATAACTTGCACCCCCAACTCCAAATATACCAGCAATAGCAGCTTGCATAGTAAATAAAGGCAGAGCTATAGAAACTCCTGCCATGGCATTAGGATCTTTTAATTGGCCTATAAAAAAGGTGTCTGTTAGGTTATATAATATATTTATCAGCATACTTAACATACTGGGTAGAGCTAAGCTAAGTATGGCTTGAAATATAGGCATTTCTTCTAATATGAATATATTATTATGTTTCTTTGCTTTCTCCATTTTTTAATCTCCGAGTTCCAAAATTATAAAGGGATTTTATTTGTCAACTTCTAAATATTAATTTATAAAATGAGTTAAAACCCTTATCTAACCATATTATAAAGAGTTAATCCTTTTTTTGTCTTATTCCAGTATAATTTGTAGCGTTTGCCTCCATTTATAATATATTTAATCTCAGTAAATTACATTATTTATTATATCTTATTTCACCTAAATATAGTGCCCCATAAATAATAATGATAGTAAATTAATATAATATTATTAAGGCAAATATTAAAAATTAAAAGTAATGATAATTATATCGTGTAACTAACTTAAACAGTGAGTATTAGCAAACTATCCAGGCACTTATCTCTTAATTGCCTGTCTCTTAGCTATTTACATATAAAAGAGCCAAGGGAGAGGCAGGGGATTTGAAAGGAAAATAGTAGTTACAAGATAGAGATGATTAAACGGGACAAAATGAATGGATAATTATTTATTTATTAATAAGATAAAACAATTTCATATAATCAAATAAGAGGATATAGTCAATAAATTAACTTTATAGCTGATAGAGAACAAAAAGATAACGATTATTCAGCGGTCTATAATATCATTTTGTAATGAGGTATATTGATTTAATTTTGCTAAAATAGGTGGGAAAGCAGAAAATGTAGCTATAAACTATGGATATTTATTTAGATGCTCCAGAAACGTAAAGATTTATGAGCCATAATTTCATGCGTCATTTTAGGCGTAATAGGTTCATATTTGAAGGTATAAGTTATGCGATATTGCCTGGGAAGAATCCAACGTAAGGAAGTATCATGATAAATTAAAAACTTAGTTGATTGAAGGTCAGTAGCTTCTTGCAGGGTGAATTGATAATCCAAGAACATTCTCAATCCGAGGTATTTACTCATAGATATAGAGAGGTTATTGAGCAGTATTGATGAGCTGAACTGGACGATATCATTCATAAACTGGTTCATATCGGTGTATTCTGCCAAGGGATAAGGGCTGGTGGTATATTCATTAAAGAGATTTTGGATAAAACCGATTTTAATGCTAAAGTTATCCAATTTAAGCCATCTTCGGAGATTATTTTCTAAAGGATAGATGACTGGCGAAATAAATGAATAATATAAGTTTTCAGAAATCATACTAACTGCTTCTTGACGCAAGATGTTTTGTTCTTCAGGTGTATTCTGGCTTGTTTTTCCCCTTAGCATAGTTTCTCTCTGGATAATGCTGGCGATAGTAATGTCATTTTCATTGTCACTGCTAAGAGCGAAGATTAGTCTTTGTAAGAGTGGTTTTGAAACATCCGGGTCCATTCCCACATCCAGAGTAACGATAGTTCCATCAGGAGAACGATAATTAAATCTTCCTTTAATATCAATTTTATTTTGCGATTCCAGGAT
>JALHJR010000054.1:0-8245 GCA_022840405.1 Tepidanaerobacter acetatoxydans
TTTTGACCTAATAAAAACCTTTTTTGAGCGTATTAAATGGAGAAAATATAGCTGTAAAATTATGGTTGAGAGTAAAAAAGGTCACAAAGCAAAAAGCTCATTATAGAGAATTAGATCCAAATAGAATGAATGTGGTTGGAATTATCAAAGGAAAGGGCAATGGTAGATCTTTAATACTTAACGGGCATACGGATACAGTTGATATCAAGGGAATGGAAATAGAACCTCTAAATCCAAAACTTAGAGACGGAAAAGTTTATGGTAGAGGCAGCTTAGATATGAAAGGCGGTTTGACTGCAATGATGATGGTAGCAGATGTAATCACTACTTCAAAATTGAAACTAAATGGGGATGTAGTTCTACAGTTCGTAGCAGATGAAGAGTACGCCAGTATAGGCACTGAGACACTAGCTAAAGAATATACTGCAGATGCTGCGATAGTATGTGAACCTACAGATCTAAAAATAGCAATTGCACATAAAGGGTTTGTTTGGGCAAAAATTGAAGTTTATGGAAAAGCTGCACATGGAGGTAGACCCGATGAAGGTATTGATGCAATAACAAAAGCAGGAAAATTCTTGGTTGCATTAGAGGATTATGGTAATAATATACTTTCTAAAAATAATCATTTACTTTTAGGCACACCTTCAGTTCATGCGTCATTAATAAGTGGCGGGAGAGAAATGTCTACATACCCTGATTACTGCAAAATTGATATTGAAAGAAGAATGCTTCCTGGTGAAACTTTGAATGCTGTAAAAGCGGAAATTGATACTATTATTAATAATATTTCTGAAAAGGATAAAGATTTCAAGGCAATCTATGATATTTTCTTTCACAGACATCCATTAGAAACTTCTACAAAGGAAGCGATTTATAAATCGCTTTTAGCATCTTATAAAAAAATTGTTGGCAAAAAGCCAGACACAATTGGATTAAGTGGGTGGGGTGACTCTGCTCTCTTATCAGAAGTTGGCATACCTACATTAAATTTTGGACCAGGAGGCTCAGGCTTGCATAGCTCAATTGAATATGTAGATTTTCAAAGCGTGCTGGATACGATAGCTATATTAACAGATACAATTATTAATTTTTGTAATTAACTGATTCGTTATTTATGAAATGCAATTTTTTAAAATATGATGCAATTTGAAAAGTGCAAATAATGCTATTATACATATTTCTAAAATAAGAAAGATTAATACTATAACAACATTGTAAAAATGAATTATGAGGAGTGAAATTACTATGATGAGTTTTATAAGGGCAGCAAATAACATATTTTGGGGATGGCTTATCGCGGCATTACTACTTGGAACTGGGATTTATTATAGTATCCGTTTAGGTTTTCCGCAAGTAAAACACTTTAAAAGAATGTTTAAACTAATGATGGCAGAAAGTGGAGAAAAAGGTGGAATATCGTCGTTTCAATCATTATGCACTGCACTTGGCGGACAAGTTGGCTCAGGCAATATTGTAGGAGTTGCAACTGCTATAGCTTCGGGGGGCTATGGAGCTGTGTTTTGGATGTGGGTTACTGCGATTCTTGGAATGCCTCTTATGGTAGGCGAAGGCATTTTGGCTCAAGTATTTCGTGTCAAGAGAGAAGATGGAACATATACGGGCGGTCCCGCTTATTATTTAGAAAAAGGCGTAAAACAAAAGTGGCTTGCTGTAATGTTTGCTATTAGTATAATTTTTGGCCCAGGTTTAGTTAATATGACTGTTCATTCAAACTCAATAACAACCAGTTGCATACAAGTTTTTTCTATTCCTCCTATGGTAGTTGGTATAGCATTATTCTTACTAACGGCTGCAGTGGTTATCGGAGGAATTAAACGTATTGCTGAGGTTGCGTCTTATGTTGTGCCTTTTATGGCGATAGGATATTTGTTAATAGCTGGTTATACTGTGGCGGCTAATATTAGTCTTTTTCCAAAAGCTATAGGATTAATCATAAAGAGTGCTTTTAGCAGCAGTGCTGTTGCGGGAGGTGCCATGGGTTTTACTGTTAAACAAGCTTTTCGTTATGGCGTAGCAAGAGGACTATTTTCAAATGAAGCAGGACAAGGTACTGTGGCAAATGTATATGCTACTGCAAGCGTTAAACATCCGGCTCAACAAGGGATAGCAGCAATGGTTACCGTTTTTATCGATACCATAATTATTTGTACTGCAACAGCTTTGATGATTATAACTACTGGTGCAATTGAAAGCGGTACAACAGGGGCAGCATTAGTGCAAATAGCTACAACTTCTGTAACAGGTAACTTTGGGCATATATTTATATTGTTAAGTTTACTTTTTTTTGGGTGGACTACGATGCTTGTCTGTGTTTACATGGGTGAAGTTAATTTAGAGTGGCTATTTCCAAATAATAAGTGGATAATAAAGGTTTTCAGATTAGTTTCGTGTTCAATGTTAATTGTTGGTTCAGTTCTGACAGTGCCTACGGTATGGGAACTGTTAGATTTTACTAACGCCTTGATGACATTTTGCAACACAATAGCTCTTCTCTGTTTAGTAAACTTAGTAGCTAAGACCTTAAAAGACTATGAAGAGCAATTGAAAAATGGTGTAGAGATTCCAGCTTGGGATTGGAATAAATCTTCATTGGATTAAAATATAATAGCCTCTCGAAACAAAAAATGCATAAAAGACCAAAAAGGAAAATAATAACTGAAAATTACCTAATTTCAAGAGAAAAACATCCTTATTTTCCACCTAACTTTAAAAAAGGCACACCAAATAAACCCACTAACGTAGATTTTAAAAAAGGTAGGTGTTGTAGCAAAGCAAGTTAATTAAGAATGATTTCAGAGAGATTAAAAGTTTTTTTCTGCTTACTGTAAGCATCAATGTGCTGGCACATTATAATGCAATAAACACGGATATACCACATTTTAGTAGAACGCGATGCCACCCTGATTCCAAGTGATAATCAATCTTCTCTCGCTTATTAGAACGCTCAATAGAAGTACGTCGCTTGTAAGTAAGCGTCCATGTATCCGAAGATCTAGGTGTTTTAGGAAACAAGCGTGGATTATCTTTTGAAAAGGTATGAAAAGTGCGACCGTATTTTGCAGTAGAGCAAGTGCTTTTACAAGTATTCTTAGTTCCACAGGCAAGAGGGCATCTCCATTTTTGACGGTTCTGGGATGCATCATACCCATTTGATTTCATCTTCTTACCTATTGGACAAATGGGAATACCTTCAGGAGAAATTTGAATATCACATTTTGTACTATAGTTTTTCTTAGTCCTAGGGTTTAAATCAATAAAAGGCTCAATATTCTGGTGATGTAACAACTCGTATATAGCCTCGACATCATGAGCAGCATCAAGAAGCATTTTATCAATAGTGCCCAAGGAGAATCGCTCTAGAAACTCAATAGAACTAGCCACAAAACTAACTGCATCATGGCGTGAAGCAGGCTGAAGTCTTGGATATAAAGGTAAATCATATGGACTGTCGCTAGCAGAAATCATGTAAAGATGATATCCATTGAAGTATCTTTCCCTAGAACTATCCCATCCCAAGTTACAATCAGGTTGGGAATATAAACGGCCTTGGGCACTACATTTACAAGTAGATTTACTTCTTGGATGCCTTGAAGTTTCCAAAGGAGTTCCATCACCAGCAACACCAAGGGATTTCAAATCACCAAGTAGATCTAATGCAGCTGACACAGTAAGAAAATAAGACTGAAAAAAATCAAACAAACGATCCCCGGCAAAAGCCTTTTCTTAAAACCATAGCAAAGAAACCTATTAACCAATTTCTCAACAATCCTGGGATTTTTTGAGCTTGTTTTTCACCTTTTTTCAACTTTTTCTTTTTCCTCTTTTTGCGCTTTTGCTGAATCTTAGGCTTGATGTTATTCTTTTCCTGACCCCACAGACGCCGAAAAAAGTCATAAAAAGTTCCAACACTAGGGATATCCCCGGGTTCAAAGCCATTTAAAACGGCATAAAGAGGAACACGATTGCATTTCATCAATCCACTTAGTAGTACCAATTGTGGGGTTAGTTAACAGAAACAGAAGATAAGAACGCAGCTTGGAAACTAGTTAAGATAAAATCCCCTACTTAGAAGTAGGAGGAAACTCATATAGATGGGTCATGTAAAATCTTGGCCCATCTAACTTGGATAATTCCGAGAGACTATTAAAAAGATAGGAGGAAGCTAGCTTTGAAAAAACAAGTTACAGATATAATAAATAATATTAAAGAGGATTTAGTAAAATTTACCCAGGATTTGGTCAAAATTAAAAGTTACTCTGGTCAAGAAGAACTAATTATTAGGTGTATTGAAGAAAAAATGAAAGAACTTAATTACGATGAAGTAATTATTGATTCTATGGGAAATGTTGTTGGCAAAATAGGTAATGGCGAAAAGATAATCATGTTTGACTCTCACGTTGACACAGTTGTAGTAGATGATGAAGAAAAGTGGGATATTCCACCTTTTAGTGGCGAGATTATAAATGGAATGCTCTATGGAAGAGGTTCTGCAGATATGAAATCTGGAGCTGCTGCTTCAGTTTATGCAGGTTCAATTGCAAAAAAATTGGGATTAGATTCAGGAAAGACAATTTATATTTCCTGCACTGTGCTTGAAGAAGATTGTGATGGAGAGAATCTTAAAAATTTATTGAAAGAATTGGGGATAAAACTGAATTACTTCGTTACTTGCGAACCTTCTAACAATAGACTCGTAACAGGGCATAAAGGAAAAGCTCAGATTATTATTAAAACAAAAGGAATTTCAGCTCATAGTTCATCGCCTGAAAAAGGCAAAAATGCAATCTATGAAATGGCTGAAATTATCCAACGCGTAGAAGAGATGAATAAACAATTAGTGAAAGCAAATGGTTCCAGAGGAACTCTTGCACTAACTAAAATATCATCTACAAGTGCATCCCTAAATGCCATACCATCAGAATGTGAAATACATTTAGATAGGAGAATGGTTTTAGGAGAAACCGAAGAAACGATAAAGAAAGAAATGGATAATATTATTGAGGGTAAGAATGCATCATGGGAGATAGCGACTATTTACAGAAAAAGTTGGACAGGCATGGGTATAGAATATAAACCGTTTCACCTGGCGTGGGAAATTAGTTTAAACCATGAGCTTGTAAAAGCATCTGTTGAAGCATATAAACAAATCTTCAAAAAAGCTCCTGAGTATGATTATTGGGATTTCAGTACTAATGCAGTAACGCCTGTAAGTATGGGGATACCTTCAATTGGTTTTGGACCTGGAGATTATAAATTAGCTCACATGGTTAATGAGAATTGCAAAGTGCGTCAGATAGCTGAAGCATGTGGCTTTTATATAAGCTTGATTCAACAAATATAATCAAAATGTATCTAAGCCAGAAACGGGCACCCTTAAATTCTATATTACAAAAATGAGATTTAAGTGTGCCTGTTTCATTTTAACCTGCATTTAGCGTACTGTTTTAGAGCAATAAAATCCCTTGAAAATACAAACTTTATATGATATTATAACCAAAAATCAATTTAAAACTTAAAAATTTTAAATAACAACCTTCAGGGCGGGGTGAAATTCCCCACCGGCGGTAAGCTCGAGAGAGTAAGCCCGCGAACTCCGATGTGGAGCCGATTTGGTGCAAATCCAAAGCCGACAGTATAGTCTGGATGGAAGAAGGTTCATTATATTTTTATAGGTCTATTTGCCCTGGAGAGTGTATTTTCCGGGGCATTTTTATTTTACATAAAAAGAGAGGGATTTTATGGAAACTGATGAGTATTTTATGCAAAGGGCATTGGAGCTTGCGGAAAAGGGCAGAAAAGCAACGGGAGAAAATCCCATGGTAGGTGCAGTTATCGTAAAAGAAGGCAAAATCATAGGAGAAGGCTATCATAAAAAGGCTGGAGGACCTCATGCAGAAATAGAGGCTCTAAGAGAAGCCGGACTTAATGCAAAAGGAGCAGCTCTTTATGTAAATCTGGAACCTTGCTGTCACTATGGCAAAACGCCGCCTTGCACCGATGCACTGATAAAAGCCCAAATAGCAAGAGTAGTTGCAGCCATAGAAGATCCCAATTCCAAAGTTGCCGGAAAAGGATTTTTGCAATTGCAAAATGCCGGGATAGAAGTTTCGGTAGGTGTTCTAAAGGATGAAGCATCAAAGTTAAATGAAGTTTTTATTAAAAACATTTCCAAGCAAACCCCTTTTGTGATAGCAAAAATAGCTCAGAGTATTGACGGAAAGATTGCCCTATCTTCAGGAAAGTCAAAATGGATAACATGCGATGCTGCCAGAAAAATGGGTCATGAAATAAGAAGCATGTATGATGGTATTTTGGTAGGTATAGGAACGGTTTTAGCAGATGATCCGATCCTTGACTGCCGTCTTGCAAGTAACTCGGTAAGTCCGGTAAAGATAGTCTTGGATTCATCGGCTGCAATTCCTACAGACTCAAGACTTTTACAAAGCAAGGGCAAAGTTATTTTAGCTACTACAGCACAAGCTGACAAAGGGCGTTTGAAAGAACTTGAGGAGAGGGGTGTAGAAATTGTAACGACATCTCAAGATAAAGTAAACCTTAAGGAACTGCTGAAAGCTCTCTATAATGAGGGAATTTACAGTATCTTAGTGGAAGGAGGCGCCGGAGTATTTACTTCATTTCTTATAGAAGGGCTTTTGGATAAAATAATAGTTTTCATTTCGCCAAAGATCATCGGAGGTGATGGCAGAGATTATGTAGGAAATCTTTTTCTAAGGGAAATGAAAGATGTATATGATTTTTATATTGACGATGTGGAAAAAGTCGGTGATGATGTCATGCTCACAATGTATCCTAAAAAATGAAAGGAAGGTGCTAAGTGTTTACCGGAATTATAGAGGAAGTTGGAGAGATATCCAATATGCAGCATAAAACCAGCGGAGCTGTGCTGCGCATTTCCTGCAAGAAAATCCTTGAGGGAGTTAAACACGGCGACAGTATTGCGGTAAATGGTGTGTGTCTTACCATAAAAGATTTAAACACAGAAGGATTTTCAGCTGATATAATGCCTGCGACATTAGAAAGCACAAACTTGGGGAAACTTATGCCAAAAAGTAAGGTAAACCTTGAAAGAGCTTTGAAGGTATCAGGCAGGTTAGACGGTCATATTGTTCAAGGACATATTGATGGGGTGGGCATTATCCGCGAAATTAAAAAGAGCGATGAATTTTTTACATTCCATATCGCTGCAAAACAAGAGCTTTTGAAATACATAGTTTTAAAAGGCTCAGCAGCTATTGACGGAATAAGCCTTACGGTGCAGGAGGTAAGAAGTGAAGGTTTTGGGGTTTCTATTATTCCTGCTACTTTAAATGGCACTGCACTCGGCTCTAAGAAACCGGGCGACTTGGTAAATGTAGAAACAGATATTATAGGTAAATATGTTGAAAAGTTTTTAAGGCCAGAGAAATGCAATGAAACAATGACTATGGAAAAACTTATTTCTCTTGGATACTGAAGAGATTGGGGAGATTAGATTGGAAAACAGTTTTTACTTTAATACCATAGAAGAAGCTGTTGAAGATATTCGTATTGGGAAGATGATAATAGTAGTCGATGATGAAAATCGCGAAAACGAGGGAGACCTTTTGATGGCAGCTGAAATGGCAAGCCCACAAAGTATAAATTTTATGGCGACTTTTGCTAAAGGTCTTATTTGTGCGCCGATTACCAAGGAAAGAGCAAAACAATTAAAGTTTACACCTATGGTAGAAAAAAATACTGACAATATGGGAACGGCTTTTACTGTATCAGTGGATCATGTCGGCACTTCAACAGGAATTTCGGCATATGACAGAGCCCTAACCGCAAAAGCACTGACATATACTAAAGCAAAGCCTGAAGATTTCCGGCGGCCGGGCCATATTTTTCCGCTTGAGGCAAAACCCGGCGGAGTGCTGCGAAGAGCAGGCCATACCGAAGCTGCGGTAGATATGGCGAACCTGGCAGGGCTTTATCCGGCTGGAGTTATTTGTGAGATTATGAAGGACGATGGCAAAATGGCAAGGCTCCCTGAGCTTATGGAATTTTCGAAAACACACAATATAAAAATTATTACTATTGAGGAACTGATAAAATATAGAAAAACAAGGGAAAAGCTGGTTGAAAAAATTGCCGAGGCAAATTTACCTACAGATTACGGATATTTTAGGCTTTACTGCTACGAAGATATCATAACAAAGGAAAACCACGTAGCTTTAGTTAA
>JALHJR010000054.1:8254-9141 GCA_022840405.1 Tepidanaerobacter acetatoxydans
GTCCATTCCGAATGCCTTACAGGCGATGTATTTGCTTCTCGCCGATGCGACTGCGGACTACAATTAAAAAGCTCATTAGAGCAGATTCAGCGTGAAGGCAAAGGCATACTCCTTTACATGCGGCAGGAGGGGCGAGGCATAGGTCTTGCAAATAAGATAAAGGCATACAGTCTGCAGGATAAAGGTCTTGATACAGTTGAAGCTAACGAAGAATTGGGTTTTGCGGCAGATCTTAGAGATTATGGCATAGGCGCTCAAATACTAAGGGACTTAGGCATAAGAAAAATGCGGCTTTTAACCAATAACCCAAAGAAACTTATTGGGCTTTCAGGATACGGTCTTACTGTTACGGAATGTGTTCCTATAAAAATAAAACCTAATGAATATAACATGAAATACTTAGCTACAAAAAAAGAAAAAATGGGCCACTGGCTTTAAAAACAGGAAGGAGAATACTGCATGTCAAAAATAATCGAAGGTAAACTTATAGCTGAAAACTTAAAGTTTGGAATTGTTGTAAGCAGATTCAATGATTTTTTTACAAAAAAACTGTTGGAAGGTGCCGAAGATACACTAATACGCCATGGCGCAGCAGAAGAAGATATTGAAATTGCATGGGTGCCGGGAGGATTTGAAATCCCACTTGCTGCAAAACTTATGGCCGAGAGTAAAAAGTATGATGCGGTTATATGCCTTGGAGCTGTAATACGGGGAGCTACACCTCATTTTGAATATATATCCTCTGAAGCTGCAAAGGGCGTGGCTCAAGTGTCTTTGCAAACCCGGGTGCCCACAATCTTTGGAATTATAACCACTGACACATTAGAACAAGCCATCGAAAGAGCAGGGACAAAAGCAGGAAACAAAGGAAGCGAAGCTGCCCTTAG
>JALHJR010000150.1:0-2360 GCA_022840405.1 Tepidanaerobacter acetatoxydans
TAACTCAGATAGGCGCGCATGCAATTACGCAAATGCAAATTAAAAAATTGTATATTTGCTACAATAAATCAGGCAATAACGGAAAGAGCACGTTCCTTTCCTTCATAAGGGAATTTCTTGGAACAAATAACGTAAGTTCTATTACTCTACAAGACCTTGAAAAAGATAAATTTAGAGTCGCTAATATTGAAGGTAAACTTGCAAATATACAACCCGATCTTCCAAAGGGAACAATTGTGAGTGACTCTACCATTAAGGTTGCTACGGGTGGTGATACCATGACCATCGAGCCGAAATACCAGCAGGCATATGATTATTTAAACAGCGCCCCATTCATTTTTGGTTGTAACGAAATCCCTACGATAAAAACTTCATCAAATGCATTTTATAACAGAGTCTATCTAATTGAATTCCCAAATCAGTTTACAGTCGATCCCAAATTCAATGAGTTGCTGTTTACTGAAGAAAATAAGTCTGCCTACTTGAATTTGGCGCTTGAAGCGGTAAGGAAACTCAAAACCGAAGGCCCCATTGCTCAAGATGAGTCTGTTACACGCGAGCAATGGAGTCAACTAAGTGATAATGCATACAGATTCGCCAAGAATCATATGGCTATCGACAATGAGTCTACAGTTCCAATTCCGTTCAAGGATCTGCATTATGTTTACACGCAAGACTGCATTAAAAACGGGGAAAGTGCAAAAGGACAGAACAAGTTTAAATCTACCCTTGTGAGCCTTGGATACAGGATAAAAAACAAGGGTCCGAAAGGTGAACAAATTGCCTACGTAATGAACGCAAAAATGCTGTCAGAGGAATACAGTCTAATGCTGATGGAGATTGATGATACCTTTGATGACATTCTGATTACATCAAAGGAGAACAGAACACAAGGTATTATGACTTGAACACAAGGTATTATGGCTTAAAATTGTTATTTTGACAAATGAACCAAATATTATGTATAATAGTATTCTTATAAAGTAGGTATATGAAAATATATAATATAGGTATTATTGTTGTGCTATAATACTCGTTTAAATTCAAAAATACCCTTAATTACCCATTATATTTTTTATGTCAAGTAACGTGTAAGCAAAACACAATGAGGCCTTGAGCCATTCCCTATGCACAGCATAGTTAGAGGATCTTTATTAACAACATTAAAAGTAAATGCATTATCCTTTACACTCAAATAAACTAACTCATTTCAAAAAAACGACACTGGAATTTTATTCAGAAATAATTTGAAGGCGATACTTATGGATTCGTCAATAAACATTGAGAGTATCTTAAACGAGGCAATCCTTGAATCAAACAAGTTATTGCAGTCTGAAACGGTAGATAAGAATAAGTTAGCCGCATTACGGCAGAAGATCAAAGTTTGTGAACTCTTGATTGTGCATCAGAAGCAAACCGAAATTGAAAGCCGGATTAGAGCGATGGAAAAACTTGTTGAAGAATTAGATGCAGCCTTCTTACAGGAAGTAGGGGTCTAATATGGCAAAGCCGAAATGGACCCTGCTACAGAACAGATTAGACAATATAGAAGGGAAATTACGCCGATACCAGGCATGGTTACACAGTGACAAGCCTCAACTTAGGACCAGGGTGCTACGAATGTATAAACGGGTAGCAAATTCGAGAAATCAAAAGAAACTTGTAAGCCGGATTCCTTACCTGTGTAACAACAGGAGCACAGAGCCTCACATCCAGGTCAATACAACCACTTCAGTGATCTTGCTTACGCTCTTCCTCTTACGCTTTCTCCCATTGGTGTAATACGCGATATGGTAACCTTACACGTTTCTTGATTTTAGAATCGGTTTCCAAAATCTAGAGGGAGGGGGTGGGGTAAGAAACACCCGGTTAAGTGGCTCAAAAAAATTTTACAAAAATTTTAGAAGAGGCTCTACCTGCCCATCTCCTGAATCACTACACCCAAATCTACCATATATTTTGGATTATAATCCCAGATTGCTGTATCTAAATAGTCATCTCCTTTGTCGTCGTTTCCTTTGATATACTCACTTGCAGCCATTTTATAGTATTTTCCAATGTTCTTAGCGTTATTCAAGGCGCTAAGATAACTCGTTTTGAGGCGTTGACTATCGGATGACACGCGATATTTTGATATCTTGTTGTAATCAGCCTGTGCAGTTTGTTCTAACTTTTCACCGTCACTTTTCATCGAATAATAGTCGCCCTGATCGTAATCGCGTGAAACCGCCATTAAGAGCAGGCCTACAGATACTCTTGACGAAGTTACTGCTGATGTTAATTCCTCGTCTTGATAAGATATTGTCGGTACAGGGGTTGCAGTTGGAGTTGGGGTTGACCATATTATTTTTACATTTTCT
>JALHJR010000151.1:0-1642 GCA_022840405.1 Tepidanaerobacter acetatoxydans
ACTAACTCGTCGACCTTAGATTTTTGTTGTTTTAATTCGGCTGCCATGCCATTGTATTTATACATCATTATGCTTATCAACAGTACAAAAACCAAAAGTATTGCTGCCATAAGATCTGAATAGGATTGCCAGTAATCATGATTTGTTTCATTATCCATCTAAATCCTCCTTAACTGGCTACATCCAATGATTTTTTAAATTCAGAAATAACAAGTGGTAGTTCGGCAACAGAAGATCTTATTTCAGAAATGGTGCCATCCAAATATCTTGCTATTACTGCAAGCTCTCTGTCAAAGATTTCAAAGCTCTGCTTTAGACTGCTGTGGGTTTTCTCGCCAAATTCGCCCATGGATTGTTGAAGGCTTGAATTTAAGCTGTATAAATTTTTACTTACCTGACTCCAATTTTGCTGTAATTCTGATATTTTTTGGTTGACTTGTGCCGTATAACTTTCCATAAGCTTTACATAATTATCCTTTTGAGTCTCAAATAAGCCTTTTTCCTCATTCAATTCTTTAAATATTTGAGATGCCTCTGTGATGAATTTAGTTATATTCTGTGATGTAGATTCAATAAGATTGATATTTTCTATTAGTTTTTCATTTGCATTGTTAACCTTGTCAAAATAATTGGAAAACCGTAATATGGTATCTTCTACACTGCTGTTTATCTCTTTTATATTGAGGCTTGTATCCGCTATATCTGCTAGCAGCTTTCCTACATTGTTTGTCATGCTGCTCTGCCATGAGATCATTTCATCGATAGAGTGAGCCAAAGCTTCAAATCTACCTTCCAAAGCACTATTCATATTATTGATAAATTCTTGGACGATTTTATTTAATCCCTCGATCTGATTTGCCGAAGCAGTGTCAACAAATTTTTCTAAGAGAAGGTTTGAATTTTCTGAGGCGGTCTTAACCTCGCCTAAAACCTTTCCGAATGATTGATCTATTTTAGATACTACGCCATCATCCAGGACTTTAACTAAGGCATCTGCAAATTGAGGCATTACTATACTCTGCATTATATTTTGAACTTCAAGGCTTATATCTGACGCCAAAGTATTTATGGAACTTCGCTGTTCTTCTTCAAGTTCTAGAATTTTAGCCAAAAAATCGTGCAGCTTGGGCTTTTCTAAATATTTTTCAAACATATTATTAAAAACATCCACGCGACTTTTATACTTAGCAATTCGATTTTTATCTATAATTGACCACGAAATGGATAGGACAATTCCGACTACTGATGTCACAAAAGCTAAATACATACCAGAAATAAGTATATTCATTCCACCTTCTAAAGCCGAGGGATTGGAAAAATCCAAACCTTTGAGCCCTCCTACAAGGCCTAGAAATGTTCCTAAAATTCCAAGACCTGTAAAAATACCCGGCATAAGGCCTGCAAAAGAACGATATCCATGCTTTGCAATAATCGTGTCATAATTTACAACTTCGGAAATACTGGAAAAATCACCATTATATAAACAGGATTTTATCTTCTCTAATAGATTCAAAAAATAGAGCTTGTCCTCTCCTTTTAAATGAGGATCTGAAAGCTTTTTTTGTTTTTCAATTTCTTTTTCCAAGACTTCTACTGCGTGACTTGCTTTACTATGAATATCCCCTTCAATTTTAAATGCTCT
>JALHJR010000055.1:0-13628 GCA_022840405.1 Tepidanaerobacter acetatoxydans
TCCCTAATATATGAGGAGATTGGGCTTTGGATGAGACGGGGTTGTTCGAAATTCTCTTACATCTAGTAAAGAGAGGTATTATGAAAGAGGGGTCGCAGCGAGGTATTTGGGAATTAAGTGAATCATCTCACGTAGAAAGATCTTAAAGAACATCCATCATTTTTGCGTAGGCATCGCAAACAGCCTTTACAATGACCTTCGCCTCATCTGCGGTGTTATACCTGCCATACGAAATGCGGATAGCCGACTTTGCCTGTTGTTCGGATAGCCCTAACGCAAGAAGCACATGTGACGGCTCGTCTTTGCCAGAGGTGCAAGCTGAACTCGTAGACACGCAAATACCTTTCAAGTCAAGTAGATGCATGAGCGATTCGCCTGAAATGCCATTAAAACCAAGATTGACCGTGCCGGGCAGACAGAATTTGGTATTTCCATTGACTCGCACAGAGGGTATTTTTTCTTTTATTCCTTCTACCGTAACTTCAACCAACGATCTTAATCGCTTTGCCTCATCAGCCATTTTGCTAATGCTTTCCTCGATGGCGAAACCCGTTGACACTATTCCGGCAACATTTTCTGTTCCGGCGCGAATGCCGTGCTCTTGTTTGCCACCGAATACCAACGGTGGCAAGTTTAAGCCTGATCGCTTGTACAGGATTCCCGTTCCTTTAGCCCCGTTGAACTTATGGGCAGAAGCGGTTAAGAAGTCGACCCGTAGGTCATTAACATCGACAGGGATGTGACCGACGGCTTGCACCGCATCGGTATGGAACAGGATATCTTGTCCTTTAAGGAAGGCACCAATCTGAGGAATCGGCTGAATTGTTCCGATTTCGTTATTGGCAAGCATAATCGATACCAATTTTGTGTTATGCTTTATTGCCGCCTTAACATCCTCAACCGAAACTCGTCCCGTATCATCGACAGGCAGGAAGGTAACCTCAACGCCGCCACCTTGTTCAAGCGCACGGCAAGCGTTCAGGACAGAGTGGTGTTCAATAGCCGAGGTTATGATGTGAATCGACTCGTTGCGGTAGGTTTCTGCAACACAGCGAAGTACCCAACTGTTTGCTTCCGACCCACCGGAGGTAAATGTGATTTCTGGCGGCTCTGCGCCGATGGCCGCCGCAACTTGTTTCCGAGCTTGCTCTACGGCGCGTTTGGCTTTTACTCCAAACGAATACTGGCTGGATGCGTTTCCGTATTGCTCACGCAAAAACGGGAGCATTTCCTCAAATGCTCGGTCGGAAATCCGCGTTGTTGCGGCATTATCAGCGTAGATCACGGTATCATCACCTCAGAATTCTTTGCAACCTTGCTCCTTGAATTCCGCAACCTTGGCGAGCAAGAACTCAGTGTCTACTTCCAAATACTCAGCAAGGCAATCAAGGCAATAAAATTTTTTGGATTCCAGATCGAGCAACTTTTTGGTTAGTCCGATTTCGTTTTTGCTCAGGGCTTCTTTTCCGCATACGTAACAGTTTTTCTTTCCCACACAACTACCTCACTTCTTCAGGGTCAGGTCTGACGCCGAACACAGGGATGTCTTTCCCGCGATATTCCGCATCAAGCAGTCCCAACTGATATTTTATCGTATCCCGCATCGTTCGCGCTCTGTCAAGACAATAACGCTTGAATTCACGGGCGGTTATGTCGTTTGCGCTACGAACATGTGGGAACAGCAATTTTAAATACGCCGTGGCAATGCGCTTGACTGCCTCAGTATCGCGCGTATCTGCCGCTTCAGGAACCTCGATCAGCTCATCTACGATGGCGCGATAACTCATATCGTCCCGCAGTTCGTGCATAATCGAGCAGAAATATTCGGAATTCAACGCCCACCCTGCAATCTTGAGGTCGTCGTTCATTCGTGGAATATTCCAGCCCTTAATAAAGCCATGGAAACGCTCTATCAAAGCGGATTCATGGAAGATGGATGGCAGTTCCTCAAACATGTTGCCGAAACCGTCCTCATCCATCGTTTCTTTGTTGATGTTGCCGCAGAGGATTATACCCGCCTCAGCAGTTCCCTCATAGTTGCCGACCGTGAAAATTCCCGATTCAAGGTAACCCTTCAAAGCGGCGCGCATTTCGTCCACATTTGTGAATGAGATGGTTTGCACTTCGTCAAGTGTTATGAAGTCGTTCCCGAAGACCAAGCCCTCAACACGCCTATTCTGGTCGTAGAACATTTTCGCACGGCTCATAACGCCACCGCTCGAAAGCCATCCGAAGCGGCTAACACGACCGAACAGATACGACTTACCGGTTCCCTTCGGGGCAAGTTCGATGAGGTTCAGCCTCTTCTCAACGAATGGCAACAAGCGGGTAAGCATTGTGAGTTTCTTTTCCTCATCGCCGAGGTAACCACTTGCATTGTAGTCTACTGCGCCGAGCAGGACATCAATCCACTCCTCCGTGGTAAACTCACGTCGCGCATCCTTGTAGTAGTCGAGATCAATCGTGTAGGGGCAGAAGGCATTAAACGCCGTCAGTTTGATTTTACCTTTATTTGCACCCTTTGCCTTGTTTTTTGAGAAGTCAATGTCGTAGTCATCAGGTGGACGATAGCCAATTTCGACCATTCCCCAGGTCTCGCGGCTGTGCACCAAGTCATCCTTGCAGGTTTGCCAAACAAAATCCTCGATGATGGTGTCCTTGCTCGTCAGCCCGAAATCGGGCAAAGCAAACGACACCTCCCCTGTCTTGATGTCGATGTCAACCGACACCTTGGCAAGGAACTTCACCCGCTCGTGTTCAATTACAACCCGATTTTTTATAGCAATCCAGTCATCTTTGCGCGGCAAGTAAGTCCCCACAAAGCGAACCAACTCGTCGGAATCGAAGTGACCGTTCTCGTCCTCGAATTTCTTTAAGAGCCAGTCACGCATAAAAGAAGGCAGACTCAGAGCGGAGAAGAAGTTGCTTTTTTTGAGGTCTTTATATACAACCATCTCGTCAAAGCAATTTCTCAGCTTCTCTGTCATCTATCACACCTCCTAAAACAAATCATCAAAAGCGTCATTTACTTTGCCGCTCTTGCCTTGCGCCTTAATCATAATTTTACCAATCAGGTTGTCGCCTGCGTAAACGTCCGCAGGATATTCGCCCGCCCGTTTTGTGTCGGGCAACTTTACGGAGTAGTGATTTGCATCTATCTGCGAAGCCGAATAAGGTTTCCCATTTAATACAACGGAAACATCTCGTACTGGCGAGTTAAAGAACAGATTAATCTCCGTGCCGGTTCGGAAATCTACGGTCACGACATCAGCGACTAATTTGACCGTTATACTGTCATCTTTCAGCGACAGTTCGATAATAGGGACGACAACCTCTTCTAATGACGCCCCTCCATGAACTTCAACGTTCGCCGCACGACTTCCCTTGAAGCGACCGTAATCGGCAAGTACGAGATATTCGTTCTCTTCTGCGGCAAACGGGAGATCATAAGGCTGGAACATCTCGCAGCAACGACCCGAATGTTCACCTGTGGTGTCGGTATCGTACTTTTCCTCTTTACGCCGCAGAACAGCAAGCCGTGATGCGCCGTGGTCGCTTACGATCAGGAAGCGTTTATAATGCCTAAACGCAAGTTCCGTAGCTGCCCTCTCAATCATCCCCACTATGATCTCCAACTCTTTCGCAAGATGAATAGGCAGTTCATTATTGGTGAAGTTATAACCGCCCGCGTCGCTGTGTTTAGTATTATCAAGTTCGCTGTTCTTTTCCTTACGACCTTGCCAGGCGTCGAAAAAGTCGCGGTTGATAGATGTTATCGTCGGCAGTTCTGCACGGGCGATATGAACCCGAATCGATAGGCCACGCTTTTGAGCTAAATCTTCAATTAAGCCCAAGTACTCAACGCCGAGTGCGTCGAGCCAATACAGGAAAGTCTCATTCTCCCCCACGTTGTCCATGATCTCGTTCCGCGTAGGCAGTCGATTGAACTCTCGTGTGAGGGCAAGCTGATCGACTTTCTCCAAAAAGTCAGGTTCAAGTTCGTTAGACAGTTTTTGTCGTTTGTACGCCTCGAAGTACTCAGTCAGCAAGTCCGCAAGTTCCGGACATTTAAAGATGTATTTTTTTAGATAAGCCGCCAATGTGGGGTAAATACCATCAAGTTCCGGGATTAAACCATTTTTTGAAAGCCAATCGATAATTTCTTCGCGTTCAACCCTTGTGGAGTCAGTTAGTTTATAGATGCTTTCAGATACCACTTTCCGATTGTTCACTACGAAGTTTGTGACATCGGACTCAGGAAACATTTTAATAAGCTCTTTACGCTCTCGATAAAACGATGAGAATCGTTTGTCGGTATGTGGGATTTCAATAATTGCGTTCAGGGTGTTTGAAACGAAATCTTCAAAGCGACTCGTCTTATCCAGAACGAACCGGAGGTATCCGTTTTGCAATGTGTCAACCCGGCTCTTCAAACAGATAAAATAGAGCCAGTTGCGGTAGTCGCTCCCTGCAGCGCGAGCGTATAAATTATACTCCAGATTATTACCAAGGCCATTTCTCTCAAACACCTCATCGAGAGAGTTGTTGCTCTGGTTAAGTTCAGTCAGTAACTCCGCCCAATGGGTGTCGCTCCCGCAGGAGCGCTCCAAAACAAAGCCCCTTGTGGAGAATTTAATGCCATCATACGCATTGCTGATATGGTGTACGGTGAATATTGCCTTATCAAGATTGATTGCCGTATTTACGACAACATTTCCGCATCGACCTTCTTCAAGTTCATTAAGTAATGCTTTGAACCCCGATAAGGCTGGCAACCCAACAGATGGGGCGGCAAGGGTAATTGATACGTCACTCCCCGCTTTATCAATGACGCTGAACCGACGCTCATCAAGGCGAGGGTCTGCCTGTAATCCGGCAACCTGTGAGGCAAGCCCTCGCAGGAGCAACACAACTTTTGCACCGCCGACATTAAGATCTTTTAACCGCGACAGAGTACGAGAGGCTTCATCAGGTCCGCGGAGTGCGAGGTATTCGCCAAGTCCCGTCACAAAAAACTTTTTGCCTCTTGCGTTTACATCGGCCTCTTTGATATGGTTTAGCAGACCGTCAATATCCGGCAATTTATCATCGCTGCCGCAGAAACTGCTCATCTGCACATTCTCAAGCCCCAACATCGACAATTCGCCGATGACGACCTTGTACTGATCGTCGCTGATAAACAGGAAATACGGGGTTTTGACGGAAGATGTCAAGTATCTCTTCACCGGATCGGTTTGCATTCTATCTCCCGTCTCTATCCACCAGTATTTCAATGCCGACCGTAATGTTGTCTTTGACAAGCCGTTTGAGATAGTCCTTTAACTGTGCATCGGCCATCTGATCGATCTTCTGGAGGACCCTGTCGCTGCCGCCTGCATTGTACTCGGCTTCGGCAAGTTGCTTTACCTTTTTCTTAACGCCCGGATGATCACGCCAATCATACGTATCGACAGAAAGACGGTCCAGAGCATCTCTTACCTTTTCAGGATCTGGAAGTAGCGCACTGTATTCGCCAACGATATCGCGAATGAATGCTGTGTTCCGCTTTTCACCATTCGAAAGGAGATCAAACAGAGTAGTGGTTTCCAGAAAAGCGAGGGAATCTCTGATTTCGACATCTGTTCCCCCATTGTGGTTAAGGGTTTCAAATGCCTTTTTAGCCATCTCAAACTCATCCTCGGAGATACAGCATAGGATGGGCGTCCTGTAGCGGCTCGACCATTCGCGCGGGTTTTTTGTTCCCGTCTTCTCTTTCCACAAACGGAAGAGTTTTGACTTCAGTTGATTTTTACGGAACTCTTCAGCGGCCTCTTTCACTTTGATGTTACACTCGGTTTTTGGCAATTTAAACAGGTCGGTTTTCAAGGTACTCTTAACATTGGTGATATCGTTATCACTAAGATCCTCAAGATACTGCTCATAAACCTCAGCAAATACACGGTTGTCGTTGTTTAATAGCTCCCTGATCTCTGCACCGTGCGCCACAAGTTCCGAATGGAATGTCTTTAATTGTTCGGGCAATATGTTCTCTTCCTTGCAGATCTTCAAGAGCGTGTCGAGGACTTTTGCCAACGCTGGGTATCTTGACCGTAAAGCATCGCATGAGATGCCGATGAATTTCAACCGTTCGCGCCACTCTTTGAACGCTTCCATCAAGGAATGGGCCGAGACGCTCAGGATGGCATTACTCTCTTCGACTACGCTGTACTCAGTCAGCAGTTTACGGATTTCGTCCTCTCCGGTCTGTTTATCCCACAGACACGAGTGTTTCACCATAAACAAGCGGGAAATATCGGTGAGCACATGGTCCTCAGCACCAATTACCTTAGCGAGTTCCATAACCTTACCGCCTTCAAAGGAATGAAGATATTCACGCATTCCTTCCCGGCAATTATCTTTTGTGACCAAAGCAGGCAAGCTTTCGGCGAGGGATGGTTTTGCAGATGCAATCTTTCCGATTTCGATTGCTTTTTTGTGAGCCTCGTTACCCTCCTTTTGAACGAGTTCACCGTATTTCTGAACCACATCGAAGACGCCAACTGAATCCACTTCTTCAAGACACCAGACAGGCAAAGTCAGTTCACGCATTTTGGTGGCTACCGCGATAGCTGCCTGACCCGCAGATGAACACGAATTTGGTTGGATACCCCATGCCTTTTCGGTGAGTTCGTAAAACGCCATTTCATCGGCAGTCATCTTTACGATAAAGGTTGGTTTCGGAGATTTGCCGATGTAGTTACCGAGCATCTCTGCAAGTTTGTCCTGCGTCATCTGCTCATGACCGCCGGATGAATCGCTGTAACGATACGGTTCGCTGCCGTACTCTTTCAGTAAAAAGCCTGCAATGAACGCCGAGAGATTGCAAGGAGCAAAACCATAGGTTTTTTCAAGGAAGTCATAGATTTCGCCGATTGAAATTTGTCCGTCGCGGTCAAACGCGCTTTTAATGAACTTCTCAACCTTGACCTTAATTTTCGAGATCGGCAGGGAAGAAGTTGTCGGGTTTTCCCAATAATTATCACTCTTCCATACAGTCGGCAACACATGTTTTTCAATGCCAACAACAACACCGCTCGTGGTTTGCGTAATACCTGCCTTTGCCGACTGTTTCATGCCCGGAGTTATCTTCAGCTGACTTTCCGTGAGTCCCCTTGCAAAGTCAAATACATAAGGGAATTTTGTTGTAACAATCGTCTGAAGGACGCTTGCCACGCCTTGACCGTTTCCGAGTTTCTCGCCTTCCGGGTTGGCATAGGTATACACGACAAACTGGCCATTGTAGATACGGTTCTTCCAGTCCTGGTCTAAAACGCGCTTAGCTTTATCTGAATTATCCCTGGACGAGGCGTTGTTGCTCCCCTGATAGTACATCGCCATTGCAGAAAAGTCCACATATTGTTCAAATGCTTCGGAGCCAAGTGGCGTGGAAAGCGCATCAATGAAAACGATGTTTTCATATTGCTTATCAGCGACCGCTGTTTTAAGGGTTTTTCGAAATGTAGCTGCCTCTGCCTCATCCCTGGCAAAGGCAATGACAGCGTGGAAATTCCACCCTGTGTCTTTATCGCGGAGGATATTGATCGTACGTGTAAAGTCTGCGGCAGTCACGGGGGTGATCTTACCTGTACCCGGCTCCGACTCAAACCGCAGACGCAGAGCGGGAGGAAGCGATAAAACGGTAGAAAGTCCACCATCGATAACAAGTTTCGAGGTTGTGCTGCTCTGCCGTATGTCTTTCTTGTAACTATCGATTTTCGCCTGGTCGCCCGCAAGCACGGCAGCCGCATACACATAACGCCCGCCCCCTATCGGGTTGGAAACGAGGATGCCTTTGTCTTTAAGCCCTTTTGCAAGACTGGCGGACCTCGTTCCCTCTAAGTCCGAAATGCCCTCAAAGACATAGCTGAGGTTCTGCTCGGTTGCTTTGAACAGATCAATCGTGCCGCCCAACCGCTGGTCAATAGCCTGCATGATGAGGATGGCTTTCAGGACAGTTTGCTCATCATCACGCAAATTTTGCTGCTGTGGAAAGGTGTCCAATATCAGGCGAATGTCAGAGGTGAGGTTATCCCGGCCTTTTTCGTAGAAAAAGTTCCATAGCGAAGCGGATGGTCGTCAAAAGGACCTGTATTTTCTATGAACCATTGGAACGCCTTCACATCGTCAGTGTTTGAGGACTTGATGAAGTCGAACATACTTCTCTGGTTAGACTTGAAAGCGGAGGCTATATTTTTGAGGAGCAATGCCGCCATCGGGTGGAGCGGCATAATGTCCTTCATCACCTGTGGGTTGTCAATCTTTGCAACCCCCATAACCTTGGAACGAGAGTTTTTTACTCGGTCGTTCAGGTCGTCAGCAAGGATGTCCCATTGCGGCTTGGCGGCAGATTTTACGTTGAAAGCATGCCCGATGAGTTCAAATGCGATGTTGTCCGGTAAAGCAATATGAACAGGGATAAAGCGGTCGCGTACTTTTGTCCAGGTCGTGTCGGCGGTCGTGAACAACTGTCCGGACTCATGCGTAACGACGATGAAATAAAACGGCTTCAAATTTACTAATTCAGCGAGTTTCTGAAATTCCGAAAGGCTCTCGCGGTTGTTCCTGAAGTAATCGGAGAATTCGTCCCAAATAAAGACAACTTTTACATTATTGCGGTCAATAATGTCGATCAGCCAGGCGATAAGCCTGTTTGAGTCAATAGTCAGCGCGGTTATACCCTCTTTATCAGCAAGCCGGAAGATGTTGTCCATCAGCGCCTTGACCTCGCCGCCTTTGCGAAGTGCATTCAACACCTCATCTGCGGAAGATTGACTAAACAGAGCTGCCCATTCTGATTTTTTCAAAAGTGCGTCAAAGAACATCTTGTGCGATGGTTCTTCAATCCAGGCGATGACGCTCTCTTTGAGCGTATTCTCTCCGGCGTAAAGGTTCGCGGAGACCAACGAAGCCTTCAGGGTTTCCTGAACGGCCAAGAACAAGTCACGGGGAGAGTCAATCATGCCCGAGGCGTAGCGATAAGCGGTCACGATGCCCTTTTGTTTGTGACCGATGAGTTTCTCAAGCAGGTCGGTCTTCTTCTTCAGCGGCTCATATCTCTCCCAATATGCGCGGAGTTCATCCTCCGGCACTTCGAGAATTTTTTTCAGGGTGTAAGCACACTGGGACTTGCCCGTGCCGTATGCACCCTCAATCCAGAGGGAACGCTTCTCCTGCCGCGCCAAAACACGCTCCATACTGTTCAACATTTCGATGAACGTGTAGTGCGGGTAGGTACGCGTCCAGAAGTCAGGACTAGCGGCGGCGATGGTGGAGTCATTGATCTGAGGAAAATATTCTTCATCAATGTCGAAATATTCGCGATATTTATTGCTATTGGCCATTTGCTGCATCCTCCTTAAACAAGTCTAGCACATCCTGGGAGGATTTGTCGTCCGCAAGTGTTATCTTCTCCAGGTCATGCGTGAACGACGCGGTGATGAACTCAGGGTATTTTGCTGACAGCCCCAAGAGTATGGGCGTCATTTCGTCGCGATCAAGCCCGAAGATGCGTGTTGGGCTTATGCCGTCGCGGTCGATGTTGTCATTCAGGAGTGTAGCGAGTGTAAATTCTTTGTAGTCGTTGCACTTCTCCGCAAACTTGAACAAACCATACAGCACCACGCGCGGGTCGCTCACCGAACATTTCGTGCGAACAAGTGCGTCATCTTCGGTGACGAATCCCCAGTTTAGGCTCGTGCCGAGTGGTGTTTCGACCAGACGCTTGTAGGATTTGGTGATTGACCTAGCATCTTTCGGCTTGACATCAACGGCTGTCAGCATGTCTTCGACGACCGGACGTGCATAGGCTCTACCAACATCAAGATTAATGACATACCACTCCACCTGTGGGTTTTCGGCGACAAGGTTGATAAGAATCAAACCTTGTGCGGTGTCTGTTTCCCAGCCAATTTGTGAAATTAACTCTGCAAACGGCGTGAAGTGGTTCTTCTCACTTAAGGAAGTATCCCGAAGGAAACGCCTGAACATATCGAACATCATCGGTCCCAGAGTATGTTCCGAAAAGAACGCATCCTTCAGTTCAAAAAATGATCGCAACCACTCCGGCTTCGGAGCGTGGTCGGCAAATGAGTTTAGACTTTTCATAGGTTTTCCTCCTCCTTGTGGATGGCGTAACGAATGAAACAATAGACAGCCGCTATTGATTGCATGGCATTCGTGACACCGAATACAGTTGTTTATTCTGACTTTTCCATTGACAAAACTTATACATCCATTTCGGCAGTTCGTTTCACAAACTCGGCAACCTTTGCAATACGAGGCTTTTCGGAATACTTGCCGGAATATCTTCCCGAATGCAGGTCTTTCTTTCAGTACAGCTTCGGGTATCGTTACAATATATCCGTTTTTTGTCGCCTTAACAGAAAACCGTCTGCATTCGCCGTCAAATTGGATGTAGTAATCACCGTTTTCACCGTGTAAATCTCCAAGTGTTTTTATCCATTCCATCCAGTCGGAATCTGGGGCTGTAATGGTTATTGTCAGAATCCCGTTTGTAGTCTTTTCAATACATCGGAACGTATTATTCAATAACTCACGACCATTCTTTCGTGCGTTCCAACCGCCGTTTAGGATATAAGATTTAATATTGCTTTTCTTTCGCTTGTCCTCGTCATAGGTATTTTTAATCAAATTAACGTAGCTATCGATCTCTTTCGGATAGCTTGCTCGCCGCAAGTAGTCGCTTGTGCCGCCCGACATAGGGCAAAATAAACATCCGGCACGACTGTTACCCTTTTTATAGGCCTCGTTAATCAACAAATCATTCGCATATGTATATAGCCATACTTCCGCGGATGTCCACTCAAGTATTGAGTTATGGCTAAACTGGCCCTTTTGCTTTGCCCCATAGTTTTCGTACTTGTATGTACTTCGAGCAACGCTCTCCTGCGCCCGGACCCCAACAAAATCAAGACCAATAAAATCGTCTTTCCCGGTCACTTCTCTCAGCTTCAACGTTTGCGGGGCACTTTTATGCACCGAGCAACACCAACGTAATGTGCGAGATGGGGGGCCGAACAGTTCCCACGACTCTTTCGGGTTAAGGTGGGACTTGGCGACGTAAAACGGTATTTTGTCCTTAAGACACTCCTGTTCTGTTTTCCTGATGACCTCGTAGGTGTCTGGAAACTCCATACCAGTGTCGCCAAACACCACAACGAAGCTGCCTTTGGGCAAGGCTTTCTTTACAAGGTCGAGTAGGACACAACTGTCTTTGCCACCCGAAAACGCCACGTGAAAGCAATCGAGTTTGTTCTTGTATTTGGTATATATTGCCAAGATTTTTTTGACCGTGGTCTGCTCGATGATTTCTAGCATCTCTCGGTTTGCTTCGACCATCGCAGCAACATCAACAGGGCGCAGGGAGTTACCGTTCGGCTCAGGGTTGACAATGCTGAACACATTCCCTTTCTTATCAATAAAAGACGGTTTTTTATCAGGTGATTCGCAGAGTATCTTCTGAGTTGCCTTGCTGTTTGGAGTTTCTCTGTACTCGTTGCACGCATAAGCAAGGAGTATCTCAGGTGCAGTATAGAGATTACCGCCCTTTAACATAGCCACAAGGTTACCGCGATACCAGTAGTAATTAGACTCCGCCCACATATATGGACGGTCGGTCTGCTTGTCGTACTTCCAATACTTATCAAAACCCAGCACGTCCAATTCGGGTGCGTAAACCGGACGCGGCTCTTTTGAGAACCCGTTCGGCGAGGAATTAAGAAGTATTCCGCCCGTTTCTTTGTCGTAAGTATACGAATACATCTTCAATCTCGCCTTTCTCGCATGGCTTTCACCTTATCTATGATTTCGCCAACTTTGGCTGTTGTGCTTTTGCCCGTATATCCATTCTCGTACAGGAACTTACTGACGACAGTGCTCTTTAATGGGATGTCGGCATTCGCTACAGCGTCGGTCATAATCTCCGTGTAGTTCAGCCTGCAACTTTTGCGGATGACCACTCCGGCATTCCGCGAGTTGAACGTCGGGGTATCAAAGCGAAACCTTCGGCTGAAGCGTCGGCAGTAGCTTTCAAGCAGGAACAAGTTCCACTCCTGCCCGCAGTCGGGGAATGCCCCAAAGGTCGTGAATGATTTAAGCGGAAGGTAGTCTCCCTTAACAAATAACTCAATAACCTCGTCGATCTTATCGACGTTGAAGTGGACGTGCCTGTCTGCAACATAGGTGTCCCTATCGATACGAACCAGAATGGCGTTGCCCGCCTTCATAGGTATCTGACGGCGAACCATGCCTGTCAGTTCCTTCTCAAAGTTCAGCAAGTCGTCGAATGAACATTTGTCGACGGTTCGGCAGTACTCTTTCACAATGGTCAGCGCGTCGAAGACGTCGCCTTTGCGCGTGACGATTTTGCCTTTCTTGTCGAACCTGCCCGACAGACAGATCTGGTAAACGGCGTTATGAATCGCCGTAATAGATAGTTCGTAGTTGCGCTCCTCGATTTCTCCGAGAGGCAAGTCCGTAATTGAGACATAACCGTCAGCGTTGCACTTTCGCATAGCGGTTTCTCGGATTGCTTCCCGCTCCTCTTCGGTGATGCTGACTCGACTGACGTGCGAGAAGGCCCCTACGCTACTCCAGATGAAGTTGCCGTTCTGACCAAGGGCGTATTTTATCCGGTCAAGAGGTATGTACTGTAACCGTTCGGCGAGTTGCGTATAGGTCAGCAGTACATCGTCGCCCCACACGCGGAGGATCTCACTCTCAAGAACGACGAAGACAGAAGCATCTGTATAACCAAAATAGGTCTGTGTGAATGACAACTTTGGGAACAGCATACGGAGTATATCAATAAGCATATCCTGGGAGACCACGCTTGCTCCGAACAGCCAGTTCTCGTTCTTGGCATAAAACTCGGCAAAGAATATGACTTGTGCACCTTCGGCGAAGTATTCTTCCACCAGTCTCTGAATTCGTTCTTTTGTCTGAACCGAAACAGCGTAGACTTTGCCATCGAAGGTAGTTCCGCAACTCGCGATATAACTTTTCAGTTCTTGATCAGAAAGCAAGATTTCCTCGCCCAGATCTTCCGCAGCAAATGACCTAAAACGCGCCAACTCAATTGGAGAGTCAATCCTAAACCCATTTGTAAAGCGCTTTGAAAGGATTTGAGTCAGTTTGTCGATGACTGTCCGATCAAGTTTGGTAACTTGCAAAACCGATCCAGACAGGGTTTCATCCGCCATCTCAATTCGATGTAGGGATACTAATATATAAACTTTTTCAGTTTGAATCGGGATACCACAGGGTGGATAGTTGACTACCCGCCACCTCCCCGATTCTGTAAACCCCCGTCCGTCCTCTCGCTGCATCTGGCTCCGCCCCCTCCTTCCGGGGGCGGGCGGCCGGGACACAGTCTGGAAAGTCTCCCGTTCAGATGCTGGCCTCACAAGAAAAGTCTCAGGCTCGCACCATCATACCGCCCCATCTATGGGCCCACCGTGCACGTGGAAAATATGCGCAACTATCACATCAGGCGTCCCTGGATCTCATCTCCACCGGTGCAGGTTCGGGAGGATCGCCCGCGCCCAGGAACGGACAGCATCCAGGTTACG
>JALHJR010000056.1:0-9920 GCA_022840405.1 Tepidanaerobacter acetatoxydans
ACATTTGTCGAAGATATTCTGTTTTCAAGTTACGGCTGAGGCTTAAATGGCTAAGTTGGTTTGTAAAAAACTATAGTTTTTGGGTAATAATCATATTATTTATTTGATATATATTATTAAGTGGACTTAAAAAGGCACTAAAATTATGCCCTTAAATTTACCTATTTGTATTTAAGGTAACTAAAATTGTTCCCTTTTAAGTCACTGGTTAAATATAATAGTATTTAACTACCAAAAAATTTGATAGTTATAAGTCATCGGTTATTTTTAGGAACGTTAATATCATACATTAACTTTAAATATTGTCTTAATTTTTCCGTATATTCAAAATAAAATACCGTCCTTATTTTCTCTTGTTCATGTGGTTTTATATCCACAACCTTAAAATCATGTCTAATTAAATCTTTGGCTACTTTTGCAGAAAAAATAACTATACTATTCATTTGCTTTTCCTCCATTTGTTTTTTATATGATGTTTTTTTATACTTGTTTATTATGTTTTTGGAGTTATTTTCTAACCAAAATTATAGGATAACCTTTTGAAGTTATCCCTAGCTTATCTTTTATTTCACCATTTGCCCGAATACGCATTAATTTATAACTACTTAATACATATTTTTTCTTGATAGTGTTTTTTATCTTTGTTTTACTAAATCCCTTTATATTTTCTATAGCATCTTTTTCAAGAATATAATCCTTGCCCTTCATCATATCTAAAACCTGATTCAATATTTCCTTTTCATCAGTAGTCAAACTGTCTACTGTTGACTTTTTCTTTTCTTGTATCTGTTTTATTTCCTGTGAAGGTTTTTGTATTTTTCCTAATCTCCATTCATCAAAATCCCATTTACTTATTTTTAGTAATACTGGATTTATGTCAAGGAAACTACAATAATAATATAAATAATAATAATTCCTGTTTTCGCCATGTATTTGATAAATCAGTATCCATACCCCCTAAACTATTGTTAGATATTTAATTTCAAATTCATCTCCTGCATCCATGAAATATGGAATTTCCATATACTTTATATCGTTAAAACTCACCATTACTGTTTTCTTGGCAACAATATCATCAAATATATAAAATCTATTTTTCATCATTTCTTTATCTGCTCTCGTCAAAACTACGGCTTTATTTTGGTTTATATAATCCACAAATTCTATACATTGGCTAACTGGGCAATTTATATTAATATAATTCCTGCTACCACGTAAAAGCATTTTAATACTTACTACAGTTGCATTTAAATCAATGCTTTCTTTTTTTATTTTCGCCAAAATCCTGCCCCCGTTTCTTCATACTTTTCTTTTTTCTTCTTTTCCTTTTCCTGACAAAATGTGTTTTAAAATATCTCAATCTTTCTTTGCTTTCTTCTTCCCATTTGGCGAATAACCTTTCAAAGTCCAAATCTATTACCCCTTCCAAATAAAAAAGGTCTACTTAAAATTAAGTAAACCTCAATAATCCCATATATGATTTATTTCTTGTCTTGTCATTTGTCCTCGTCTTGTTTTTTGTTGATGTAAATTAGTCTTTACAATGTTTTTCAACCCCGCAAACTGCCTTTTCTGACGTTTATTCATTGTATTAGCATTTACACCCTTTAAAACCTTATATAATGCCCTTGTCTGCCTTTTATTCAGATATAACATTCTGTCCCCCTTAAAATAATGACATTTTTAATTGATTTTTATAAATCCATGCCATAGAAAAAATTAATTCCTGTGGCACTACTGTTTCAGTTGCAGGATTGACTTGTTTTAATGTAAAATCTCTGCCTTTTTTGAATTTGTCTTGTGGTAATTCAATATGTATTATATCAGAAAATAGAGTATTTAACTTTTTCAAGTCAATATTGGTTTTTAGCCTTCCATTTTTACCTATTTTTATATAGCCCGATAATCTATATCTTCTTTGAATTTGTGCAAAATCCCTTGAAATGTGAATTATCTATATAGTATCCTTTGAAACTTGTGTCAATAGAAAGTAGCACCTGTAATTGCTCATCAGTCCATTTTTCAATATCTATATTATAAAGCCAACATATAAGCATTGTTGTTGAAAAAGGATATTTCTGATAGTATTTTAAATTAAATACGTTATTAAGATTAATTGCGTTTGCATTAGGATAATATGTAAGATGATTTCCGAATGTCCTGCCTTTGCAAGTGTCTAAGTCAATACCGATAAAACCTTTTCTTTCTATGCCATCAGCAAAATAGATACTTTTGAAGTCATAAAATGATTTAATTTCCATATCGAATAGTTGCCTTAATATGCTACAACCCATTAGGCTATCAATGTCATTAGTAAGCATTAGTTTATCTTTTTCTGGATTAATTTTTAAATACCAATCTGGCAATCTTTCCCTTATCTTTATATTCATAAATTTCGGTATTTAGTGGTCTTTTTTTTATCTATTCCACTTCAACCTTGCCCCCTTTCAAGGTTTATTTTTTGTTTTCAATATAATCTTTATATCGTTTTTCCCATTCAGGATTCATAAATAGATACCCATTTTCCCATTTATTGATGTATGAAACGCTACAACCTACATGCCTGGCAACTTCTTTAAGCGTTATTTTCTTCCTCATTCTCAAAAATTTCCAATCTAATCTGTCTCTCACTTTTTTGATACCTCCAAGTTTTATAATTTTTGAATGTTAGCTTAATAAAAAAAGTAGGGGATAATACCCCTACTGAATATAAAAACCTAATCCTTAATCCCGAAAATCCCTTAATTATGCACTAGTTTTTGTAAACTTTACACCGGCAGTAGGATGTAGGAATTTCAAAGTATTTTCACAAACAACAAAACCTTTCCTGCTATCGCCACTCTTGGCAAGGTCATGATACTGCATCTTTCTCAGTTCGGCTAATGCAAGATAATCAAGATTTACAAGTGCCATGGTGTCCTCTGGCATAGAATCAACTGTATAGACAAATGCACTACCATACGTCAAATTTACTTTTTTGACAGGGTTTCCGAATTCATTGTCAATGACGATATATCTTTGCTTGTCTTCGAAAAAGGTATTTATGGCATCTGTCATGTTATAATCACAAATAAGCATTAGATTTTGGCTTGATGTTCCTGCTTTTCTCATTTTCTTAGCCATTTCCTGTAGCGTTGCAAGAGTAACTTCTGTATCAGTCATAGCATTGTCGCCTGAGATGAAATTGAGTAATCCCTTCATTTGACGTGGCTTTGTCGTAGTTTCTTCTTGATATACACCATTCAAAAGATAATGCTCTAAATCTCTTTTCGCCTCAATCAATCGATTTTCGATTTCATGAGCGAATAAATCTCTAATATTTTCTAGAGATACGGCATCGGCAGTGCCCGAAACTGCAACTGCTTTTGAGAATATCTGACAAATATTTTTATCTCCTGTTGACCTGTCGGATTTCAAGAAAGCATCAATTTCGGCACCTTCAAAAGCAGGATCATTTGTTTTATCTAGCTTTTCATACTTCCAATTTGTAATTACACTTGAAATTGGAATATTTCTCTGTAACATAAGTGAAGCAAAAGGATAATTAATATTATCTACTAATATTAACTCTTTTTGTAAATCTATAATTTCATTATTTAAATCTGATGTATTAATCATAGTTAATCACTCTCCATTTATTTAAATATTTTTGATAATTTCTGTCCAATCATACCGCCTACATCACCTTGTTTTTGTGCCTCTGCATAAGCATCAGAAGGTTTATGATTTTCAGGTGTATATTTGTTATTTAATTGATTGTCTTTGAATTTTTCTCTTAAAATGTCTTTAAATGCTTCTATTTGTTCATTTAATGCATTACTATCTTCGGCATTAAAAAACGCCTTAAATTCGCCTAATCCTTCTTTTTGTAACGTCAATTCTTTCTGTAGATTCCATACTTCTTGCTTTTGCTTATTGATTTCTTCAGTGTCAATTTCTTCAAGTTGTTTTTTTAGATTGTTTTTTTCTTTAATTACATTGTCAAATTTTGATTTTGGAATCCAACTACCATCATTGATAATGCCTAATTTTTTGTCACCAAGTTTTTCATTAACCTTTGAATAAAGTTCTTCACCTAAAATTTCTTTTAACATTTTTCATTTCTCCTTTTAGTTTTTTTGAGGTGTTACCCACCACCCGAAGGATTATTAAAATTATAAATTTGTATATATTTTTTGAATTTATGGGTAATAAAAAAAAGCAGGACATCGAAACGATATCCCACTTTCCGCTATATCGGGGATATAGCAATATATATAATCCCGAAGGATTATTTTAAAAAGAAATTTGCCACGTATAAATTCCCGTAGCCCATCGGTTTATACGATTGAAGGAGGCGGAAGGAATTGAACCTTCTACAAAACCGAAAAAACTTCCGATAATGATTATGACTGAAAAAAATTCAACCATCAAATTGAAGGCGGGAGACTTAAATAAATAAGCTCCTATAAACACACTTACAAAAAATGTATTTAAAGCAACTTATTTCATACCCCTCATATAGTAATAAAGGCATGAGCACATACCGTTTTTCGTGTGTTTTTTTGACAACCATTATATATTTCTACATTGTAGCAGGAAGGTATTCTTTGCATTTTCATACCCCTCATATAGTAATAAAGGCATGTGCATAACCCATTCTGCACATGTTTTTTCCCCCAAATTAGCTATTTCTTCCTTTTTCTATCAATAATCTGCTTACATTTTCTACATATACTATATAATTTATCACTACTATCTGGATTAGGACTAAAATATTCCCCCGTAGCAGGAAGGTATTCTTTGCCCCTCATATAGTAATAAAGGCATGAGCACACACCGTTTTTCGTGTGTTTTTTTCCCACATTTAGAAAATTTATCATCTTTTTCGCAATGCTTCACATTTTTTACATCTATTTTCTAAACCATCTAATCTGTCACTTCTAGGACTAAAATATTCCTCCGTAGCAGGAAGGTATTCTTTGCATTTGGTGCATTGTTTAAAATTATTATATCTATCCTCCACTATTAATAGTTGAAAATCACCTGTTTTTACAGGGTATTTTCCAATAATATCAATATACCCTTCTCACCTTTAATAGGTGAAAATCACCTGTTTCTACAGCATATTTTCCTTAAAATCAATATCATACTCCTCCATTAGATTTAAACCATTTTTTGAAAGAAAAATTGACTAGTTTTCCTTAACTTTTCGCTTATTATCACATTTTTTACATTTAGTGCATTGTTTAAAATTACTGTTTATCTTCCTTCACCTTTAATAACTGAAAATCACCCATTTCTACAGGGTATTTTCCCACATTTATAAAAACTCTACAATCTTATCAGTTTCATAATCAAAAATAACATCTGCATCGATACGCATACCTTTTTCACATAGATCGTAAAACTCATTATTATCCTTAAAATATATAATTTTCCTGATACCTTCACCCATGATTTTTATATGTAAATTATCATAATCATAAACTAAACCTATCACACAAAGCCCTCCTTATTTCATCTTCAAAAAACCACATCGGAATATCATTAAAATTATCAAGTATCACCTTAAATTTTTTCTTGTCATTGTAAATCATACTATCAGTGATTTTTCCAGTTCGATTTTTGTAAAATTTTATATTTTCCTTTACGATTACCCTATCTCCAATATTCACTACACCGCCCCCTGTAATTGTAATTTCATAGATTTTAGCCACCCCAAACTAACCTGTTTTGATGCAGTTTTTATTTTTCTATATTCTTCCAATTCCTGATATGATTTTGCGATAGCTTTATTCGCTTTTTCAAGAATTACTTTAGCTTTATCAATAAAGGTGTAATTATCCCGCAAAGATTGCACTAAAAAGCCACAAGGATTATATATCGTGTTTCGCTCTTGAAACTTTTGCATATATAACAGTTTATCTTCAATTTCCTTGTAAGAATACCGTTTTAAGAGCTTTTGCAGTAAAGGGATACCAATAGCACTAGATACCTTTTTAGCAAGGTTAAATAAACGTTCTACATCTTCTTGTTTTGAAGTAGAATCATCAACAACAAAATCAGTATTCGATACTTCATCGACTTCTATATCTTCTTTAGCATCTGTATCTGTATTGTTGTTGTTATTATTAGTATTACTACAGTAAGTATTATTATAATGAGTTGTATCTTTTTTCACTTCTTGACTTGCATTTATCTTTTTATATGTTTTTACCCCCTCTGGTTTTTGTAAGAATATTAGATTCTTTAAGCCTAGACCTCTTCTTTTTTCTTCTACTAGTCCATATTCTTTTAATTCATTCATATAATTGATAATTGACCTTAAACTAACATTCATAGTTTCAGCCATTTCTTCTCTTGAAAAAATTATATAAATATCACCATTTTCATCTGTAAAATTATTTTTAATCGATAATTGCATACGATTAAATAGCACACTATAAAGAATTTTTGCATTAGCATTAAGTTTGCTATATTTTTTATTTGTTATTAATGATTGTGGTATCATGAAAAAACAATAATTTTTAACTTCTTCAATGTTGTATTTTGACATTATAATTATACCCCCAATAATTTGACATCTAGCCATTGCAGGAGGTATAATTATGGTGTTATGTTATAATTACTTCCCCTGCAATGGGGATTTTTTTTATTTTATTTAAATTAAATATCCATATTGTTTAAAGGATTAAACTTTTCATTCTGCTCCTGTAAAGCAGTTCCCCACATAGCCATATATTTTTGAGTCATGTCCAAAGTTTTATGTCCAAGCATTTTTTGAACTGTGAATGGGTCTGCTCCATTTTCAATCATTTTTTGAGTGAAATAATGTCTAAATGTATGTGCCGATAGTCGAACATCTTTGAAATTCATTACACTTTTTAGCTTTTTAAAAAGACATTTGATGCTATTTACAGTTGCTTTTTTTCCTCTTGAATTTGTAAATATATACTCTGGCAATTCTCCAAAAAACTTCTCACAAAATACTTTGTAGTCCGCTAGCTCTTTTCTTAGTTTATCTACAATCGGTATAGTTCTTTGTTCTCTGTTTTTACCGAATACTGTAATACTAGAGTTTAAAAAATTTATATCGTTCCATTTCAAGTTACATAGTTCTCCAATTCGCATACCTGTGCTAACTAGAGTCATTACGACTGTATAATCTCTAACATTGAAAAAGCCTTTGTGTCGTGATGTTTTACGTCTTAAATACTTTAAAATTTGTTTTACTTGTTGTTCTGTGAATACTTCAATTTTGACATCTTCTTTAATTACTGATATTTTTTTCATGGGATTATTTTTTTCTTCTATAATTTCAATCTCAACCATATAGTTAAAGAACGTTCTCAAATTCCTTATTTTATGGTTAGTAGTGACTGCATTATTTTTTCTTACACTCTGACAATGTCTTAAATAATTTTTTATATGATTTAACTTTACATCTTCAACATTTACAATTTTATTTTTACTGCAATAATCTTGAAATTCATTCAATGTTGTTTTATATGTTTTTATAGTTGCAGGTGATAAATTTTTAAACTCTCTGTCTTCGATATAGTCTTGAATTGCAAATTTAAGCAACAAAAAAATGCCACCTACCTTTATTTTTCAATAAAAGTAAATGGCATAAAATTTAATAGTGTTATTTTTAACACACCACTTTATTTCAAGCATTGTAGATAAGTGCTTCAATTTCATACTGGTGCCGAAGGCGGGATTCGAACCCGCACATCCTTGCGGACACTAGACCCTGAATCTAGCGCGTCTGCCAATTCCACCACTTCGGCATAATGCATTTGTGATTAGCCAAATGCATTATTAATATTACCATATCATATACAATAATTCAATAGCACGATTAATTATTAATTTTTTATTTTACTTTTTATTCCATTGCCATCATCTTTTTTTCGCAAGAACTGTTCTTAGACCATAGTACTTTTTCGAGAAATTTCCCCGTATATGAATGCGGATTTTTTGACACTTGTTCGGGAGTCCCTGTTGCAACTACTTCACCGCCGCGGTCACCGCCTTCGGGACCTAAATCAATTATATAATCTGCTGTTTTTATTACATCTAAGTTGTGCTCTATGACTATGACAGTGCTGCCGCCATCTACCAATCTCTGGAGTACATTCAATAGTTTTTGTATATCGTCCGAATGAAGGCCTGTAGTAGGCTCATCCAAAATATATATGGTATTACCATTACTTTTTTTAGAAAGTTCGGTAGAAAGTTTAACTCTTTGAGCTTCGCCACCTGACAATGTGGTTGAAGGCTGTCCCAATTTTATATATCCTAGACCTACATCGCTTAATGTTTCAAGCTTGCGTTTTATTTTAGGTATACTGTCAAAAAACTCTAAAGCTTCATCTACCGTCATATCTAACACATCAGCTATATTTTTCCCTTTATATTTTACTTCTAGAGTTTCTCGATTATAGCGTTTACCTTTACATACTTCACAGGGTACGTAGATGTCCGCTAAAAAATGCATTTCGATTTTTATTATACCATCACCTTTACAGGCTTCGCATCGGCCTCCGCGGACATTAAAGCTGAACCTTCCCGGCTTATATCCGCGCATTCGCGATTCTGGAGTCATAGAAAAAACTTCACGGATATCATTGAATACATTAGTATAAGTAGCCGGATTAGAGCGTGGTGTCCTACCTATAGGCGACTGATCAATATTTATAACCTTTTCTATTTGTTCGATGCCAAGTATCTCGTCAAAATCTCCCGGTAAGCTTCTGGATTTATAAAGTTTCTCTTTTAGTGATTTATATAAAATCTCATTGACTAGGGTGCTCTTGCCTGAGCCGGATACACCGGTCACACAGGTAAATAGACCTAATGGAAATTTGACATTGATATTTTTTAAATTGTGTTCTCTGCAGCCTTTGAGCTCTAGCCATGACTTCTTTTTTGGCTTTCGCCTAATAGCGGGAACAGGAATTTGTTTTTTCCCGCTTAAGTACTGTCCGGTAATAGATTCCTCACTTTTTTGTATATCTTCTAAAGGACCGCAGGCAACTACTTTCCCGCCGTGTTCCCCTGCGCCCGGACCAATATCTATTATATAGTCGGCAGCTCTCATAGTGTCCTCATCATGTTCTACAACAAGCACCGTATTACCTAAATCTCGTAAATCCTTCAAGGTTTTAAGTAGCTTTTCATTATCTCTCTGATGCAGCCCAATACTTGGTTCATCGAGTATATATAATACACCTACCAGCCTCGAACCAATCTGGGTTGCTAAACGTATTCTCTGGGATTCACCACCCGACAAAGTTCCTGATGCACGGTCCAATGTGAGATAGTCAAGGCCTACATCAACTAAAAATTGTAAACGGTTTCGTATTTCTTTGAGAATTTGATGTGCAATCATTTCTTCCCTTTTTGTAAGTGAAAGGCTTTCAAAAAAGGCAATAGCCTCTCGAATCGACAATGATGTCACTTCAGCTATAGATTTATCTCCAATTGTCACTGCCAGGCTTTCGGGTTTAAGTCTTGCACCCTTACATGCTGGGCAGGGTTTTGTACTCATGTATTCCTCTATTTCTTCCCGTGAGTACCCTGAACCTGTTTCTTTATAACGTCGTTTCAGATTATTTACAACACCTTCAAATTGCCCCCTGTAGCGTCTGGTATTCTTGCTAAACCTGCTCTTATAATAAAACTCGATAGTATCTTCAGAGCCAAATAAAATCGTATCTACAACACTTTCAGGTAATTCTTTAACAGGGGTTTCTGCACTTACACCGTAATGCTTCAGCACAGCTTGAAGCATTTGATAGTAGTATCCGTCAGGTGTGCTGCTCCAAGGTTCCACGGCTCCGTCTGCTATGGATTTTTCTTTATCCGGTATAATTAGCTCCGGGTCTATTTCCATATTTATCCCTAAGCCGCTGCAAACCGGGCAAGCTCCATAA
>JALHJR010000152.1:0-1630 GCA_022840405.1 Tepidanaerobacter acetatoxydans
CTTGCTGAGTCTTCGCTTTGCGGCGTTTAGATATTCTCCGGCAAGAGAGAACACTGTTTTTCCGACCTCCCTGATCGATTTTCGCACAGGATGAGAAAATCGTTGAATCTTCTTTCGAAACGAAGATATGTAAGGTTTTTTGGTGTTAATAATTTCATCATAACGAGCAAGGATGTTTTCTTCACGACAAAAGTCCGTTTCAACACCACCCGGCAGTATCGATTGGCTGAGATAATCCCTGTAAAGAGCTTCGTTCTGGTCTACCTCCTTGACATGTTCGATAACTTCATCAAAGGATGTAAAGTCGTGACAGTTGATAAATGCTTTGGGATTGAAATCAAGTTCAATGAGTGGATTTCCCCAATAGATCGGGATAGCACCAGAAACGAACGCTTCTAAAATTTTTTCGGTAGTATAACCAGGATAAGACATGTTCTCAAAAGTGATATTAAACTTGCAATTCCTCAGCCATGATACTTTGTTTTGACGTCCAGCTTTAATGGGTTCACCAATGTTATTCAGATATCTTCCACCTGAATCGACTTGTCTGTAAGCAGATAAAGCGTCGTAGAATTCAATTCTGTGTTTTGCACGATAGTTTGAAACCATAAAACTACAAAATTTTCGCCTCTGAGAAATGATTTCCTCTACGTCTCGCTTGAGTAAGAGCTCTTTGTACTCATTGCATCTACGATAAAGAGGGAAACGATAATTTCTCTCATTGATCGGGTAATCAAAGCAAAAGGCATAGTCGCAAACCTGAAAGTCTGGTCTCTCATTCTCACAAGAAACGAATATTCGCTTGCAAGAATATTTCATATGTTTATCCCCGTAATTCGAATAGAACAAGATTTCCGGATCTTCTGAGAGTTCCAGGGTCCAATGCTTACTTAGGATCTTCCACTCAAACTCCTTATGCACTTGAGAAAGATCAAACGACCTATACCAATCAACAAACATTACTTTCACAGTCTTATTCATATTAGTGCTGGTCATTGAATGAAAAAATTCACAATTCGGAGTTGCTTGGTTATCTTTTTTCTATAACCGACTGAATGACCTTATAGACATTGGCAGCGTTATCTTCAATGCTGAATAATTCCCGGGCGCGCTGCCAGCCTGCCAAACCCATCTGTCTGGCTTCTTCAGGCTCCTGGACCAGGTTTTGCATACTGGCGACGAGTTCCTCAATGGAATCATACAGAAAGCCGGTCTTGCCGTGTACGATAATCTCAGGTGTGCCGCCGCTATTTCTGCCGATGACGGGCAGCACGGTGGACATCGCTTCCAGCGCCACGCGGCTGAAAGCTTCGTTTTCGGAACAGACCAGCGCGCAGTCGCATTGGTAGTACAGTGGAAAGGGGTCGGGCACGAAGCCGGGGAAGCTCACCCAATCCTGCAAATCCAACTCCGAGACCAGAGCTTGAAGCTGGTTCAGGTAATCCTGCCGTCCGCTGCCTGCCAGAATCAGGCGCGCCATAATGCCCCCATCGCGCAGGTTGGCAAGCGCGCGCACAGCTTGCTCCTGGCCTTTTTTCGGGCTGATGACGCTGAGCATCAGGAAGGTATAAGGCTCCGAAACAGGGGCAGCTTGGCGCCGGCGCAAGCGCTCTTCAAAAACGGGCAGCGC
>JALHJR010000057.1:0-8046 GCA_022840405.1 Tepidanaerobacter acetatoxydans
ACATCAATTGAGTTTGGAGCACCACAAACATACTGCATCTCTCATATTTTTTGCCGCAATGGCATTTTTTTAAAAATCCTTTTAGGATTGTTGTGTTAGAATAATTTTTCATGCGTTTGCCGTGCCTGAGCAATGCTGTTCTATTGACTACATTAAGATGAATGAATAAGCATGTGCAAAAAATGAATGGAGGTAATATATAGATGTCTATATTTGACGTAGAGGCTAAAACATATGACAGCTGGTACAGCACGAAAATGGGTGCTTATGTGGACGAGGTGGAAACTAATTGTGCATTTAAACTTTTTCCTATTAAAGAAGGGATGCAAGTACTAGATGTAGGCTGTGGAACGGGCAATTTCAGCATTAAACTTGCGAAAATGGGATGTAAAGTAGTAGGCATAGATATGTCTGAAGAAATGTTGAAAATTGCACAAGAGAAAGTTAGAGGTCGAAATTTGAATATAGAGTTTTATAAAATGGATGTTTTGGATTTAAAATTTCAAGATGAATATTTTGACGGAATATTTTCAATGGCTGTTTTTGAATTTATACAAAATCCTGACAGAGCTATGGATGAGATGTTTAGGGTGCTTAGAAAAAATGGGCATCTATTAATAGGCACTATAAATAGTGATAGTAGATGGGGCCAGATGTACTTAACCGAGGAATTTCAAAAAAATAGTGTGTTTAAGTATGCGAACTTTAAAACTGTGGAAGAAATGAAGAATCTTAAGAAAGATTATTTGGTTAAAGTTCTCCAGTGTCTTTATATACCACCTGATGCAAAGGATGAAGATATAAGTTTAGAAAAAGAATTAGAGCTGTCTAAAACCGGCAAAGGAGGGTTTATATGTGCACTATGGAAAAAATAGTTTCCTGTGAAATATCTTTTATTCCAATTCAATCTGAAAATTATATTGAAGATGTGGAAAAAGTATTAGATATAATCAAATCTTACGACTTAGAATATTCTATAGGCGTGATGTCTACTACTGTAAGAGGAAACAAAAAGATACTAATCAATTTAATCTCTGATATATACGACAATATGGAGGATAAGTGTAAATTTGTATTGGATTTTAAACTATCGAATATTTGCGGATGCAGTTATCAAGGTATTTAACCGGCACTTTGTAAATTTTTTATCGATATTTTTTCTTGGTTAGTATTTTACCATTTTATGTCTTCATGCGCTTGCCGTGACAGTGAATATAGGTTTTCTTGACAGATTCAGCGGTTCTTTAGTAATAACAGGGGATGTAGCATCAGTTGAGGCATCATTAAAGCAAGTCACAATTGTATTAGAGGAAGTTCTCAAGTTTTCTCCGGCTCCAATAACCCGTTCATGAGGTGAAACATATTGCTAATTTTGAGGTGAGAGAATTGCAGAAAAGAGTTATGTTTATTGGTGCTTCCGGCTCGGGTAAAACCACCCTTATAAAAACACTGAGGGGCTGCGAAGAAGCTGTAAAAACCCAAGCACTTACTTTCGAAGATGGTTTTATAGATATTCCAGGGGAATATATGGACATAAGACGTTTAAATCACGCAGTAATCACAACGGCAATGGATGCCGATGCAATATTTGCAGTCCAGGATTCTACAAGCTCTAAACCTACAACCCCTCCCGGCTTTGCCGAAATGTTCAATATTCCGGTATACGGAATAATAAGCAAAGTAGACTTGCCGGAATCTAACATACAAAAAGCCGCAAAATATTTAAAAATGTGTAGGGTGAAAGGGCAATACTATCCTGTGTCGGCGATAACAGGAGAAGGAGTTAAAGAGATAAAAAATTTAATCAAAAACATATAATCGCCATTACTATTGGTTAGGCATTACCCTTACCCCACAAGATTATAACTGTTGCTTTATATTTTCTACCCTATCTCTTACAAAATTCAGTATAGAAGTTGAACTAACCATCATTCCCCTGCCGCCTGCACCAGGCCCGCCCCTTGCACCAGCACCTATGCCGCCTTGCGGGGGCTCAGGTCTTTCGCCGTTTTTAAGATTTTCTGGCATGCCCTGAGGTTTTTGAAACTGCTGCTCATCTTGGGGCCTGAGTTGCTTAGGAGGCATTGGGTTTTCCTGCTGATTGCCTACATCTTGAGGAGCAGTATTTGCTGTTGAATCCGTTGACTCAGTTGACTCTTCAGAATAAGTAATACTTGCCTCAAACTGCTCCATTGTACAGAATTTAGTAGGATCCGCTTCTACATATGGCCTTATAATAGATGCTAACTGTGTAACCCTTTCCTCGAAGTTTTCCAGATAATCCAGCAGTTCCTGGATGTAACCGTGATATTTTTCTTTATATTCCTCTACTGCGAGCAGGTTGTTAATAAGTGGAAGACTTTCCATATTCACACCTAATACAGGCTCATCAATAGGAATTGTTATCTGATTATTACCTCCGCCGAATCCGCCGATAGACATGTTATAGTCCCATGGAATTACAGTAAATTTGCCATTTTGTCCATATAGATAATAGTTTTGCGCCAGGTTTCCGTTGTAGCTGTCGTAATTGCCTAAAACCGTATTTACAGCGATATATCTTAATGCACTGTCAACATCAAGCACACTTTCAATATCACCCTTTTCTCCTTCAGGCATTTCATTTAGAATCTGTATAAAGTTTTTAAGGTCGGTTTTTAATTCGTCACTGCCAACTTTTAGCTCACTTTTTTCATAGTTGCTCCCCTCTACATATTGAAGGGTGCTGCCCTGTTCCTGCTTATACAGATTGCCATCGTTACTGCCAAAGTTGCGCTCCAAAAAGCTGTCGTCTATAGCTTCAACCATGAGATAGAATCCAAATAATTCTCCATTAATATACACATTTGCATAACTTGCAAGGGGTGCATCTGCACCGATTTCCCTAAGAGCTTCATAGCTTAAATATTCCCTCATATATGAGGGGTCTGAGTACATGTTATTTAGCACGAATTCATCAAGGCCAAGAAGGTTTTGCCCTTTTTCATACTTGTCCAGCTTAACTCTAAAACTGTATCGGTCTGAATCACTGCTGGCAACAGATTTCAGAGTAAGATTTCCCTTTGTTCTAAATCCCACATTTTCTAAAGTCATATCACCTATCTTAATCGTTGCACTCTTATATTCCTCTGCAAGCGGGTCCGCGAGCATGCTTTCCCAATCTGCTTTTGAAATTTCAATGTAGATGTCGTTTATGCGATCCCTTTCAAACAATTCCTCATAAGCCATTTCATTTCCTGAAGTTATTTTTTCGGTTTCAGTTTCGTTTTCTTTTTCTGCTGCTATGGGTGAATTGCCATGCATATAGAATACAGCAATTGACCCTAATGCAAGTATTGTCGCGAGCGCAATGGCTATATATTTTTTTGCTATTTTACCATTTTCCATTCTATCTCCTCCAAATGCCTAGTATTCTGTCGAATCTGCACACATTGACAGTGTAATGTTCAAATTGCCGTTTCTGCAGCGAAGTGCGTCCAGAAACTCTTTTTGATTAATATCCTTATTCATAGTTACCGTATAAACCAGTTCGTAAAGACTTCCCAAACCAGTCGTTTTTACTTTAGTAAGGGTATGATCGACGGTAAAAGTATCAAAGACTTCATCAAATGCCCCTTCATAATCCAAATCCTCGGGAATTGTTATTTTAAGCAATTTCTGACCTGTATTTTTAGCTCCAAAATTAAACAGGCTAAGCATTATCATTAGCAGGCAAAGAACTGCGGTGAACAATGCCGCATACTGGTAAAACCCTACACCGCACGCAAGACCTGCAGCCAGTGCAAACAGCACATATGAAATGTCTTTTGGATCTCCGGGAGCACTTCTAAATCGTATGATTGAAAATGCACCTGCTAAACTAAATGCCCTTGCAACATTACTTCCTATTAAAAGGATAATAATTGCAATCAAAGTGGGAACGAGAACCAATGTAAAAGAAAAATTCTGCGAGTAATTGTTTTTATTACTGGTCTTCATATAAGTTAAACTAATAACCATACCCAGGATAAAAGAAATAGCAATTGTCAACAAAGTATTTCCTAAAGATATTGAGGTATCAGCCGCGGCTGCACCGAAAATTGTTTGGAACATATATTTTTACCTCCTTTCGCTTTGTAATTGTTTAACAGCATTCTTTTATATTCTGTGCCATATTTAGAAAAACTTGTTGCATAGACTTTGTATTCTGAAAGCAGCCTTGATAGCCAATAGGGGATAGCATTTAAGGTTTTAATTTCCATGAGCACCTTATCATCTTCTAATAAATTTTCTCCATAATCGCCGCTTTCAAGCTTTAAGTCGTATCTTCTTGTTCTTATGTTTGCATCAAAGGTTATTCTCAGGTTTTTGTCATTTGTGCAAAAGAATGCTTTTCTGTCATATGCAATGTAAGCCTTTGCCTTAGGCGCATTGTATATTTTTAACATATAAGCTATTTCATTGATAACTTGATAATTTATGTAGTTTTTTTGTTCAGGTTTTCTGCAGGTGTTTATAAAATCATAAGCCTCGTTAAGACTCAGAGCTGTGCGCCTTTTATTGACTAAGCCACAGAACTTTTTCTTGATTTCAACATAAACCAGCTCATCTTCTTTAGGAATCCCATATGCCCTTATTCGAAGCTTTTCTTTATATTTAGGTGTACAAATAGATTTTCTGATTAAGTAATCGTCAGCAGTATCAAGGTAGAGATTGCTTATTGTATAAAATTCAGAGCTTCTGTTATACTCATCTGGTTCCATATAGTTTAAAAGTTTATCTTGTATGCTTTCGGCTGTTGACTTATTAAGTAAAAACTTACGTTCATATCTGTTGAAAGTTTCAATTGCCATGATAGTTCTCCTTTCTCATATCTTTGTTTTGCTTCAAGCTTGCCTTTATTTTAAATGGAGTACCTTAAAAAAACCTTAAATAATTAAAAAATAAATTCAAAATTTGTAAAGGTGCAACATTTAAGCTTGATTTAAGAATGCTCATGTATAATAATACAGTTAGAAGAATTAAAAAAATGAAGGTGGTTCTATGAGAATATTAATCGTAGAAGATGAGCTTCATTTAGCGGAGGCTTTAACGCAGATATTAAAGAAAAACAATTATACCGTTGATGCGGTGCATGATGGGGAATCTGGCATTGATAATGCCTTAAGTGGCATTTATGATTTAATTATCCTAGATATAATGCTTCCAAAAATGAATGGCATTAGCATACTAAAGCATATTAGAAAACAGGAAATCGCAACGCCTGTGATACTTCTTACGGCAAAAGGAGAAATTTCCGATAAGGTTATGGGTTTGGACAGCGGTGCGGATGATTATTTGCCAAAACCTTTTGCAACAGAGGAGCTGTTGGCAAGGATAAGAGCTTTGTCAAGGCGAAAGGGGGATATATTGCCGGATTCTTCTTTAAAATATGGAGATATTGAATTAGATGCTTTAAATCTTAAATTGTCAAAGGATAGCAAAGATGTGAAACTTACCTTAAAAGAAAGTGAGCTATTAGAGTTTTTAATGTTGCGCAAAAATATCGTAACTTCTAAGGAATTGATTATCGAAAAGCTTTGGGGTTTTGATTCGGAAGTCGAACCAAATAATGTGGAAGTTTATATTTCATTTTTGAGAAAGAAACTCTCATTTTTAAATTCTAAAGTCAGCATAGTCACCGTGCGCGGAGTAGGATACATTTTGGAAGGTGGAAATTAATGTTTAAGCAGCTTAGAAACAGATTCCTTATTTTAAATTTAATCATTATTTCCTTTATAATGCTGCTTGCCTTTTCATCAATTTATTTAATAACTTATAATAATGTGCAAGCTGATATTGAACGAGAACTGCGTAGGGTATCAGAATTTGATAGAAATTTAGGGATAAATAAGAGCAAACCACAATCCGGATTTACAGATACTTTACCGCCCGTTGATGCTAATCGCTTGCAACCACCGCCGGACCGTTCGGTTTCGTTTTTACTGGTAACTGATGAAAATGGGAATATCATATCCTTTTCTTCAATCTTTGATGTAGATATAGACTTCTATGAAACTGCAAAAGATTTTGCTGTTTCAGCAAATAAAGATATGGGTAAATTCAAACTAAACGATACTTATTGGGCATTTCTAATAAAGCCGCACCCGGCCGGATACCAAATCGTATTTTTGGACATCACATCTCGGCAAGGCATCTTGACCAATCTCATATATACATTTATTTTTGTGGCACTTATTATGCTTTTTATTATTTTCTTTGCAAGCAAATTCTTTGCAGATAGAGCTATTAAGCCTGTCCAGGAAGCCTTTGAAAAGCAAAAACAGTTTATAGCCGATGCGTCCCATGAGTTAAAGACACCACTTGCAATAATCAATACAAATGCAGATGTGCTTTTAGCAAATCCTCAAGACTATATAAAAAATCAGTCTAAGTGGCTTTATTATATTAAATCAGAAGCTGAGCGAATGACAAAACTTACAAATGACCTTTTATATCTTGCGCAGATGGACTATTCGGATGCAAAAATGATTTTTACTGATTTTAACCTGAGCCAACTAGTTGAAAATGCTATTTTGACGATGGAAGCAGTGTTTTTTGAACATGGCATTTCGCTAGAGTATGAGATTGAACCTAATTTGATAATATGCGGCAGTTGCGAACAGATTCGGCAAGCAGTTACGATCCTTCTGGACAATGCGGTAAAATATACTAATGCTAAAGGGAAGGTTATAGTTTCCTTAAAAAGGCAGCAAAGCAATGTGCTCTTATCTGTAGCAAATACCGGCGAGGGAATCCCTCAAGAAAATATCAGCAAAGTATTTGACAGATTTTACCGCACAGATGAATCGCGGACAAGAAAAAGCGGAGGCTACGGGCTAGGTCTTGCTATTGCAAAAACTATCATCGAGCAACATGGAGGGAAAATCTCCGTTAAAAGTAATCCAAATGAAAATACGATATTTTATGTTAAACTACCTGCTGTTACTACGCTGATTTAGAAGGCGGGCAACTTTTCAGTTGAAAAAATATTAAATTAAAAGATGACTCTAACGTAATTTCACTTGAAATATTAGATTATGATGATTGATATATCGTGAATCTATGTTGAATATAAACCCAGAAAAAAGGTTTCTACAGTGAAATCAGATTATTTATGGTATAATTAATAATATTATTGAACAAATATGTGTTAAAACAATAAAAAAGTATTGTCAAAATGCGATAAGCCCTTCATAAAATAATTCGGTAAACCGGCCAAAAATAATTATGCAGTTGCTAAATGCAGGAGTTAATATATCTGAGAGGAGATACCAAACATGCTAAATGATATCGAAAAAAGGAAACCCACCTTAAAAGAAGCTGTTATAGCTTTATTGTTAGTTATAACGGTAATTTTGATTTCTATAAAAACTGCTCTTGTTCTTGAAACGGCATTGGTGCTGGGAACCGTGGCAGCTGTTATTGTAGGCTTTTATTTAGGCTATTCTTGGGAAGACATCGAAAAAGGTATGCTTGATGGGATGAGAAATGGCTTAGGTGCCTGCATAATCCTTATAGTAATCGGCATGGTTATAGGCACATGGATTTTAGGCGGCACTATTCAAACTATGATTTATTATGGATTAAAACTACTTACGCCTCAAATATTTGTGCCTGCCGGGTTTATGCTTTGCGCATTAACCTCTGTATTGATAGGCAGTTCTTTCGGCACGATTGCGACTATGGGTATTGTCCTTATGGGCATTGCCGAAGGCCTTGGTATTCCAAGTGCCTTAACAGCAGGAGCTATAGTTTCCGGTGCTATGTTTGGAGATAAAGTTTCTCCACTGTCAGACTCTACTAACCTTACGGCAGCCATGACCGGAACCAAGTTATTCGACCACGTCCGTTCAATGCTGTATGTATCAGGGCCCGGTGTGGCAATTTGTTTAGCAATTTACGGCTTTGTCGGACATAGATATGCCATAGCAGGAAGTGTCGATTTTGGAACTGTAGAAAGCATTTTGGCAACCCTAAGCAGCAATTTCAATCTTTCTATTATGACCTTAATTCCGCCGGCAATTG
>JALHJR010000153.1:0-1626 GCA_022840405.1 Tepidanaerobacter acetatoxydans
AAAAGTATCAATGTGGCATTACAGTAAAAGGCGGAAATGCTGAATACTTGGCGGAAGAAGTTATTAATTTTTATAAAATGTCTGCAGAAAAATATAACCTATATTGTTCAAATGCATTGGATGCAGCAAGAGAGTTCGATTTCAAGAAACTTGCCAACAAATTAGAAGAAATATTTTTACAAACATTAAACAAAAAATAGAGAACTTAGCATAGGTCACTTTTATTGAAAGTGTCAATTTTTTCTACATTACAAATATATGCATTTGAAAATTATCGAAAAAACACTATAAGAGTATCGCCTAACTTGTATGAATATCATTCCACCAATTGGTTATTTAGAGCTTATGGGAGAGTAAGCAAACGTAATGCCAGATAGTGGTGGTCTTCAAAAAGGAGCATACTTTGCAGAAAAACAAGCTATTGTAATTATGCCCGATACAGGGTGGGAGGAAATCATAAAATATGGCTGAAATCAATTTGTTCCAGCAAATGAAGCGAAAGCATTTTTTGCCTCGCATCTTTGAAAATAGTTTTTCTGCATATCTCGAAAAACTCTACGGGAATGGGAAAGCAGCAAAAGTTATTATGAAAAATATTATGTCATACTTGAATAAATGAGGTCATTTAAAAACTATGGGAAAAAGAATCTGTCATATTACAACTGTACATCCTGCAAACGATGTTCGAATATTCGCAAAAGAATGCCGGTCATTGAGTCAGTCAGGCTATGAAGTATTTTTGATTGCGCCAGAAACGTCTGTTAAAAACACAGACGTTTCTTTGGGTATAAAATTTATCCCCAAAGAGCATAACCGTTTTCTCCGTTTAATACGTGGCCAATGGCGTGCCTTAAAAGAAGCACTTAATCTGAAGGCTTCCCTCTATCATTTTCATGACCCTGAACTTATTTTTATGGGGCTTATACTCAAACTTATGAGGAAAAAGGTAGTATATGACGTGCACGAAGACCTTCCCCGTCAAATACGCACTAAAGAATGGTTACCTAGTTGGAGTCGAAAAGGTATTGCATTCATAGCAGAAATTGTCGAATGGGTAGGAGCAAAATTTTTTGATGGCATTGTAATCGTTGCGCCCGTACAGCAACATAGATTCCCTTCTCATAAAACTATTATGGTACAAAACTTTCCTATTCGTGAAGAGTTTTTAGAATTGGACTTAAAAAACTACTCAAAACGTCCTCCATATTTTGCTTACATTGGGGGGATGACAGTAATTCGTGGGATTAAAGAAATGGTAAAATCCTTAGAACACATGGCGAACTCTCAAGTAAATATTATTCTTGCAGGAAAATTTTGCCCTGAAAATCTGTCTAGAGAAATTCAACTTCTCCATGGGTGGAATAAAGTTCAATATGAAGGTTTTGTTGGTAGAAAAGAAGTTGTTGAAATATTAAAAAAAGCAAAAGCGGGGCTTGTAGTTCTTCATCCTGCACCTAATTATATTAACTCTTTTCCTATAAAGCTTTTTGAATACATGTCTGCAGGAATTCCTGTAATAGCATCAGATTTTCCCTTATGGAGGCAAATTATAGAAGAAAACAAGTGTGGCCTCCTTGTTGACCCCCTCTGTCCTGAAAAGATAGCAAAAGCCATGCAGTGGATATT
>JALHJR010000154.1:0-1609 GCA_022840405.1 Tepidanaerobacter acetatoxydans
ACAATTCTATAATTAACAAATCACCGCTTTCAGCTTTAACAAACCGCTCAATAGGAGGAAATCCACCAAGTATTTATCTGGATTTCATTGAAAAAGAAAAAAATATTGATGCTGATACCTTAAACAAAATTTTAGAAACTCACCTAATAGATGTTGACGCTATACGGTCTGATGATTTTAATACCTTTTTCGAAAAGCGAAAGGAAGCGTTATACAACAAAATTTTAGAAGCAATGGGTCAATAAGTAAATAAGTGTATGCTAGGGAAGCCTCTGAAAATCTCGGGTTTATGTCATGCTGAATGAAACGAGGCGGAATGAAGAATCTTAAAGCCGCTTCGACGAAAGATCCTTCGCTGACGCTCAGGATGACAGTTTTTGTTATTTGTAATATTGTTTCACTTTTCCAGAGGCTTCCTTGCACCGTGTGCCTGGAAAGAGAAAAAACCGCAGCAGTGCGGTTAAGAGTTTCTTTACATGTTTTTAAAAAAGTCGCAAAAACTTTTTAGTTTCTCTTTGGTTTTATCGTAGATTCGTATCGGAAATAATATTAAAAAGAGCCAAGAAAAAAATGTTATAATAAGGTTAAAGGTATACTTCCATTTGAAGTTTATAGTTTAAATTATTCCTAATTGAGAGGTGATGGATTTGAAGAAATTTAATTTCACAATTCTTATAGAAAAGGACGAAGATGGATTATATATAGCATCAGTGCCTGCATTGAGGGGATGTCATACACAAGCTAAAACCGTTGAAGAATTGCTGCCAAGAATAAAAGAGGCTATCGAGCTTTATCTAGAAGTGAATAACAGCGAAGTTACAACAAATGAATTCATCGGCGTTCAGCAGATAGAGGTTTCTATATGAGTAAATTAACTATCGGTAAATATCTGATGATTTAAAAGGGGCGGAGCATCGTTCATGATAACTATATCAACAGGCTTTTTCAAAATCTGTTCTAGCTCGCCCTTATATTCCAGCTTCAAAGTGAAAAAATCCTCTTCATAATCAGAAGATAGATATAACCCCAAGTCTATATCGCTATTTCCCCCTGCTTTGCCCTTTGCTAAGGACCCAAAAAGAAAAGCAAAAACAATTTTTTCTTTAGATGAAGTATATGTCTTTAACTTTTCTATTATTTTATTTTTATTCATTACAATCGCCTTTTTTTAATCTCTTTGGTGGCATTTGAAGTGCAATATGCCTCTAGTTTTTCCCCTCAGTACCTGAAGTAAGTGCATTTGCTTCAGCTAAAGACCCATACTGTATCTAATTCTACTTAAATCTTCTCCTTTTTTAGGTTTTCTAAAAACAAACAAGTGTTCATGCATTATAAGGTAAAAGTTGTATTTTTCAACTTGTCTTTCCCAGTATGGCGTAGATTTACAATTATTTGGTATCAATCATAATTTCTTATAACCAGTTCTTTAATACTGCCTCGCTTTTTGCCATCGCAATTAATAAATCTTTTGGCATTTACTCGCTCGATTTTGAAACCGGAATAAAGAACGTCAAAAAAATCGTCGTTTATGTCTTCATTTTTGGGATCGGAATTGCTTAGGATTAAAAAAGCACCTTTTTTATCCATTTCTTTGTAATAATTAGCCAAT
>JALHJR010000155.1:0-1609 GCA_022840405.1 Tepidanaerobacter acetatoxydans
CCTTGCCGCCCTCGCGCTTATAACAACCGCCGCCTATGCCGACATCCACGTTACCGTGTATAACAGCGATCTGGGCGTGATTCGTGAAACCCGCCCGCTGGAATTCATGAAAGGTTCCGGAATTGTTTCCTTTGTCGATGTCCCTACCGCTATCGATGCCACCTCGGTCGGTTTCGAACTGGTCGATAAATCCAAATCGGTTGCCATTCTCGAACAAAACTATGCCTATGACCTTGTCTCACCGGAGAAAATCTATTCCAAATATATTGATAAAGACATTGACCTGTTCAACAAGGAAGGTCAGCTGTTCAGCGGCACATTATTGTCGTTTTCGGGAGGGTCCCTGGTTCTGAAAGACAAATCCGGCAAAATCCAGATTATCCGGCTCGAGCAAATCGTCAACGTCAACTTCCCGGAACTGCCCGAAGGCCTGATCACCCGTCCCACCCTGTTCTGGCGTTATAATTCCAACTTCAGCGGTAAAACCGACGCCAATGTCAGCTATCAAACCCGCGGTATGGGCTGGACAGCCGAGTACGTGGGCATATTATCCGAAGATGAAAAAACACTCGGCCTCAACGGCTGGGCCTCCATCACCAACAGCAGCGGGGCAACCTATAAAGATGCCGTTCTGAAACTCGTGGCCGGGGATATAAACCGCGCCGGTTACGCCCGAGGAATGGCCCGCCCCGAAACCTTCGATAAAGCCATGATGGTCGCCGAGGCGCCCGGCTTTGAAGAAAAAGCCTTTTATGATATACTAAAAGAGCTGTGCGTGAAATACGATTTCACATATCCGGACGACAAAATGATATTATTGTCTAAAAAGGTAAAAGAGTTAGTGGATAGCCAATCCCGTTATCCCGATTGGAATAAGCGTGAAGATATAAAATCGGCATTGAAAGTGGGATTAATTTTACTGCTTGATGAATACAATTATCCACCCGTTGAACAAGATGAAGTTTATGTAGAAATCTTTGAACAAGCGGAGAATTTTAAGAAAAATAGGGTATGACGCTTTGAAAAATACAACCTGAAATAACAAGAAGGGAGCTTGCCAAAAAGTTAGATAGAACGGAAGACAGTTTTCATTCTTTTTGAAGAAGAAAACAAGGACAATTAAATTTATATTAAATAATCCCGGTGATTAATTTCATCGGGATTTTTTGTTGGTTGTTGATGTTCAAGAAAATATGATTTTATTTAAGATATTAAGACAAAAACTTTTTAACAGGTTGGCGCTGATCGCTCACAATTGATTATTTTTAGGCCTTGGTTTTAAGATAAAAATCAACTAAGAATGTATAAGATCTACTTAATTATCAGTGGTTTATTTTAAATGCTTCGATAATAACTATTAAACATATACTTTTAAATTATGAAAAACATCTACAACTATTTAAAGTCCGCTCTTTTAATAACAGCGTTGTTTTTTTTCTCCTTTATGCTTAAGGCTCAGTACTTTGTTGACTTTGAAGGTGAGGGCGAAGTTAAAACAGCATACGCTTCAGGCACGGTTACCCTCAGCGGTTTGGACTGGAATATGACCGAAATACTTATCGGCACATTGGATGCTGACTGGAAAAATGGAGAACGCTCGGCTCGACTT
>JALHJR010000156.1:0-1597 GCA_022840405.1 Tepidanaerobacter acetatoxydans
TCCACCTCCTAATTCCTGTCCGGAATCAAATCCGCTAACGAAGGAAATAATTCCACCTGGAACCGGAGGTCCTGAATGAATTACAATATTCGTTTTCAACGCATAAATATAACGATTTCCATTTTCACTTACCCAGGAGACCTTAATTTTTACAATACCGGATTCTGTTCCGCTATTTATTGAAACCTGGGCTTCACCTCCATTGGAAATAACCTCCACCGAATCCTGCTGAGGATAACCATTAATATTGGCACCGGCAGGCGCATTTATATTGGCTATTTTAAAGTAAACTTTTTGAGGAACATCAATCAGATTCCCATTTATATCTCTTAATTTTACCCGTAATATTGCCGATTCCACACCACCCGTATTGGCTACATTTAAGTTAATCTGACTGGATTGAGTAAAATCCAACGAATACAATTCACTGGAATTTATCATAAAGATCATAACTGCCCTTAAAGTATCATTATTGGCAGATGCCTGAATGGAGGCAGCTCCAGCAGATAATCCCGGTGTAAACCTCACGGAAGCAAATCCATCAAGTTGAGTATTTTGCGTAACTGTCTGCGTAGTATTCAAAAAAGAACCTATATCTGTGGAAAATTTAACCGGCTGATAGGGACAGGCATTATGGTAAATATCTGTTAATTGCGCTTTAATAAAAATCCAGTTAGGACTGTTAACAGAACTTGTATCTGCTTCTATAAGTTCATTATCCACTTGAACATAAGATCTTAATCTTATATTGGCAGGATTTCCTGGTTCAATTACTATTTCCTTAGTATCGGAAACACCTCCAACTGTTGCCGTAACAAAAGCATTTTCCTCATCAGGCGTTGTAGTTGCATCCGTCCAGGAATTGTATTTTATTGTAGCTCGTCCATTATAGGTTCCTACTACGGCACTTGTGCCAATTTCATTACCTCCGCCATCTACAAAGCGTCCTTTGTTACAATTAAAAGTAACTAAGGTGTTATTAGGAACTCCCTGACCTTCTTCCCCTGGAAGGTATGCCATTGTAGGATATGCAATCAAAGTTATTTCCTGCATAACAGACATTGGATAGGGTTGAATTTCACGCGGAAGCTTTAAGTTTACACTGGAAATAGGAGGAATTTCTTTAATTTCCACATTTATTGCAGTGGAATCCTGCCAGATTAAAGTATCGCCACTGGCATCATAATTGCGAACTATAGCTGAAATAGTAGCGATACCGATATCTCCGTCATCATAGAAAGTAGTTTTAGCTACACCACTGCTATCGGTAGGGACATCAGAAATAATCCTGCCCAGATTGGTTTTAAATTTTACTATCTGATTAGGAACTCCAAAACCCTCACCATCTTTTATTTCCGCAGAAACAATAGAGTAGGTGATATTGTAATCGGCATAAATTATATCCGGATTAGCTATCATTCTGGTTATATACCTTTCCTGTGATGCGGACGGAGGTAAAGGAACCGGAGCTAAAATTGGCGGAGGATTTCGTTTATCGCAACTTGCACTGAAACTGACCAGGATGATCAGCAGGAGTGTAAGAATTGACATTAAGGAGCTATACTTTTTCATTTTACTCCTCCTCTTCTTCTTCATA
>JALHJR010000011.1:0-49405 GCA_022840405.1 Tepidanaerobacter acetatoxydans
ATTGCTCTTTGAGCTGGTCGAAGGGTGATTAATCAACCACCCTTAGTTAAGTGCGTCTTTGTTTAGGTATATATTCATAACAATGACAACAGTATATAGCAGAATGAAAGCATTACGTAAAAGTGTAAAAGAAATGTATAGTAGAATACAGCAGTATGTAGAAGTGTAAAAGAAGTGTATAGTAGAATGACAGACCTCTGAATAATTACTTTCAAAGAGTGTTATTTTCCAACTGTTTTCCAAATAGACAGCAAAGCCTATATCCCTGTTATGCAAGGGTTATAGGCTTTTTTTCTTGGCTTTAGATGTAAAAGTCGGTTATATATCATCAATTAATAAAGGTGTCAATAAGAAAAAATTGGCACCTTTTAAGTCTGCTTTTCTTTGGCATCAGATTTTTTTATCAGCAGCTCATAGGCTTGGTTCCTTGAAAGCCCTAGCTGTTTTGCAGCTCTTTTCATTGCCTGGTTTTTAGAAAGACCTTCTCTCATCTCATCTTGCATAATCAACCAAAGTTTATCTGCAAGATGAGCTTCCGAAAGTTCTAGTTCACTTATGCCGTTTACCGATGTTTCGGCAGATTTTTGCCCAGAATTGGCACCCTCCACGACAATAACCATCTCACCCCTGGGCGACTTTACATTGAATCTTTCTATTACCTCTTCAATAGTCCCTCGAATAAATTCTTCATGTACTTTGGTCATCTCCCGGGCAATGACAATCTGCCGATTCCCCAACACATCCTTTAAGGCTTTTAATGTTTTTATTATACGGTGTGGTGCCTCATAGAATATCAGTGTCCTTTGTTCATCTGCCAGCTCTTTTAGTGTTTGGTTTTTGTCTTTAGCTTTTTGAGGCAAAAAACCTTCAAATGCAAATCGCTTGGTCGAAAGACCTGAAGCTACCAAAGCACATATGGCGGCTGCCGCTCCTGGAAGTGGTACCACCCGGATATCTTGCTCAATAGCATCTTTTACTAAATCTTCCCCCGGATCTGAAAGGCCGGGAGTTCCTGCATCAGTTACAAGAGCAATATCTTTGCCTTCCCTTAAAAGTTCAATCACTTTAGGGCCTTTTGTCATCTTGTTATGCTCATGGTAACTGGTCAGAGGTGTTGTTATTTCAAAATGATTTAACAATTTTATGGTAACACGTGTATCCTCAGCGGCTATTAAATCTACTTCTTTTAATATTTTTAAAGCTCTCAGCGTGATATCTTCCAGATTTCCTATTGGCGTAGGACACAGATATAAAATACCCGGCTTACTCATCTTAAACCTCCGGTCGTTTTCCAAAATATATTTGTTTTATCTCATCGGTATAGCTTCCGTCACTGTTGTAAACCACGAGAGGCGGAAGTATTTTTATGCCGCCTGAGGCACCCTTTTTTGCCATCATCAAAAACAAGTTCGGACCGGCTTGGACTTTTGGATGGATAAAACGCAGGATTTTAGGTTCAAGCCCTAATGATCTCATTTTATAGATAACATCTACAAGCCTTACGGTTCGATATACCATATAGAAGCAACCGCCAAAGCTCAATAACTGCCACGAAACCTTTGCCACATCCTCCAGTGTAGCAGCAACTTCATGTCTGGCAACGGCTATGCTCGGATTAGGGCTGATTTTACCTTCCTTTATCATCATATACGGTGGATTTGTTACCACAACAGAAAAACTCTCCCTACCGAAAATCTTGACAGCTTCCTTTAAATCGCCATGGACTATTTTAACTCGCTCTTTGAGCCTATTCATCTTTACATTTCTTACCGCACGATCAAAGGCTTCGCCGACTATCTCTATCCCTACAATCTCCTTGGCATCAGTCTTGGCTGAAAGCAATAGTGCAATTACGCCGCTTCCTGTTCCAATATCTATTACTCTGTCATTTTTATCAGCTTTTACAAAATTTGCCAAAAGCACCGAATCTATGGCAAATTTATATGAGTCTTGCTTTTGGATGATTTTTAAGCCGTCACACAGCAAATCGTCAATCTGCTCGTTTGGATATTTTAAGAATTTGTCCACTTAAATTCACCTTTACGCTACAATATCTGATTTCATTATACCAAATGCCTGTTTAATTAACAATTAATCCAAATGGTTTCAGTTGAAGAAAATTAATAGGGTAAAGATGATATCATCTTTACCCTATTATATAACCTTGGCTTTCCATCCTTTTTTAATTCGCTTAACGAAATATCGCACGAAAAGCGGGGTTTTATGCAGCTTAATCAGTCGGCCAACAGATTAAGCTGCAAGTTTATTTTTATATGATTCTTGCTTTTTATGCTTTAATATATGGTGATGAATTTTGGGGAACATCTGGAGTTACAAGGGATACTAAGATAGTTACCACCGCTGAAATAACAACACCCCATAAAATACCCAGCTGTGAAAGGGAGATGACTGAACCGATAATAATACCTAAGCGTGCACCCCAAGGGGTGACCCGACTGTTTTTCGTTCCCATCTCAAATGGCTTGCCTGTCTTTTTCCAGATAAGACCTACAAGCAGTACCGGAACTACCCCACCGCCAGCCATAGTATAAGCTTTGGAGAAGAGCCCTATGATGCTGCTGGAATAAATGGCTGCCAGTGCAGAGAAAACTCCAACTATTATTGTAATATACTGTGTGTATTTTACCAGTTGTTTATCATTTAAGTGCGGGGCAAAAGGCCTTATCATATCATTTGCAATGATGACTGCTGCTGAGTTTAAGTTAGAGTCGGCGCTTGACATGGCCGCAGCCAGAATCAGCGTAAATACTACCGCAAGTACCCACATAGGTGTGTAGTTCATCATGAGCCACGGCATAGCTTGGTTGGGATCTGCCAGGTTTGGATTTAAAGTCTTGGTAACAATACCTACTATTGCAGTCAAACTGACAAAGATAACTGCAGCTATGCCACTGACAAGCATGCCGTTGCGAGCGGTTTTGCTGTCCTTTGCCGCAAAACACCTCTGCCAGTATATCTGCGCCGCAAGGATTCCAAAACATCCTGTCACAAAGTTCTTGAGTATAACACCGAAAGGCACATTGCTTATAGTTCCAAGTTCAGCAGCGCCAACTTCAGCCAGTTTTTGCTGCAGGATACTCATGGAGAAGTTTACAGGAGCTAAAGCATATCCGTAAAATATAAATGCAAAAACAACCACGATGATTCCCTGTAAAAAATCGGTCCATACAACTGAATATATTCCGCCCAAGAAAGTATATACTATAAATACCGCATTGAACATCATAATGATTGGGATGGGATTTGCACCGGTAAACGCAGCGAAGATATCTCCCATACCTTTAGCCTGACCGCCTACCCAGGCTATCATGATACATGCCGTAAGGAAACCCACCAAAGCCCTTGTGAACTTATCCCTGACTATCAGGTCATCCATCATTTCTGAAAGGGTATTGTAGGTAAACCTTCCGGCTAAGCCGGCAAAAATCAGTGCGAAGATGATCTTGGAACCCTGTTCGCCAATGATAAACGGAATATCAAGCATACCTATTTTATAGCCCTGAGCCGCATGGCCAACAAAGTTGCCGGCGCCCATGATAGTAGCTACGTCGGTAAACAAGATGAGATATATTGGCAAAGTTCCGCCAGCAATGGCATAGTTGGAAAAGCTCTCACTTGCTTGGTCTTTTACCTTCAGGGAAATCCATAAGAAAATCAGGCAAAATACTATAGTGATAATCCAGACGATGGCAGAAAGACTCATTAACCTACCTCCTCTTTAATTTTTAAATATATTGCGCAAAACGGAAACCTCAGAAAATTTCACCTCCCTTCACCTTAGTATTTTCATGCTTATACAAGCGGGTTAACGCTTAAAAAGCCTAATCCTGTTTGGATTCCTTAAGATAAAAATTTGTATAAGGCATGGCAGGCAACAGCAGCTTTGAAAAACTTAAACTTATTGCCGTTACCTACCGTCAATTTATATTTTCTCAGCTTATTCTATTTATTCTATTTTGCCAAGTTCGCTTAATGCTTTTTTTAAAGCTGCTATAGTATTGTCATCTGCATCACACAGAGGCAGACGTAAACCTCCTACCTGAACACCTATTAGGTTAAGAGCGGCCTTTACCGGGATGGGATTTGTGATTACGAATAGGGCTTTAAATATATTGAAAAGTTTCAAGTGAATTTCTTTTGCCTTTTTCGTATTGCCTTCTTCAAAGCTCGTTATCATCTGTTTTATCTCGCTGCCTACCACATGTGATGCTACGCTTATAACTCCCTGTGCTCCAAGTGCCAGCATGGGAAGTGTCAAGCTGTCGTCTCCGCTGTAAATCTCAAGGTTCGGTGCAAGAAGCCTCGTTTTGCTTGTCTTGTCAAGATTGCCTACGGCATCTTTTACCGCTGCAACATTTTTAATTTCTGAAAGTCTTGCCAGTGTTTCGGGCTCAATGGTAACTGCTGTTCGTCCGGGTACGTTATATGGCACTACTGGAATATTCACTGCTTCAGCAATTGCTTTAAAATGCCGATAAAGTCCTTCTTGTGTTGGTTTGTTATAGTATGGTGACACCAATAACAGGCTATCTACACCAACTTTTTCAGCCTTTTGGGACAGTTCAATGCTGTGCAAAGTTGAGTTGCTGCCTGTACCTGCCATAATTTTAGCTCTCTTGCCGGCTATCTCTTTGCAAGCTTTAAATAAATCCAATTTTTCTTCATCCGTAAGTGTCGGCGACTCACCTGTCGTGCCTGCTACCAGCAAAGTATCTGTTCCTGTTGCCAGTAAATGTTCTATTAAGTTTTCCAAGGCCTTATAATCTATGTTCAATTCTTCATCAAATGGTGTAACCATAGCAGTTATGACTTTTCCGAAAATCATTTATATCTTCCTCCTTAAATCTTTCTAATGAAAGTTTACTTATGTCTATATCCATGGATGTTTTGCCTTTAGTAATCAAATCACACAAAATCCTGCCGGTAATCGCAGAAAGGGCTATACCATCGCCCTCATGACCGGCAGCCATATAGAATCCTTCCACCTGCCGCACGCTTCCAAGTATTGGAAGACCATCCGGGGTGTATGGTCTTAGACCTGCAAAGCTGCGGATAATGCTTATGTCTTTGAGTGCAGGAACTAATTTGGCCGCATGCTTTAACACCGCACGCAGTGCTCTATGGGTAGTATTTTTACTATATCCCGCGAACTCTCGAGTTCCGCCTATTAATATATTTCCGTTTTCTGTTTGACCCAAGGAAAGGCCCACGCCCAATTGGGCATTTTCATCGTTGCCCAAAAGCTCTGGTTTGAACTTGGCTGTAATGTACTTAGCACAATTGATATCGCCATGAATCAGCGGTGCTACCGGCTCTGTAACCATAATTTGACCCCGCCGAGGCACTATTGGTACATCAATGCCCACCATTGCACTAATAAATGGTGCATATACTCCACAGGCATTTACTACGGCACGTGTCATTATTTCCCCGTGATCCGTCACTACTGAGCACACTCGGCCTTTTTCCAGTTTTATTGCTTTTACCTCTGTGCCCAGCATCTCTTTAGCACCATACTTTTTCGCTCCCCTAAAAAATCCCAGTGTCAGATAGATTGGATTTACTTCGCTATCCATGGAACTGTAAGTAGAGCCGACGATATCCTTTGAAAATGCCGGCTGTTTTCGCCTTGCTTCATCCCTTTCAAGCAGTTTTACCGAAAGACCCAGCTTGTTCTGCCTTTCTACAAACTGCTCCATTACCTGCCACTGCTCTTGGGTATAAATAACTATCATGCCGCCGGCATTTTTAAACTCTATATCCACATCCATATCCCTTTGCAAATCAGGAAAAAGTTTAATACCCTCTAGTGCCATCTTAAGATGTAAACCTGGGTTTTTAGATTGCAAGAGTACCGCTTTATCACAGGCACCGGAGGTACCTGAAGCAATATCATTTTTCTCCACCAGTATGACCGATACTCCTTTTTTTGCCAGGTGGTATGCCACCGAACAACCGATCACACCACCGCCAATTACTACAACATCTGCTTGCTGCATGGAGTTTCTCCTTTCATGATTGACTTATAATATTATATAATATGCAAATAGTATGCCAAAAGACTACTGCACTTTTTCAAGCTATAAAAGGGCATTTCTATTTATCATTTTTATAAATATTATAAGCTTTGACGAGTTGCTATGCTACAATATTTAGAAAATATCAGTGCTGCCGCACATTTCTAAAAATTAGAATAGAATTTCTAAATTTTAGATAGGAAACTTCCCTCTAGTCATTAATACCATACTTTTTTATTTTGTTATAAAGCGTCGCAAGTGAAATTTTTAATGCATTAGCGGCATTTTGTTTGCCTCTTACGCTTGTTCCATATTCCTCAAGCGCCATTTTAATCATCTTACATTCCATTTCCTCAAGGGATAAAATGCTGGTCTTATCTTTGCCACTTTTTTTAAGCTGATTAAAGTAGGGAAACAGTAAATCCTCAGTAATCCACTCACCTTCGGCCATGAGAATTGTCCTTTCAAAAATATTTTTGAGTTCTCGCACATTGCCTGGCCATTGATAAGACAGCAGCAGTTCCTGAGCTTTATTAGTCAAGCCTTTAACATTTTTATAGAATTTTCGATTAAATTCCTTTATATATGTTTCGGCCAGGGCTACTATATCCTCCTTTCTCTCTCTAAGCGGCGGTATATGAATATTGATAACATTTAGCCTGAAGTAAAGGTCTTCTCGAAAACGGCCGCGTCGGATAAGCTCTAATAAGTTCTGATTAGTGGCAGAAATAATGCGGACATCGATTTTTATCGGATGTGTTCCACCTACTCTCTCAATTTCCTGTTCCTGAATTACCCGAAGGAGTTTTGCCTGAAGCACATGGCTCATATCTCCTATTTCATCCAAGAAAATCGTACCACCATTTGCCAACTCAAATTTACCTAGCTTCAGCTTTCCGGCCCCTGTAAAGGCTCCGGCTTCATAACCGAAAAGTTCACTCTCTAAGAGGTTCTCAGGAATTGCAGCACAATTAACTTTTATAAAGGGTTTATTACTACGCCTGCTCCCACTGTGCAGTGCATTTGCGAACAGTTCCTTACCTGTGCCGCTTTCACCGGTTATTAATAAGGTGGAGTCCTCTCGAGCAGCTTTTTTAGCCATATTGATTACATCCTTCATCGCAGGGCTTTTGCATATAATGTCCTCAAAGCTGCCCTTGTCTTCATTCATTTTTTTAATTTCATCCTTCAAACCATCGATTAACGTTGTGGACCTCTTTAGTTCCTTAGTCAGTCGAATTACTTCACTGATATCTTGAAACACCACAACCGCACCTGTCATTTCACCATTTACAATGACAGGTGAGGCATTAGAGATGACTTGGGCGTTAGACCCCACAGCTCGGTTAGGTTTTCCGATACAGGGTTTGCCGGTTTTTAAAACCTCGGCTAATGCTCCATCCGCAGAAACGTCAAAAACATTAGTACCAATGCGTTGACTGGCGGGAATGCCGGTAATACGTGTAAAACCTTCATTTACATATTGGATTATTCCGTTTTTGTCCACCATCTGAATGCCTTCCTGAGCCGAGTTTAAAATTACCGACAATTGCTCTTTAATTTCCTTTATCTTTAAAAGTTCTTCCCTATCCCTGATTACCGTAAGCATTATATTGGTAGTTCTGGCATCAACCAATGTGGTAAAATCAGGTATTATTACTTGTAGTTGCTGAACTAACTCTTTATCTCCGGTTACTTCAAATATTACATCGAAGCGACAAGCTTTGAGCATAGTTTTCGGATCATCAAAACAATTTATACCTTTGTTCCTTGCAAGCCGTAATCCCGGAGCTAAAGGATTTATATCGGCAATTCCCATGATTTTGATATTATCAAAATCCGCCATTGTTTCTATTAAAGCTGTACCTCCTTTACCGGCTCCAATAATCCCTACTGATAATTCCAGCATTTTTCCCCCTCCACAGTTATTGGATGTTAAACTATCATTCAACGAAATTTTTTAAATTCCTGCTTTGAAATTAAAAAAACCCTGCAGTAAAAGACTGTAGGGTTTGCATCCAAAATTATCTTCTATCTCGACCAGCTCCTGCTAAAACTAAAAGGCGTAAGAGTTGCATGACAGCCGTAAGAGTAGCAGCTACATAGGTAAGAGCCGCCGCACCAAGTACAGCCTTTACGGGACCTACTTCACTCCTGTCGATGAATCCGCCGTTTTCTAAAATTGCCACCGCTCTGTTGCTGGCATTGTATTCTACAGGTAATGTAATGATTTGAAATATAACAGCAAGTGAAAACAGCAGTATTCCAACCAACATAAGTGAATCTGCCCGAAACAAAAGACCTAAAAAGAATAAAGGAAAAGCCATTTGTGATCCAATACCTGCTGCCGGAACAATAGTATTTCGAATGGAAAGCGGAGCATATCCTACATCGTGTTGGATGGCGTGCCCGCATTCATGTGCAGCTACTCCAAGAGCCGCAAGAGAGCTGCCGTTATAAACATCTCTGGAAAGTTTTAACACTTTTCGCCTTGGATCATAATAGTCAGACAGCCTGCCGCCCTGTATTTGGACAGACACATCATAAATACCGCTCTGTTTCAATATTTCTCGGGCTACATCAGCACCTGTCATCCCACTTTTTGCAGGAACTCTTAGATATCTTTCAAATGTAGATGTAACCTTGGCCTGGGCGTAAATAGCCAATATCATGGCAGGAAGTAGGATAATCATGGTGTAATCCCAATAAAACACTGTAATCCCTCCTTTTATTGAGGATATACCCAAAAAGGTAATTGTCTTATTATATTATATGCTGATAATTCTTTTGTCAAGAACTATACTTCCTCTATATCTACTTCTTCCGCAGGGAATTCCATTATTTCCTTACCCTCATCTATCTGAACTTGAATCGTTTCTTTCGGTTTATATACTGCAATCACCGTTCCTTCGCCATATGGAGTTATTACTCTATCTCCGACATTTGGATAATCTACTAAATTATCTTCATACGATTCACTCTCATATTTTAGGCAGCACATGAGCCTGCCGCACAGCCCTGAAATTTTCACCGGATTTAGCGACAGATTCTGCTGTTTTGCCATTTTGATGGATACCGGATCGAATTCGCCTAAAAATGTAGAACAGCATATACATCGGCCGCAGGGGCCTATGCCGCCTAGCATTTTGGCTTCGTCCCTTACACCAATTTGGCGAAGCTCTATTCTGGTATGAAATACCGATGCAAGATCTTTCACCAGTTCGCGAAAATCCACTCGGCCATCTGCTGTAAAATAAAAGATAAGCTTGCTCTTGTCAAAGGTGTATTCTACATCGACCAGTTTCATATCAAGACCATGTTTTTCTATTTTTTCAATAGCTATGCTTTCTGCTTCCAAGGCCTCTGCCGCATTATTTTTGACTATGGCCTCGTCTTCCGAAGTAGCTTTTCTCATCACGTCTTTCAGTGGAGTTATAATATCCTCATCTCTTACATCCTTAGGGCCTGTCACAACTTCACCGTATTCTACGCCTCGGCTTGTTTCAACTATTACTTTATCGCCTACCACAATATCAAGAGCTCCAGGATTAAAATAATATACCTTTCCGGCCTTTTTAAATCTAACACCCACCACTGTTACCAATTAAAATACCTCCTTAAGGCCCACAAGTAAATTATACCAAATTAAGTTCTTATTTCCTCTAAATTTTGCAGCTTTTAATTGCCTGTAAGTGACATCAATTGCCCTAAGCATAGAATCTGTTGCGAGTATTGAGGAATACTTATAAATCATCGGTTCTAAATCTTGATTTATGAGTGCTGCATCGGCATTTGTTTTTACAATTAGCATATCTCTAAAAAGTGAAATAGTAAATTCTAACACTTCCTCAATCTTTTCTTCAATGTTGGAAAGCTCTCTTGCATATATACAAAATTCAGTATGTCCGGCTTTTTGTGTAATATTGAATATTATATCTGCAATCTTTTGTCTGCTTTCGACAGAAAGCAGCGGCTCTGCTTCTGCCTTGGTAAAATCCTGAATTTGGCATCGGGATACAACCGTAGGAATTAGCTGTTTAATGTTATTTGAAAGCAATATGATGATACTTTCACTGCAAGGTTCTTCTAATGTCTTGAGTAGAGCATTCTGAGCTTGGGGTGTTATTGTATGAGCCTCATGGAGTATATAAACCTTCTTATTGCCTTCCATGGGTTTTTCTGCTAAATCCAGTATCATTTTTCTTACTTGCTCAATTTTTATAGCAGCACCATCCGGATGCACATGTATTGTATCGGGGTAAACCTGACTTTGGATTTTCCTGCATGTGCTGCAAAATCCGCAAGGAGCTAAATCAGCATTTTCACAGTTAGCAGTTTGAGCCAGTTTTAAAGCTTTTTGTGTCGTTTCTTCCTCATCGCCTAAAAAAATATAAGCATGTGATATGTTATCCAATATACCACCTCAAGCATAAATATCAAGCAACAGGCCGCTGATTTCATCGACTAAAGCCATTACCTTCAATGAATCCCTATTCTCCGAAAGCAGCTCTTGTGCCAAATCAATCAGTTTTTGATTTACAATTTTAATCATTGACAGGACTTTGCTGCGGCCATAGCGAGTTTGAAAGTAATTTTCCTTAAAAGAAAAACCTTGAGAAATACATATTTTTAAAAACTCAGCTATCCTCTGTCTATACTCTTTTAAATCTTTAAGTAACATCTTTTTACAAAGTCGCTGGCCAATTTCATTAATTGCATTAAACTCTAAATCCATTTGATATTTTAAATGGGTCTTTGCAGCAGCATTTAACTGTTCGGAAAATTTCTGACCGCTTTGCTCTTTATGAATTAATAAATCCTTAGGCAAACCAAATTCTGGCGATAAGCTCACTCTCATACCTTAACGAACCTCTCCACATCCAATATAAAGACCGTGGCACCTCCTACTAATACTTCAACCGGATATGGTACATAGGCATCAGCAGGGCCTGCCGGAAGTGGTGTTACAATTTTTTTCCTCGGCTTGCACATTTTTTCTATGATAGCCAAAAGCTCTTCAAGCCTTTCATCTTCTACACCAATCATCAGTGTTGTGTTACCGCTTTTTAGAAAACCTCCTGTACTTGCCAGCTTTGTTAAGCCAAATTTCTTTTGGCTTAATTTTTCAATCAACCGGCCTGCATCATTGTCTTGTACCACCGCCATTACGAGTTTCACATTTATCGCCCCTTCCGATAATTTTTTTAGGTCGGGTCATTGTTTATTTAAAATATTAAAACAGCTTATTATATTTTTATTATACCTGATTTTTCAATCTCAAACAATACGGCTTCAAATACATGCTCCGGGTTTTGGGAAGCATCTACTAATCTTGTTCTATTGGGGTACATGCTGTGCACCTTTAAAAATCCTTCTCTGACTTTTTTATGAAATTCCAAGTTCTCCCTTTCTAATCGATCCTTTTCTTTGCGAAGTCGTTTTAATGACTGACTGGGGTCTACATCAAGGATGATAGTCAAGTCCGGCCAATTATTTTTTAAAAACCATCCGTTGATATCCGTAAGTTCCTTTATTCCTAATCCCCTGGCCCAGCCTTGATAAGCCAAGCTTGAATCCACAAATCTGTCACATAAAATTATATAACCGCTTTCTAATGCCGGAATAATAACTTTTTTTACGAGTTGAGCTCTTGAAGCTGCATATATCAGTGCTTCCGCCTCAGGTACCGGACTTTCTCCTTCCAGAGTCAGCAGTAGTTTTCTAAGCTTTTCTCCCAGCGAAGTGCCTCCCGGCTCGCGAGTTACCAATACCTTAAGACCCTTTGTTCTTAAATATTCGCTGACTTTCTTTACTTGAGTGGTCTTGCCTGCCCCGTCAGGGCCTTCGATGGTTATAAGTTTACCTTTCACGCTATCTCCTCTTTGCTTTCATTAAGGTTTTATGTGGGTATTATCTTACAGAATTATACAGTAATAAGTTAGGCATTGGATACCACGCGGATAAAGCCTTCTGAAGTTACGCCCTGGCAGCAGCCTCCGGACTTTAATAGAGCGGTTAACACCTCTATATGCTCTTTTTCCATAATCTCGCCGGGCATAAGCAGTGGTACTCCTGGAGGATACGGGACCAATGCCTCTTTTATTACACGTCCTAGGGATTGCTTCAACGGCACATCTTCTCCGATAGAATAAAAAGCTGCTTTCGGCTCTAATGCCTTCTTGGGCAGTTTATCCGGCCAAATTATGGATTTGGGGATTTTTGTCCTAGCTTTTAGTGCGGAAAGTGCTTTTATAAGGCGGTTTATATCCCTGCTGTTATTAGAAAATGTTATTAAGAAATAAATATTATACAAATCCGCATATTCAGCGTATATCTTAAACCGCTTTCGAAGAATTTTTTCCACCTGGTATCCCGTATAACCTGCTTGCGAAACATTCACCATAAGTCTAGATAAGTCTATATCGTAAATGCCGTTTTTACCCTTAACCTCCGGGCCTACACAATAAAACGGGGTAAATTTGTTGATATCATATCTTGCCTTATCAGCCAAAGCCAAGGCCCTTTTTACTAAAGCTTTGCCATCAAGCTCCATTACAGCTCGTGATACATCAAGTGATGCCATTAAAATATACGATGGGCTAGTAGTTGTCACAAGACGTAAGAAATCCTGTAGGCGGTTTTTGTCAATTTTATTGCCTTTTACATGCAGCCAAGCACTTTGTGTAAAAGATGTCAGCATTTTGTGAGGGCTTTGAACCCATGCATCGGCAACCTTACCGGCACACATCGGAAGCCCGGAATTAAAACCAAAGTGGGGCCCGTGGGCTTCATCCACAAGTAGAATCTTATTGCTGCTGCGGACAAGCTTAGAAATTGCACCAAGGTCTGGGCAAAATCCCTGATATACGGGATTTGTCAGCAGTACTGCCTTGATTTTAGGATTTTGTTCCAGTGCTTCAGCTACAGATTTTGAATTTACTTGCGTATAAACGCCTAACTCCTGCCATCTTTCCGGCATTACATAAACCGGCCGCCCACCTGTGATAATTAAGCCTGACAGGACCGACCTGTGACTTGCTCTGGAAATTAAAATCTCATCATCCGGTGCGATTGCCGCTCCCATCATAGCAGCAACACCTGATGTGGCACCATTTACCAAAAAAAATGATTTGTCTGCACCGTAAAGCTCAGCAAGCTTTTCTTGTGCTCGTTTTATAGGGCCTCTGGGCTGATGAAGGTCATCCATGCCAGGGATTTCCGTAACATCCCATTTGAATAGGTTTTCCTTAAATTCCTCAAATATATGCCCCGCTGCTCTTGCCTTGTGGCCGGGCATATGGAATCTAACTGAATCTGTATTTGCATATTTTTTCAGTATATTTAAAAGCGGTGCTTCTATATGCTTATTTACCTTTTTTTTCAAACCCATATACTCCTAAAAAGTATTTATTTTTAAACATCAACGCAAAAGGTTGCACGGAAAAATTTTCATCTTAGTCTTCAGTAACCACCGCCATAGATGCTAAAAAGTCGTCCTGCTCAAGCTTTATCAATGTTACACCCATTGTATTTCTACTCATTTTGGATATTTCAGAAGTCAAAAGGCGAATCATAATTCCGGAGCTGGTGCAGAGCATTATCTCATCATTTTCTCCAACAACTCTTAACCCTGCCAGTGGTCCGGTCTTATCGGTTATCTTTTGTATTATTACACCTTTGCCTCCCCGTGCCTGACATCTGAATTCCTTCTCGTCAATGCGCTTACCGAAACCCTTTTCGGTAACGACCAACACATCATGACCTTCCTGAATAATGTCCATTGACACCACTTTGTCATCGGAACGAAGATTGATGCCCTTGACTCCCTGAGAGGTGCGTCCCGTTGAGCTTACATTATTTACTGAAAATCTTATGCTCATACCGTTGTGTGTGCCTAAAATTATCTCCTCATTTTGATCAACAAGTCTAACCCCTATCAGCTCATCATCATCTTTTAAGGTTATAGCTATTAGGCCGGTTCGTCGTAAACTTGCATACTCGGAAAGCAGCGTCTTTTTAACGGTGCCGTTTTTAGTAGCAAAAATTAAATAACGTGCCTCATCAAAATCCTTGATGGTTATTATCGTGTTGACTCTTTCGCCGGGTTTTAACGGCAGTAGGTTAACTATGGCTGTGCCTCGTGCGGTTCGACTGGTATCGGGGATTTCATATGCCTTTAGTTTGTATACATTTCCTTTATTTGTAAAGAACATTACAACATGATGAGTTGTACCTACAAAGATATGTTCCACGAAATCTTCTTCCCGAGTGGTAATTCCCGTTACTCCTCGGCCTCCTCGGTGCTGGCTGCGATATGCGGAAATTGGCTGACGCTTCACATACCCGAAATGGGTCTGTGTTATAACTATGTCCTCCTCAACTATCAAATCTTCTATATCAAAATCGCCCTCATCATGAGTTATGTGAGTTCTGCGCTCATCGCCATATTTTTGTTTTATCTGGATAAGCTCTTCCTTGATAATTGATAAAACTATTTTTTCATCTGAAAGTATTTTTTGATAGTAGTCTATTTTCTTTAAGAGTTCGGCATACTCTTCATCAATCTTTTCTCGTTCCAAGGCGGTAAGGCGTTTAAGCCTCATATCAAGTATAACCTGTGCCTGTTTTTCACTAAGACCAAAATTCTTTATAAGCGCATCCCTTGCCGTAACGTCATCCTTAGAACCTCTTATGATGGCGATTACCTCATCGATATGGTCAAGGGCTATCTTTAATCCTTCTAAAATGTGTATCCTTTCTTGAGCTTTGGCTAAATCAAATTTTGTCCTTCTTACGATAACATCCTTCTGGTGTTCAAGATAGTAATAAATCATCTCACGCAGATTAAGCACGCGCGGTTTATTATCTACAAGAGCCAGCATAATGGCACCAAATGTGCTCTGCATTTGTGTGTGTTTATAAAGTTGGTTCAAAATTATGTGGGGATTTGCATCTCTTTTCAAATCCATTACAATGCGGATTCCATTACGGTCACTCTCATCTCTAAGGTCGGATATGCCTTCGATTTTTTTATCCCTGACCAGCTCTGCAATTTTTTCCACCATTCGCGCCTTATTGACTATATATGGTATCTCGGTAACTATAATGCGGTGTCGCGTGGCGTCCATAGCTTCAATAGTGGCTTTAGCCCTCATTACAACAGAACCCCTGCCTGTTGTATACATATCTTTAATACCGCTGTATCCTTTTATTATTCCGCCTGTGGGAAAATCCGGTCCTTTAATAATCTGCATCAGTTCTTCTACTGTTACATCAGGATTATCTATCATCATTACAACGCCGTCTATAACCTCCGAAAGATTATGCGGCGGTATATTGGTAGCCATGCCCACAGCAATACCCGAAGAACCGTTTACTAAAAGATTAGGAAAGCGTGCAGGCAGCACACTGGGTTCCTCTAGTGATTCATCGTAATTGGGTATAAAATCAACCGTATCCTTATTTAAGTCAGAAAGCATCTCCAGGGATATTCTGGTCATTCGAGCTTCCGTATATCTCATGGCCGCAGCCGGGTCCCCATCTATTGAGCCAAAATTGCCATGCCCGTCTACTAAAAGGTATCTGGTAGAAAAATCCTGAGCCAAGCGCACCATAGCATCATATATGGCAGCGTCTCCATGTGGGTGATAATTACCCATAACCTCTCCCACGATTGTGGCGGATTTCCTGTGAGGTTTATCCGGTGTGAGAGAGAGCTGGCTCATTGCATAAAGAATTCTGCGATGAATGGGTTTTAAGCCATCTCTTACATCGGGTAAAGCCCTACCTACAATGACACTCATGGAATAATCTATATATGATTTTTTCATTTCTTCTTCAATTTTAACCGGTATAATCTTTCCTTTTGGTTCAGCCATTTAACTCTCCCTCCTATATATCAAGATTTTGAACCTCTGCCGCATGTTCAAAGATAAACTGCCGCCTGGGTTCCACCTTGTCTCCCATAAGTATTGTAAAAATTTCATCAGCTACTACCGCATCTTCTAAACTGACTTTTAAAATGGTGCGCGTTTCGGGATTCATGGTAGTTTCCCAAAGCTGCTCTGCCGCCATTTCACCAAGGCCTTTGAATCGCTTGATTTCGGTTCTTTCCCTGCTATTTCCAAGACTTTCCAATATTTTTGAAAGCTCCAAATCATCAAAGGCATAGTAATCCTTTTTACCTAAAACCACTCTGTATAGAGGCGGCTGAGCAATATATATCTTACCTGCTTCAATAAGCGGCTGCATGTATCTATAAAAAAATGTAAGCAGTAAGGTACGAATATGTGCACCGTCCACATCAGCATCAGCCATAAGGATTATCTTATGATAGCGCAATTTTTCTATATCAAACTCCTCACCAATGCCTGTTCCAAGTGCAGTAATCATTGACCTAATTTCTTCATTGTTTAAAATCTTATCTATTCGTGCTTTTTCTACATTGAGTATCTTGCCTCTCAGCGGCAGTATAGCCTGAATTTGAGGATCTCGTCCTTGCTTTGCGGAACCTCCGGCAGAATCACCTTCCACCAGGTATAGCTCGCAAAGTCTGGGATCTCTTTCTCGGCAATCAGCCAACTTGCCCGGCAGCGTTGTATGTTCCAGAGCAGTTTTACGACGTGTAAGTTCCCGGGCTTTACGAGCAGCCTCCCGTGCTCTTGCTGCTCCCAAAGCCTTTTCCGTTATAACCCGTGCTATGGCAGGATTTTCCTCTAAAAACCGGGATATTCCCTCACCTACTACAGTATCAACAAGGCTGCGAATTTCGCTGTTGCCCAGTTTGGTCTTTGTTTGGCCTTCAAACTGAGGATTTGTAAGCTTGACACTGATTACCGCAGTAAGCCCTTCCCTTACATCCTCGCCGGAAAGATTTGCATCCTGCTCTTTTAACAAATTCATCTTGCGCATATAATCATTCATACTGCGGGTAAGGGCTGTACGAAATCCGCTCAGATGTGTGCCGCCTTCATGTGTATTAATATTATTTGCAAAGGTAAGCACTGTTTCTAAGTACGAATCATTATACTGCATGGCCACTTCAACTTCCATATCATCCCGAGCAGCACTCATGTAGATAGGTTCTTCATGCAGTACATCCCTTTTCCGATTCAAATACTTGACAAAGGATACTATACCACCCTCATAATAAAACACATTGGAATTACCTGTGCACTCATCAAAAAGCTCAATCCTTATACCTCTGTTTAGAAAAGCTTGCTCTCTTAATCGCTGTGTCAATATATCTTGAGAAAAGACGGTATCTTCAAAAATCTCATCATCAGGCATAAAAGTTATTTTAGTACCTGTTTCATCAGTATCTCCTTTTCTGATTACATCTGTTACCGGTTTACCTCGTTCATATTTTTGATAGAAGACACCTCCATCACGCTTTACCTCCACTTCCATCCAGCGCGACAGGGCATTGACCACTGAAACTCCTACACCGTGAAGACCTCCGGATACCTTGTAGCCTCCGCTGTTAAACTTTCCGCCGGCATGCAGCATAGTAAGTGCTACTTCCAATGCCGATTTACCTACTTTTGGCTGGATTTTAACCGGAATACCTCTGCCATCATCTTCCACGGTAACGGAATTATCCTTGTTTATGGTTACCTTAATATTTTTGCAATAGCCGGCCATGGCCTCATCAATACTGTTATCCACAACTTCGTACACTAAATGATGTAGACCTCGGCTGTCGGTAGAACCTATATACATGCCGGGCCTGAGTCTTACATGCTCAATACCCTCTAAAACTTCTATTTTATTTTCATCATAAACATTCTTTTTTTCCAAACTTACAACCTCCACATAGAACCTATTTAAGATTCTTTATAAAATCCGCCCTTTTTGAAAGTGTAGTGGCGGAAATAGGTGAAAATAATATCTTTTTATCCAATATCACTGCTGTTTTTTTATTTTCCTGGGTATCATTATATAAGTTTTCATCTTCCGATACAAATCCTTCTTCTCGAGCTACCTGTAGAAATTCAGATGTATCTTTTGCACAAAGAGCAGTTTTATCAAGAATCATTACCACATCTTTTGTTAAAACCACTTCATCTCCGCCTATATGGATGAACAATCTTTCTCCCCCTTTTTTATCTTATTTTTCATATCTTTTATCATCAGTCTTGTAAAGCTGCTTCTTAAGTCTTCATCATCGATATCGCGACTTATATTATATATCACTTTCATGCAGGTTTCAGGAATTTTAATGTCTTCATCATCTTTAACTTCGATATCTTCTGTCTTAGGTTTTTCTGATTTTTTTATATCACGGATTTGAAATTTTATATCCTTCACCAAAGGATACGGCAATTTTGAGTTAATCTTATACATCAAATCAGGTTTTAGTAAATAAAGCTGGTACAGCCATACGTGATTTTCCACACCTATAAAAAGGGTGTTGTTCTGCATAAATGTGGGTTTTGAAATCTTTGAGATTTTTTCTCCCACCATGGATTCATAGCTTGTAAAAATTCTAGCTTCCGTAAGCCTTTTATCTATGCAGGTTTTTTTTAAAGAACTCAGCAGTATTGTTCCTATCTTTTCCACTTTTTATCACCCCAATGTGCCAGCTTTTATCGGATATAAAAAGCTTTTTTCTAATATTTCCTCCGGAATGAATTTTAAATCGGTTGTCGTAATAAATACTTGATGATTCTCTTGTCCCAAGATGAGCTGCCTGCGATGTATGTCAAGCTCCGACATAACATCATCTAAAAGCAGTATCGGATACTCGCCTTTTTCGGTATATAAAAGATTTCTCTGTGCAAACATCAAACATAAAACTGTTAATCTTTGCTGACCTTGTGAGGCATAGTGTTTTATATTTTTCCCGTCGATAAAAAAATCTATATCATCCCTGTGAGGACCTACCGATGTAAAACTTCTGTTTATGTCTTTTTCCCTGTTTGATATGAGCTTGTTTTTATAATCTGCTTTAATTAGTTCAGGATTACTAAAATCAATCTCACTTCGATAGCTGATTCTTAAATCATTCCGCTTATGTGTAAATGTTTTAAAATAATCTTGCGATAAGGATGATATCCTTTGCAGCATCTTAAGTCTTTCATTTATCAGCTGTGAGCCAAGTTCTGACAGCTGTTCATCCCAAGGATCCAAGGTTTTCGCCATACCGGGTTTAATCTTTATAGTCTTTAAAAGTGTATTTCGCTGTGTAAGTACCCGCTGGTATCCTTGTAAATATTTATAAAAGCTTGGCCTTATCCGGTATATTAGATTATCTATAAATCTTCGGCGAAGTGATGGTTCGCCCTTGACTAAGTCAATATCCTCCGGTGAGAAATAAACCGCACTTATACTCGGATCAAGTTCCGACCATCGGCTTTTTTTGTTTTCACCCTCTTTAACTTCCTTTTTTTGATTGCGGTATATAGTAACTTGTCTGTCGATATCACCTGCTTTTGTACTAAATAACCCTTTTAAAAAAGCCAACGGCTGATCATACCTGATTACTTCCTGCTCTCTAAAGGCTCGAGTAGCTCTCAGTTCTGTTATAAAATAAATAGCCTCTAGTAAATTGGTCTTTCCTTGAGCATTATCTCCGTAAAAAATATTAATTCCATTTTTAAATTCAAGATCCAATTCTAAAAAGTTTCGAAAATCATATAACCTTAAATTATAAAGATACACGCTTTTACCTCCGGTTCACCAGCAGCCGGTTACCGTTAACTTCTACTATATCAGAAACTTTGAGTTTTCTAGACCTTTTGGTTTCTATTTCACCATTTACTTTCACATTGCCTTCTGTTATTGCAATTTTGGCTTCACCGCCGGTGGAAAAAATCCCCGACCATTTTAAAAATTGGTCGAGATTAATCGTTTCAGTGTTTATAAAAATTTCTTTCAATCCTGTCAAGGATTATCACCTCTAAGTCTTACGGGTAAAATAAAATTCTTGTGATTATCAGTTTCCAAAGCTGTAATGATGCATGGCCCCGTTTCATCAGAAAAATGTAGTTTTATTTCAGGTGAAAATATTGTCTTTAGAGCATCAATAAAAAATCCTGCATTGAAGGCTATCAGCATTTCCTCACCTTCTGTGTTGCATAAAACCTTATCGTTAATGCGTCCCAATTCCGTTTCCGCTTGAACTTCTATAGAATTTTCTGCAATATAAAATTTTACCAAATTATTGGTATTACCTTCTCTTGCAAGAACACTTGCTCTTTCTACGGCCAAGCGGAGTTCATCCGTAGTTACAATTGCCGTTGTCTTGGGTTTTATTTGCATAACGGTGTTGTAATCAATAAAATCTCCATCTAAAACCCTTGACGTTATTAGAAATTTTTCCGTTAAAAACTCTACACTATTCTTACTTGCATATAATTCAAAATATGCTTGTTCATCATCTTTAAAAATCCTTAAAATCTCAAGCAGTGTATCACCTGGAACTATAGTTTTAAATTCGTTAATGTCTGATGCTTCAGTTTCATTTAACTGCTCACAGCACCAAGCTATTCTAAATCCATCCAATGCTACCATGTTTAGAATATTGTCTTTGTAGTCTATCAGAGCACCTGTTAACTGTGGCCGAGAAGTTGTATCATCTGCTCGTGCATAAATTGTTCTTTTTATCATATCCTTAAACATACCTTGCCTTAGTCTTATTCCATCAGAAGAATTATTTCTGGATATTTCAGGAAAATCCATGGCGTCAAAGCAGGGCAGTACCATGTTAAATTGGCCTGATGATATATATGCCTTATTTTCGCGGCTGTCAAATTCTACCGTATTTTCAGATATTCGGCGAATTATTTCCGACAAAATCTTTGATCCAATTACAATACTTCCACCTTCTAATATACTTAGCTTGTCAGATTCATTCTTGATTTTATATTCGATACCCATGTCAAGATTTGTAGCTGATAGACATAGAAAATCATCATAGGCTGAAAACTTTATTCCGGTAAGTATTGATATAGGGGTTTTCGAAGGTACAAATTTCTCAACTGCAGAAATACCTGAAGCGAGTTCATTTCGGCTAATTACAATTTTCACTGTGTTACCTCCAAAAAGAAATTTAAAAATATGTCATAATAATATACTCATATGAATAATATATTAATTTAGTAGTAGTAGTAGTAAGTGCTGTGGATATGTGGATAAATCATGTTAATAAGTGTTATATATGATATTTTAATGTGGATAACCTGTGGAGAATGAGTATAACTTTATTCACAGTACTAACAGTGGCTGTTGATAGTCGAAAATTGTCCACTTTTTATAAACAAGTTATCCAATAGATTTCCACAGCTTATTAACTATAAAGGATTTTCTTTTTTAAACTTTCGACAGCATTAGATAATTGCGAGTCTTCCTGAATATCACGCGTTATTTTATCCCTTGCGTGTATAACCGTAGTGTGATCGCGACCGCCAAATTTTTCTCCTATTTTCGGAAGAGAAAGGTCTGTCAGTTCACAGCATAAATACATAGCTACCTGGCGAGCAAAAGCCAAATCCTTAGTTCTCTTTTTAGATTTAAATTCTTCCGGATTAATAGAAAAATAACTTCCAACTTCTTCCACAATTTGCTTTGATGTGACTTGTTTTGGCTTTCCGTCAGGAAGAATGTCTTTTAGTACTTGTTCGGCAAGCCCTATGTCTATAGGGCAATCGGTTAATGATGAATAGGCCACAACACGTATAAGAGCACCTTCCAACTCACGTATATTTGTTTCGATCTTTGTGGCTATAAAATTTATAACATCATTTGGAACTATAAGATTTTCCATCATAGCTTTTTTTTGCAAAATAGCAATTCTGGTTTCAAAATCCGGCGGCTGAATATCTGTAATTAGTCCCCATTCAAATCTTGATCTTAATCGCTCTTCTAGTGTCGGAATTTCTTTAGGCGGGCGGTCACTTGATATTACTAATTGTTTATTTGCATCATGCAAGGCATTGAAGGTATGGAAAAACTCTTCCTGTGTCCGCTCTTTTCCTGCTATAAATTGGATATCGTCAATCAGAAGAACATCTATTGTTCTGTATTTGTTTCGAAATTCCACGTTTTTATCATCACGAATTGAGTTTATTAGTTCATTAGTAAATTTTTCCGAAGAAAGATACACAACCTTACACGTAGGATCCTGCTGTAGTATATAGTGCCCAATAGCATGCATGAGATGTGTCTTTCCGAGACCTACACCCCCGTATACAAAGAAAGGATTATAGGCCTTTGCCGGTGATTGAGCTACTGCTTGTGATGCTGCGTGAGCGAAGCGATTACTGTTACCTACTACAAATGTGTCGAAGGTATATTTTTGATTTAATGACGGTGTGGTGTCTTCTGCCAATGTCTTAGTTTCCGATACTTCATTTAATGAAATGGAATCATCAGGAAGCACCTCAGAACCAAAACCTTCAGGGTTAACATTTATAATAACATTAATGTTTTGTTTTAAAACAGAACTAAAAATATCTTTTATTAGGTTTATGTAACGCTTTTCGATAACAGATTTTATAAAATCATTCGGTACTTCTACAATGGCTGTATCTGCCTCTAAAGCAGCAAGCCTTGTTGGTTTTAAAACCGTATTAAAAGACATATCGTTATTTAGTTCATTGCCTAAAATCTTTAAAACATGCTGCCATAAATATAAAGGGTCAATAGACATAAAAAAACCTCCTCATGAAAGCGAAGAAAATATAATAAGACCAATTAAATAATACCAGAATAAACAACTTCATTCAATCAATAGGAAAAATATTATTGTTTGTATTTTTAGTCATGAGGCATAATTTCTTGACAGTTAATTATATTATAAGTTATAATCGTGATAACTAAAAGCAGAATTCATAAGAATTATTTTTTTTATATGAACAGGTTGGAGGTGGGGAAATGAAACGGACTTATCAGCCTAAATGCAGGTATAGAAAAAGAACTCACGGCTTTAGACAGCGCATGTTGAAAAAAAGCGGAAGAAATGTAATCAAAAGAAGAAGGTTAAAAGGAAGAAAGAGATTAACAGCTTAGCATGCAAAAGGCTTTAAGCGGCCTAGCATCTGGGCCGCTTTGGCTGTGGCATGTAATTTAAAATAGCATATTTTTGCTCGGAGGAATTACGTTATTGAGAAAATCCTTACGATTAACAAAAAATTTAGAATTCATTAATGTTTATAAATCGGGAAGGCGTTTTACCAACCCATTTTTTACTATGTACGCGAAAAAAAATGAGCTTGGATATTCAAGGTTGGGTGTTTCTGTTTCAAAAAAAGTCGGGAACAGTGTGGTTAGAAACAAGATAAAAAGAAGGATTAAAGAAATTTTTCGGATTAATTATGATTTTATAAAAGATGGTTGGGATATTGTATTTTCGGTAAAACCTCCGGCTGCAAAACTGGACTATGGTTCAATTGAAAGGGAAATAATAACTTTATTAAAAAGAGGGCGCATATACAGTGATAAAAAGGTTTATAATTTTAATGATACTGTTTTATAAAAAATTCATTTCACCGTTAAAACCAAGGTGCTGCAGGTTTTATCCCACATGTTCAGATTATGCGCTGCTTGCTATAGAAAAGTACGGGGTGATTTCAGGTGGTTTTAAGGCTATAAAGCGAATTTTAAAATGTCATCCATTTAATCCTGGCGGATATGATCCCGTTTAGATATACGAAAATTATGGATACAGGGGGGAGCGGCTAGATGGCCTTTCTTCAAGATTTAATGAAACAGTTGATGGACTTAATTTTTGTTTATACAAATAGCTATGGTATTGCTATTATCTTATTGACAGTGCTAATAAAATTGATTCTTTTGCCTTTCAGTTTTATGCAGATTAATTCCATGAAGAAGATGCAGGAAATAACACCACTTCAGCAGGAACTACAGAAAAAATATAAAAATGACAAAGAAAAATTAAATATGGAGATAATGAAACTTTATCAGGAAAATAAGATTAATCCAATGGGCGGTTGCCTACCGCTATTAATTCAATTTCCGGTTATAATTGCTTTATTCAGGGTGTTTCAAACCTATGATTTTGCCGGAGCAAGTTTCCTATGGATTTCAAACCTAAGTAAGCCGGATTCGACGTTTATACTGCCAATTCTTGCTGCAGTTACAACTTATATTCAGACAAAACTATCAACACCTGCCGGGGCGAATAACCCAAATGCCTCTATGAATATAATCATGCCGTTGATGATTGGATGGTTTTCGGTAAAATTCGCAGCAGGTTTGGCATTATACTGGGTTGTAAGTAATGTAGTGCAGATTGTTCAGCAGTTGATATTTGCACGACCACAAGCTATTGCCAAGGAGGATGTAAAATGAAATGAAGGTTTTAGAGAAACAGGCAAAGACAGTGGATGAAGCTGTCAAATTAGCTTTGGATGAATTAAGAGTAGGCCGTGATGAAGTTGAGGTAGATGTTCTCGAGGAAGGGAACAAAGGTATTTTAGGTTTTTTATCTAAATCAGCTAAGGTGAGAGTTACTGTAAAGCCCAAACCTGAAGAAATAGCTGTAAATTTTTTAAAAGGTATTTTGAACTTTATTGATGGTGATGCGGAAATTAAAAGCTCCTTAGAAGATGATATTTTGAAACTGGAGATTGAAAGTAAAGATGCCGGTATACTTATAGGCAAGCACGGAAGTAACTTAGATGCTCTGCAGTATCTTACATCTTTAGTGGTAAATAAAAATTGCAAAGATTTTGTAAGAATTGTCTTAGATGCAGAAAATTACAGGGAAAAGCGTGAGGAAACCTTAGAACGCTTAGCTATAAAGATGGCGGAAAAAGTTAAGGAGACTAAAAAAAGTATAATACTAGAACCCATGTATCCTAATGAACGCCGTATTATACATACGGCTTTGCAGAAAGACCGCAGGGTAGCAACGAAGAGCGTAGGCAAAGAACCCTACAGAAGGATAGTTATTTCACTAAGATAAAATTACAAGGTAAGCCCCGGGGCATAAAGCTTTGGGGCTTATTTCAAAGTGAGGCTAGATTATGAATACAGATAGTTGTGAAACAATAGCGGCTATTTCAACAGCTATCGGTGAGGGCGGTATAGGAATTGTCAGGATTTCCGGGCCTCGAGCTTTCGAGATTGCAGAAAAAATATTTAAACCAAGGATAAATAAGTCTTTATTTGAATTTAAAAACAGGACATTATATCTTGGAGATATTGTGGATTCAAATAATGAAATCATCGACGAGGTGCTGCTGGCTATTTTTAAAGCTCCACATACCTATACCAGGGAAGATATGGTGGAAATCAATTGTCATGGGGGCTTGGTAGCTCAAAAACGCATTTTAGCACTGGTGCTGGACAATGGAGCGAGGCTGGCTGAGCCCGGAGAATTTACGAAGAGGGCTTTCTTAAATGGTAGGATTGACCTTTCTCAGGCAGAGGCCGTAATCGACATAATAAGGGCAAAAACCGACAGAGCACTGGCTGTGGCTAATCGCCGATTGACCGGTGAATTTTCTGAAAAAATAAGCAAGATACGCTCGAATCTGTTAAATGTAATTGCACATATTGAGGCTAACATAGATTTCCCTGAAGATGATATTCCCGAAGCTGAGCCTGAATATATCAGTCAAGAGATAAATGATGCGTTAAAAATGGTCGAAGATTTGCTAAGAAGTGCCGGTTCCGGGAGAATACTCAGGGAAGGTTTGTCCACATTAATACTTGGAAATACAAATGTGGGCAAGTCTTCGCTTTTGAATGCACTACTTCAAGAGGAAAGGGCTATTGTAACCGATATACCGGGAACTACTCGTGATATAATCGAAGAGTATATTAATATTCATGGAATTCCCATAAAAATCATTGATACTGCCGGTATAAGGCAGACAACTGATGAAGTGGAAAAAATAGGAATTAACAGAGCGATGAAGCATCTGCAAGAAGCTGAACTTGTGTTATTGATGATTGATGTTTCTCGCAAATTAACCGATGATGATAAGCGATTAATAGAACTTGTAGGTGATAAGACTACTATTACCGTGATAAATAAAGTGGATTTACCGGTTGCTGTTGATGAATATGAAATAGAAAAACTTGTACCTGAGGCAAAAATTGTCAAAGTTTCTGCTTTAAAGCAGGAAGGTATTGATGAACTGAAGACTGTAATTTATGATACCATAACCGAAAAAATGGGTTTTATCGATGAAGGCTTAATTGTGGCAAGCGAAAGACAGCGAAGGATTCTTGAAGAGAGCCGTGAATTTCTAGAAAGTGCTCTTTGTGCAATGGCTGAAGGTGTACCTATTGAGATGGTTGAAATCGATATCCGCGATGCATGGGAGAAATTAGGAGAAATCACTGGGGATAAGGTCAGTGAAGATATTATAAATACTATATTTCAAAAATTTTGTATTGGTAAATGAAGGTGGAAGCATGGACTACAATGTAGGCAAATATGATGTAGCCGTGGTGGGAATCGGTCACGCAGGCTGTGAAGCAGCTCTAGCTACTGCGAGAATGGGTCTTAAGACAGTAGCCTTTGCTATAAATCTGGACAGTATTGCACTTATGGCTTGCAATCCTTCCATTGGCGGTCCGGGAAAAGGTAATATGGTTCGAGAAATAGATGCCCTCGGTGGTCAGATGGCTATAAATGTTGACAAGACATTTATACAGGTGAGGATGCTCAATACCAAAAAAGGCCCGGCAGTTAGGGCGCTTCGGGCTCAGCTTGATAAAAGGGCATACTGCGCTGCTATGAAATATACCGTTGAAAGTCAGGAAAACCTTGATATTGTCCAGGAGGAAGTAGTAAAAATCCTGGTTGAAGGCGAAAGGGTCAAGGGTGTTGTAACAAAGACCGGCGGTGTATATGAGGCAAGGGCTGTGATTTTAACTACTGGCGTATATCTTCGCGGAAGAATTGTGATAGGTGATTTAAGTTATAGCAGTGGTCCTAGTGGCCTGTTTCCTGCAAATGAGCTTTCCAAATCACTGGAAAGTTTAGGGCTTGAGCTGGGAAGGTTTAAGACCGGCACTCCTCCTAGAATTCATAAGGATTCGGTGGATTTTTCAAAGATGATTATACAGCCTGGTGATGATGTTATCACACCATTTTCATATACATCGGAGAAAATCCAAAGAGAACAGGTGCCTTGCTGGTTAACATACACCAATGAAACTACACATAAGATAATAGCCGAAAACCTGCACAGGGCGCCACTTTATACCGGTGAAATCAAAGGTGTAGGGCCTCGGTATTGCCCCAGTGTGGAGATGAAAATAGTAAATTTTAAGGATAAGAAAAGCCATCAGATATTTATCGAACCGGAGGGCATTGGAACCAAAGAAATGTACGTCCAAGGTCTTTCTACCAGCTTGCCGGCTGATGTGCAGATAGCGATGACCCATTCTGTAAAAGGTTTGGAAAATGCCAAGATTATGAGGTTCGGCTATGCGATTGAATATGATTTTGTGGTTCCGACTCAATTAAAACCCACTTTAGAAACTAAAGCAGTACAAAGCCTATATATGGCCGGCCAGATAAACGGCACGTCGGGTTATGAGGAGGCTGCTGCACAGGGCCTTATAGCCGGAATAAATGCGGCATTGAAGATAAAAGAAAAAGAGCCGCTGGTTTTGAACCGCTCAGATGCATACATTGGTGTATTAATAGATGATTTGGTTACAAAAGGTGTTACAGAACCTTATAGGATACTTACATCAAGAGCCGAATACAGGCTGATTTTAAGGCAGGATAATGCCGATTTGCGTCTTATGGATATTGGTCATTCGATAGGCCTTATAAGTGATGATAGATATGAAAAATTCTTAAAAAAGAAAAGGTTAATTGATGATGAAATAAAGCGGTTAAAATCCGTCAAAATAACGCCAACAGCTAAGGTAAACGAGGTCCTAGCTGGGCTTAATACGGCAAAATTAAACTCACCTTCCACATTGGCCGAGCTTTTAAAAAGGCCTGAGCTGGACTATGAAAAGCTGAAGTTGTTGGATGAAGACCGAGAGCAGTTACCCGATGATGTAATTGAGCAAGTAGAAATAGCAACTGCTTACGAAGGCTATATAGAGCGACAGATGTTTCAAGTTGCGCAGTTTAAGAAAATGGAAAACAAAAAAATCCCAGATGATATTGATTATGACGAAATTTACGGTTTGGGTTTTGAGGCTAGGGAGAAGCTGAAAGAAGTTAAGCCTATTTCTATCGGTCAGGCATCTAGAATATCAGGTGTTAATCCGTCTGATATAACTGTTTTATTAATATATCTCGAAACAAAAAGAAGGAAAAGCCATAATGAATGACTTTAAAGAAATATTGACCCGTGAAGCAAAAAGGCATGATATTGAACTCAGCGATGAACAAATTTTACAATTAGATGTGTTTAGGTCTGTGCTTTTGGAAAGAAATAAAATGGTAAATCTTACCAGTATAACCGAAGCAGAGGACTTTGCAAAGAAGCACGTCATCGATTCTCTAATGATAATAAAGCATATTGAAATTGGCTATGCGGCAAAAATCATGGATGTGGGTACAGGCCCCGGCATCCCGGGCCTGATTTTAAAAATTTGTAGGCCTGATATAAAACTGTCGCTTTTGGAATCAGTTCGCAAAAAAACTGATTTTTTAAGAGATGTAATCGGTAAAATGAATATTTCAGATGTACAGGTAATAAATGGGCGAGCCGAAGAGGCGGGGCATGATATCAAACACCGCGAAAGTTATGATATTGTCGTAGCACGGGCAGTTTCATCTTTAAATGCACTGCTGGAATTATGTCTGCCTTTTGTCAGGCTCGGAGGAGTTTTTATTGCTATGAAGGGTGGCCTGCCCCAGCAAGAGATTGAGTCATCGCAAAAGGCCTTAAAAATTCTGGGCGGCAAAAGTGTTAAATGCCAGGAATATATGCTGGATGAAGGTTCAAAGCGGAGCTTGATAATTATTTCAAAAGAGCAGAACTGTCCTGATAAATATCCGCGAAGGCCAGGAATTCCCGGAAAAAATCCTTTATAGCTCATACTTCGACACTAATGTCAAATACGAGGTTTTTATGACTTTAAGTTTACTTTTTGATAAGCAGGAAAACCCGTATATATATAGAATAAAGTAATAGGTGTTTTTTGCCAAAATAAAATAAATATTTTACTTGGTTTAAGATATAAAAAAGGGAGGGGGACGTTTATGTTGGGGATATCCAGGTCCAACCTCAGCGTTGTGAATATTCCTTTAGAGGAAATACAGCCAAATATATACCAGCCGCGAAAAGATTTTAACGACGAGTCTTTAAATGAGCTAACGAATTCCATCAAGAGTTACGGCGTTTTGCAGCCTATAGTGGTTCGCCGCAACGGGCGGGGAGGATATGAGATTATTGCCGGAGAGCGTCGCTGGCGCGCATGCCAAAAGGCTGGCCTTAAAGAAATTCCGGCTATAGTAAAGGATGCCAAAGATGCGGATACTGCTATTCTTGCTCTCATGGAGAATATTCAGAGGGAAGATTTGAATTTCCTTGAAGAAGCCGAAGGCTATAGACAGCTTATTCAAGAATGTGGCGTAACACAGGAACAGCTTGCTATGAAACTCGGTAAAAGCCAGTCGACAATTGCCAACAAAATGAGAATACTAAAACTTCCGCCTGAGATTATCAATATTATTTCCCAGGAAAAATTAACTGAACGACATGCCAGAGCTCTTTTGAAGCTGCCCGATAAAGAACTTCAAATGCAGGTATTAAACCAAGTTGTCAGTAGAGGCTTAAGTGTTCGACAGACTGAGGAGCTTATTGAGCAAACAATTGAAAAAATTAACGATGATAAAAAGAATAAAAGCAAATCATTTAAAATTGCCATAAAAGATGTACGTATTTTTGTAAATTCTGTGCGAAAGCTTGTAAAGGCAATAAGGGAAACCGGTGTAAATGCGGAATATAAAGAAGTCGACAAAGGAGAGTATATTGAACTGATGGTTCAGATACCAAAAAGGTAATTGAACTTTTTTTTGGCATGAATAAAAACAAGAGAATATAACTATTTTAGGTTTGACTTAAGAAATTATGTTATTTGCGGACCATTCAGTAAACCTGAAGACTTTACTGGTAAATGATTTATAGTGCTAGAGCAACCACCCATTTTACGGGTGGTTATAATTTTAGTATAAATATGTCTATAGATATATTTATTATTATTTGCCGGATTAATTGTCAAAAAGATTTTTAAAAAATCAGGCTCAAACGTTGATATATTGAATTTTGATAAATTTTTTATTTAAAAAACCAATAAAAAGAAGGAAAAACCTGATACAAAACGAAAGTTATAGTGAAGTATTAACACCAGTTTTGAAAGGAGGTCAGGAAACAAGACGCACAAAATATCTGAGTGCTTATTGTTTCATGATTTTATGGCAAGAGTTATAGCTATAGCCAATCAAAAAGGAGGGGTGGGAAAAACCACCACTTCAGTAAACTTGGCTGCTTGTTTAGGCGTTTTAGGACAAAAGGTATTGCTGGTGGACATCGACCCACAAGGCAACAGCACTAGCGGCATAGGCATCGATAAAATGAATAATGATAAAACAATCTACAATGTGCTTATTAACGAAGAACCTATTGTAAACAATACTGTAAAAACCGACTACGAAAATCTATATTTACTGCCGTCAAACATTCAATTGGCTGGAGCAGAAATCGAATTGGTCCCTGCGATTTCCAGGGAATACAAACTGAAAAACGCCATAGAAGATATTAAGGACGATTATGATTTTATAATCATCGACTGCCCGCCGTCCTTGGGTTTACTGACATTAAATGCTTTGACTGCGGCAGATACGGTTTTAGTACCGATTCAATGTGAGTATTATGCATTGGAAGGTTTGGGTCAGCTAATGAACACCATATCACTTGTGCAAAAGCATTTAAATAAAGGCCTTGAAGTAGAAGGTGTGCTATTGACCATGTTTGACGCTAGGACAAATTTATCAATACAGGTCGTAGATGAGGTTAAGAAATATTTTAAAAACAAGGTTTATAGTACAATAATCCCGAGAAATGTTCGACTCAGTGAGGCTCCAAGCCACGGAAAACCAATAATCAACTATGATTCAAAATCACGTGGGTCCGAAGTGTATATGGATTTAGCAAAGGAGGTTTTGGGCATTGAGTAAGCGTGGATTAGGCAGAGGCCTTGAAGCATTGATTCCAATGGATTCAATGGAGCAGAAGGATGGGGAAAATGTTCAAGAGATAGATATCAAGGCAATTGTAGCAAATGATAAACAGCCTAGAAAGGACTTTGATGAGCAAAAGTTGGATGAACTTGCTGCTTCGATGAAACAGCATGGGGTCTTGCAGCCTGTCATTGTTAGAAAAAAGGGTAATATTTATGAGCTTGTGGCTGGTGAACGAAGATGGAGAGCTGCTGCCAAAGCCGGTATTAAAAAAATACCCGCTATAGTTAAAGAGTTATCCGATGCCGATGTAATGGAAATTGCTCTTATAGAAAATCTGCAGCGGGAAGACTTAAATCCTATGGAAGAGGCATTGGCATACAAAACCTTAATGGATGATTTCGGCCTGACACAGGAGGAACTGTCAAAAAGAGTTGGGAAGAGCAGATCGCAGATTGCAAACACTGTGAGGCTATTAAATCTTGAAAGCGAAATACAAGAACTGGTTCTGCAAGATAAACTGACAGCAGGCCACGCTAGAGCTTTACTTTCCATTCAAGATAAAAAAGATAGATATGATTTGGCAAAGAAAATTAGTTCAGATGCATTATCCGTGAGACAGACAGAGCAAATTGCAAAGAAAATTTCCGATGAAAGAAAGCAGAAGAAAAATACAAGGCAAAAAGAAATTAACCCTGTCATATTAGATATAACCGAAAAATTGCAGAGAAGCTTGGGCACTAGAGTTAGAATAAAAGGAAACGAAAGACGCGGAAAAATTGAAATTGAATTTTATTCCGGTGATGAACTTGAACGAATACTCGAAGTGATTACAGAGTAAAAATGTTTCACGTGAAACATATCCAAATTTTTAAAACCAGCAAATATTCGGTGCACAAAATAACTAAACCACCACCTCGATACACGATTCATCAATATAAACGTTCCACAGCAATATTGCAATACACGAATTACCAACATATCGGGTTTTCATATGTATCGCATGAATTACCAACATGTCGGGTTTTCCGTATATAACGCACGGATTACCAACCTGTAGGGGCGGTCAGTGACCGCCCGCAGTAATCCACCGCAACATATTATAATTACGATCAACAAGAAATTACCAACAGAATTTTATTAATAAAATAAATGGCAGGACGTATATCAGCAAATAACGCGTTATTCTGTTATTATATGGGCACAGTAAATATTGTTTATAAAATATTATTAGCATAAAATTGCAAACCGGATATAATTTTAATAAACGATATGATGCATATCAGCCGAATAATGCGTTGTGGTTTTATTGTGTTAGTTGACCAAAGGTAATAATATGCAAAATAACAGGTTGGACACCAAAGGTAATAATGTGTAATAAGCGGGAGACCAATGGTCTCCCCTACAATAACATATTATTAACATATTATTTATTAACGTAAGTGTTTTGTGCAAAGTATGTATCACAACATATCGGGTTTTCATATATACCGCATAAATTACCAACATGTCGGGTTTGTTGTATGTAACGTATAAATTACCAGCATATCGGATTTATGTATATACCGCATGAATTACCAGCATATCGGGTTTTCCGTATATAACGCACGGATTACCAACATGTCGGGGCGGTCACTGACCGCCCGCCGTACGATGATGTAACAAATGATTTATTAACGTAAACATTTCATACAAAACATAAATTACCAACATATCGGGGTTTCATATATACCGCACGGATTGCCAACATGTAGGGGCGGTCACTGACCGCCCGCTGTGCAATAATAACGTAATATTCTATATTAATGTCAACATAAAACCACAGATCAAACATTATTAAAAAATGTACATAAACATAAAACCGCATCCAAATATTTCTATAAATGTATATGCAAAACCCAACAATGTAGGGGCGGTCATCGACCGCCAGCAACGCGATCCTCAGTATGATTTATTGTCTGATAGTGCAACATTTTTTACAATGCATATTAAAAAGGAATTTTAAACTGGGTATTATTTATGCATGTAGCGGGCGGTCATCGACCGCCCGCTATGTAATGACGTTACATTTCATAATTCATACCAACATAAAATAGCAATCAAATATTATTAAAATATGCACATAATCAAGGCATTGCAAATTAGATATTATTCATGAATAAGTATCAGCATAAAAATGCGTAATATGCAATGAGGTGACAACATGGAGAAACTGCCTAAACGGAAGAACATAAGGTTAAATGAGTATGATTATTCACAAGTCGGGTATTATTTTATAACCATATGTACCAATGATAAGAAAAATTTATTTTGGAATGTAGGGGAAACATATAGCAGTCAATTTCAAAAACCACCATTATCAAAAATAGGTGAAATTGTTGAGTATGGGATTAACAAAATAAATTCTATCTACGACAATGTAGAAATTAATAAATACGTTATTATGCCAAATCATATACATTTTATTATTGTGTTACATGCTGAAGAAGGCCGGTCAAAAAATACACCTACAATATCTCGCATTGTCCAACAACTCAAAGGTTCTATTTCTAAACAGGTTGGTTTTCCATTATGGCAAAAATCATTTTATGACCATATAATAAGAAACCAGCAAGAATATGAAAAGATTTATGAATATATAGAAACAAATCCATTAAAATGGGAAGAGGATAAATACCATATATAATTATAATACAAAATTTTCAACAATGTGGGGCGGTCGATGAACGCCCGTTGCACGATACTGGAGCATTTTTATAATTCCTGCCAACACAAAACCGCAAATCAAACGTTATTGAAAAATGTACATAAACATGCAATTGCAGCTGAATATGTTTTACGAATTTGCATACAAATTATAAACATATGTAGGGGCGGTCATCGACCGCCCGCAACACGAACCGCCGTGCGATGATGTAACAAATGATTTATTAACGTAAACGTTCCGCAGCAATATTGCGATATACGAATTACCGGCATGCAGCGGGAGACCAGCGGGAGACCAGCGGGAGACCAATGGTCTCCCCTACAACAGTAAAATATTATGTATTAATATATGGTGACCATGTAACATACAAAACCCAACATGGGTGGTCCCATGTATTTATCCTGAAAATTGAAGGGAGTCTTTACGGAATGAAAGGCTAGTGGTAGAATTAAACAAACACTTTGCACTAAGGGGAGAGAAAACTTGCTGGGGACAATTGTGAATGTTCTAACAATTATAGCAGGTACATTACTAGGAACTACATTTAAAAACCGTTTCAGTGAAAATATCAAAAATACTGTAATGCAGGGCTTAAGTCTTACGGTAATGATTATAGGTATTTCTATGGCGGTAAAAACTGAGAACATGCTTGTGCTTACACTGAGCATTGTTATCGGAGGAATCCTAGGTGAAATATTTAAAATTGAGGATAGGTTAAATAGCTTTGGGAAGAAACTTGAATCAGGTTTTCAAGATGAAAGCGGTAATTTTACTCGTGCTTTTGTAACGGCAAGTCTTATGTACTGCGTAGGGGCGATGGCGGTGCTGGGCTCCATACAAAGCGGCCTTGACGGCAATCATGACATACTATTTGTAAAATCAATACTAGATGGTACAACGGCGGTGGTATTTTCATCGACAATGGGATTTGGCGTGGCATTTTCCGCTATTCCGGTTCTTTTATATCAAGGGGCAATTACATTGGCAGCTTCATTTGTGAAAGATTTTTTGACCACAGCAGTAATAACTGAAATGTCGGCTGCCGGCGGGCTGCTGATCTTTGGCATAGGAATTAATATGCTTGGAATTAATGTTACAATTAAGGTTGGAAATCTTCTTCCCGCTATCTTTGTTGCAATTGCAATGGCGATACTGTTTGTGCATTTACCATTTTAAAAAGGTACATATGATGATTTTATAGTAAAGAGTCAATTTTTACATAAAAATATAAAAAACCGTTTCTTAATCATAATATGATAGCAGGGTACACGGCATGTTGACCATAAATTTAGTAAAAAATTTCTACAGTAGGGAATCAAATAATTATTAGTACTGTAATACAAAATAAATGGCTAATTTTACGGCAAAGTAGTTTCAGCCTACAGCAATGGAGGAATGTTGATTGAAATTAAAAAACTATTTAGATATTGTAAATGTATTTATCACTAATAACATGGAAAACTTGCTGCTATGTGTTATTGTTTTATCGATAATAACATTAATTGTTTTTATAAATGTGAATATCAAATTGTCTAAAATTGTAAAAAAATATAAAAATCTTACAAGTGGTATGGATGGAAGTAATTTTGAAGACATCTTATTACATCAGACGGATTGTTTGAAAGATTTAGACAATGAAGTAAGTGATATAAAGCGGGCAATTGCTCAGCTGACACAGGATAATCGTCAGATGATTAAAAAGGTTTACTGGAAACGTTATAACGCATTTCCGGAGATGGGCAGTGATTTGAGTTTTTCGCTAGCATTGCTAAATGACAAAAACTCGGGTGTAGTAATAACAAGTATATACGGTAGGGATGAAAATAGGGTTTATTTGAAGCCTGTTATTGAAGGAAAAAGCAGTTATACCCTTTCTCCAGAGGAACGGGAAATAATTTTGAAGGCTACTCAAACTAAAATTATTTAGACTTAGGAAGGATTTTCATAAATCATGGCGAATATAAAGATAGGTAAATTGTCAAACTATACATAAAAATAGGTGGTGGGTAAACGGAGTGAACGAAAAAAAAGAGAAATTCACGATGATGATTATTCCTCACTCGGGAAAGTCTACCTTTGCTGTTTCTGTTTCAGCTAAGACTTTAAAAATTGCGGGCGGACTGTTGGCTGCTACTTTAATTGGTGTGATGATTTTTGTTTCAAATACTTATTTGTCTTATAATAAGTTTAAAACTCGCACAGAAGAATTATCAGTGATAGCCGAGGATTATGATTTGCTGCAAAAGCAGTTAGAATTTTTTGTGGAAAAAACTAGTACTTTAGAAAAAAAAATGTCGGAATTAGAAAAGCTGGATACTGATTTAAGAAACTTGTTGGAAGGTGATCCGGCTTTAGAAATGAGCATAAAAAAAGAGGACAAGCAGTTAAATACGAGTAGAGCCATACTTACGAGCCGCAGCGGATTAGACCGTCAGCAAGCGATAAGTCAATTGCAGATGCTGGAACTAAAAATTCCTGATCAAGAACAGAGTTTAGAAGAGCTAAAAGATGCAGTCATTCAAAGAAATGATCGCCTATCACATACACCTTCAGGTTATCCTGTTTTGGGCAATATTACATCAAAATTCGGATATCGCAAATCTCCATTTGGCAGCAGACAAGAATTTCATGACGGTTTGGATATTGGAGCATCATATGGTGCTGTGATTGTTGCTACGGCTGATGGTATGGTGACTTTTACCGGTTACCGAACAGGATATGGCAGGACGGTAACTATAAGCCATGGCTATGGCTTTGAAACATCCTATTGTCACAACTCTAGCATACTTGTAAAAACAGGTCAACAGGTAAAAAAAGGTCAGGCGATTGCAAAGGTAGGGAGTTCAGGGAGAAGCACGGGCCCACATCTGCACTACATGGTAAGGCTGAACGGGCAGCTTCAGGATCCTGCAAACTTTTTACAGTGAGAGAGGAGGAAATATATGTTTGGGAAGAGGAGTGAGCCAACTATAGCAAATACAGATAGAGTTGATACAATACTTGGTAAGAGTGCAGAGTTTAATGGCAAGATAAAATCATCAGGATTAATGCGGATAGAAGGGAATTTTGATGGCGAATTAGAATGTGATGAAGATTTGATTATAGGCGAGGGTGCAAAGGTTACTGCTGAACTTAAGGCTAGAAATGCCATCATAGCAGGAGTGTATCAAGGCAATATCCAGCTAGACGGTAAGCTTGAGATAAAGAGCACAGGTAAAGTGACGGGAGATATAAAGGTAGGTACGCTGCTTGTTGAAGATGGAGCTTTCTTTGACGGCAAATGTGAGATGCTTGGAGCCGGGCACAAGCCGGATTTGAATCTTGTTGAAATAAATAGTAATGAGGAAAAAACGAACCTAACATAATGTTGGGTTCGTTTTTTCCTACTAAAAGTGATAAGAAATAGTTTCGCGTTTTAGCAAGTCCTATCCAAAAAACCTTTCCAATCCCCGCATGATTCCTAATGAGATAATATCCACCATCTTCATTACCGTATAAAGCCTGGTATTTTGGAGCACGACATATTCCATGAAACCGCCTACATTTACAACTCCTGTAATGTGAAAATCACCAACCGAAGGTAAGTTCTTATTGACACCAGCACCGGGCTTTAAAGCACCCTGGCTGATTTTAATAGTACCAACATTTTCTGAACGGCCGAGGGAAGCATCGATAGCAATTATAAACGGATTTTCATAGGTGCTTTTTACTTCACCTAGCACCTTTTCAAGATTGCAGGCATGAACCGGCTCTTGCAAATTGCCCAAAACCTTAGCATGACGGCAAACTTTATGTAATTTTTCACCTACCAGCGGACCGAGTGCATCACCGGTAGAACGGTCAGTTCCTATGCAAATTATAATTAATGGGGCTTGAGTATATGTATCAGTCAGCATTTCAATAAAGTAATTGCAAAATAACTTATAAGCAGAAGGGGAATCTATATGCACTCGTAAATCTTTATAATTAAAACATGTCTGCTCCAATTGCATAACAGGCAAACCTCCTGAGAGAATTTGTAACATTATATGTGAAATCATAATTTAGTATTCATATTAAATTATGCGTCATAGTTGCATTTTTTAATCATATCTATGTTGTAAAAGCTGTAAATTATAAAAATGTGCAGGAGGAATATTGTTTGAATTTCAATGATGAGATAAGCTTGGGTGCTATCTATATAGGTGCTCTAATTGGAGCAGGTTTTGCTTCCGGCCAGGAGATTATGAGTTTTTTTACTATATACGGGAAAAAGGGACTGCTTGGGATAATAACGGCTGCGATTCTTTTCTTTTTATTTGGTTATTTTATATTAAGGCAGGCAATACGGCTGCAATCTCAGTGTGCTGAAGATGTATTACTGCAAATAGGCAAAGGCAGACTTATGTTCATAATTGATATATATATGGATATCTTCTGTCTTGCGGGGTATTATATCATGCTGTCAGGATGCGGTGCGGTGCTTAAAGAGTGCATGAACTTTGACTACATATTAACAGTTTTGATATTGAATATCGTGATTGTCATGTGCTTAAAAAATGGGGTAAGCAGTCTTGCTAGGCTCAATAAGCTGTTAGTGTCTATAATGATTATCATCACGCTTTTCATAGGTTTGTGCTGCTTAAAGGAAAATCCGGATATCTTAAGTGGTATAAAAACTGTGCCCAGTGAAAAAGGCTGGTTAGCTTCATCTCTGATTTATGTAAGCTATAACATTACTTTAGCTCTAGTGGTTTTGTCATCTCTTGGCACCTATACAAATAGGGAAAGTGCTGCATTGGGGGCTGCTATAATTGGAGCATTAGGGCTTATGGCGATGGCGGTAGTAATGTGGTTTATTACTTTTGTAAATTACGCATCGCTTTCTGCCGGGGTACAGATTCCCTTGCTTTGGGTGGCAAGGCGGTATCACTATCTGCTGTATCTGATTTCTATTTTGGTATTATTATCGGCAATGCTGACAACCGCACTAAGCCTAGGTTTTTCTTTTTCCCGAGGATTTGCTCATAGGTTTGGCATCAATTATCGAAATGCCTTAAACCTCCTATTTATCGGCATACCTCTTACAAAATTCAGTTTTGCCAGCCTAATAAATAAAATATATCCTCTGTTTGGAATAATCGGCATATTTCTTGGTATTTTATTAGTTATAAGAAGGGTTTTGAGCATTAAGATAGAATGATATAAATATAATTACATAAGAAGGGGAGCTCTTGTGGACGACCTTATTAATAAAGCTGAGCACCATATGGAACGCGGGGAGTATCAGCAAGCAAGAAAAATATATAATGAAATTTTGTTAATTGACCCCAACAATGCCATAGCCTATAATAAACTTGGGGTAATTTCGGCTCGCGAAGAAAATCTTGAACAAGCAAAAATTTATTTCATAAAGGCACTTGAGCTAAATCCAAAGCTTTCTTCGGCATCAAGCAATTTAGGCAATATATATTTTGAAAAAGGGGATTTTGAAAAAGCAAAAGACTGCTATGAAAAGGCCATAGCCATTGACCCGGACAATCCTGTGCCATATAATAACCTGGCTGTAATATATAAAAAATCAAAAGACATAGATAAATTTGTAAAATTTTACAAAAAATCGATAGAGCTTTCCACCCACAAATTAAATGATACTAAAATAGATTTTAAAAAAAAAGAAGCAAAAAAACTACCTTACATGGCAATCCTCGGCTTTTTAATTGTTATGTTGATTTTATATTTATTGATTTCTTTTAAAAGATAATGGAAATTTTTGTTATATAAATAGAGTTAGCGGACATGACTATTATAGGAGGTAATGCAGTGAACTGGGTGGATATTATTTTGATGATAGTTTTTATAAAAAGTGCGGTACAGGGATTTTCTAAAGGCTTTATCCTGTCCGCATTTAAAACAGCAGGAGTTATCGTAGCTTTGTACACAGGAGTTTTTTATAGGGATATTGCGGTGGATTTTCTGAAAACTCACCTTGCTATGGATAGATTTTTGAGCGGTATAATGTTAGCCCCAACTTTAAATGAACCTGGAGTCTTGGGAGTAATAAACATTAAAAGCATCGTGGAATTGGCACTCAGTTCCGTAGGATTTTTTTCAGTGTTTTTGTTGGTTCAAATCATATTTTTGATACCTGCATATTTCATCAACGGTATTATAAAAATATCAAGCCTAACGCCACTTAACCGATTACTGGGTACTTTGTTCGGCTTAGCTCGAACAGCCGTATACTTTGCACTTTTAAATGCAGTTGTTTCACCATTCCTATTGGCCTTCCCGGAAAGCTTTTTAGATAAAGGATTAAGGGCTTCTTATATCTTAAATCACATAAGATTTTTAGACTTTATAAGTCCTATTGTGGTAAAATTAATATAATGCTAACCAGTGGAATTATCTGGATTCTAATGCTAAAATTATAAAGCCAAAATAATGCATACTATATTAATTATCTTTGACCTTTAAGAATATGAGGTGTTTATTTTTGAGTGATATAACACAAATGTATAATGATTTTGTAAATAAACTTCCGGCATTTGCAATACCTCTTATTAAAATTGCTGTGGTTTTGTATTTATCGGTTCTTTTTATAAAACTTGCAGAAAGCTTCATTACTCGAATTTTTTCGATGAAAAGCCATGGGAAAGCACGTTTTGATGAAAGCAAAACAAAAACGCTGGCAGGCCTTTTAAAAAGTATTGTGCATTATGTAACATATTTTGTGGCAGGTATAAATATTTTAGAGATTGTAGGGATTAAGACTACGTCCATATTAACGGCAGCAGGCATCGGCGGGCTTGCGATTGGCTTTGGGGCTCAAAACCTCGTAAAGGACGTTATATCAGGATTTTTTATTATTTTTGAGGATCAGTACAATATAGGTGATTATATAGAAGCGGCCGGCGTAGCGGGAACCGTTGATGAGATTGGGCTTAGAACCACTAAGCTTTGGGACTTTGGCGGACAACTGCATATCATTCCGAATGGTGAGATTACCCGAGTGACAAATCATTCCCGTGGAGCTATGAGAGCTTTAATTAATGTAAGCGTAGCCTATGAAGAAGATATCAACCGGGTGATGAAATCATTAGAAGAGGTTTGCCAAGGAGTTAGGGAAAAAAGAAAAGATATTATTGTTGAAGGTCCTTCCATATTGGGAATATCAGATTTAGGCAAAACAGAAATTGAAGTTGGGATTATTGCTAAGACAATACCTATGCAGCAGTGGAGCGTAGAAAGGGAGCTGCGCAAGGCTATTTTGGAAAAGTTTACAAGTGAAGGCATAGAAATACCATATCCGCGAACAGTTTATATAAAAAAAGAAGGCAAAAGGGAGGAAGACCTTTGACATACAATATAGGTGATGTTGTTCAGATGAAAAAGAAACACCCCTGCGGAAGTGATACTTGGCAGATATGGCGGATGGGTATGGATTTTGGAATTAAATGTATGGGGTGTGGCCGAAAAGTGATGCTGCCAAGGCATAAATTTGAAAAAAGTGTTAAAAAAGTTATCAGGTCGGAAAAAAATACTGACCTTGAAAACCGATTAGATTAATGATATAATACGTCCGAACATCTCTGCTCCGGGAAACCGGGGCCAATTAGTCCATGGAGGTGAAGTAAAATGAGGCAATATGAGACTGTTTTTATCATTGACCCTGAGTTTGAAGCAGATGAAGTAAAAGCACTTGTGGAAAAATTTAAGGGTATGATAGAAGACCAAGGCGGAGAAGTTACTGAAGTCGACGAATGGGGCAAGTTTAGATTAGCTTATCCTATCAACGACAAGCGGGAAGGCCATTATTTTTTAATGAACTTTACGGCAAATCCTGCAACAGCTCAGGACTTGGAAAGAGTGTATAAGATTACCAACGGACTCATGAGATACCTGATTATCAATAAAGAAAAATAAGAGGTGGAAACCTTGCTAAATAGGATTATTTTAATAGGCAGACTCACAAGAGATCCGGAACTTAGATTTACACCGGCTAACGGAGTGCCGGTAGCCCAGTTTACAATAGCGGTAGATAGGCCTTTTGTAAATCAAAAGGGTGAACGTGAAACGGATTTTATTAGAATTGTTGCATGGCGAAAACTTGCGGAAATCTGTGCCAATAACCTTACTAAAGGACGCTTGGTAGCAGTGGATGGTCGCCTGCAAATAAGGTCTTACGATGGACAGGACGGCCAGCGCAGGTATATAACCGAAGTTGTAGCCGATACTGTTCAGTTTTTAGACAGGGCTAAATCCGGCTCTAATGAACAGAGCTCAGACAGCTTTGATGCGGATTTTAGTTTTGATCCGGGCATTGATGATATCAATGGTGACGGAGTACCCTTTTAGTGAAAGGAAAGGAGGAGTGAAGTTTGAAACCAAGGAGAATAAAGAAAAAAAAGGTCTGCAGTTTTTGTGTAGATAAGGTAGACCATATTGATTATAAAGAATATGCACGTTTGAGAAAATATATAACTGAGCGTGGCAAGATCCTGCCCCGGCGCATTACCGGTAATTGTGCAAAACATCAAAGGCAACTTACCATAGCAATCAAAAGAGCGAGGAATCTCGCCCTGCTACCGTTTACAGCAGAATAGAGAGGGTCTACCCTCTCTTTTTTGACATAAGAGGAGGGAAACTTCATGAGAATCAACAGCACTAAGTCCCTTGTAGAGGGAGCACTGCTTGCCGCCATAAATGTCATTCTAAGTATAATGGCCTTATACATGCCCATATTAGGGACTTTTGCTACTTTAATATGGCCGGTACCTATTGTAATATTGGGGGTAAGACACGGCATCAAAACCAGTTTTCTTTCTATGATAGTAGCAGGTACTATTGTGGCTATAATAAGCGGCCCTTTTCAAGCCATAACCATTGTAGTGAGCTTCGGCTTGATAGGACTTGCAATGGGATGGGCTATAAAGAAGGATTTTTCACCATTTAAGATCCTAGCTGTCGGTGGAGCAGCTTCACTAGTTTCCAAAATAGCCCTTGTTTTAATCAGCATGCTGATGATGGGAATTAATCCGTTGACTGAAGAAATTAATGTTCTAAAGGAATCACTTTTGATAGCAGGTAGTTTTTATGAGAAAATGGGCATGGATCCTAAAACTGTAGAAACTACTATCGAAAGCTTTAGAAGAGGTTTAGAGCTTTTACCGCTGATTATTCCGGGTATATTTATAATGGCATCTGCACTCGATGCCTTTGTAACCTATATAGTGACTAAGGCGGTGCTGTCGCGAATGGGTCAGAAGCTCAGAGATTTTACACCCTTCTGGCTATGGCGGTTTCCCGATTATACGGTAGCGGCTTTTTTGGCAGGGAATCTACTTGTGCTTTTGGAAACGTATTGGCCAATAGGTGTGCTTAAAGCTATTGGGATGAATTTAGTGCTGGTTTTCGGGTTTATACTTTTTGTGCAGGGGTTTTCACTCCTGACATATTATTTGGGCAAATTTAATGTAGGAAAGGTTTTTAGATTAATAATCGTTTTTTTTGTGTTTTTTAACCCTTTATTTTTGCAAATACTTTTTTTTGCAGGGCTATTTGATGTCTTGTTCAATTTTCGCAAGATATATTGATGAGAGGTATTTATCATGATAGGAGGAAATAAAAACCAAATACTATGGCTGGCAGTTTGCTTTATCACAGTACTTGGCGTAGTAAGCCTAATATTTTATGATTTTAAGATTACATTGGCATTGCTGCTGATTTTAGGCTTGCTTCTGTATTATCTGATATCCAAGAAAGACGGCAAGCCTTTGCCGACTTTAATTGAAACAAAAACATCCTTTCATCAGACACTGTGGAAGCAGGTAGTAAATGAACTAAATGTGGGCGTAGCACTAGTGACCGGCAATGAAAGGATTATTTGGGAAAACAAGGTGTTTTCAGAACGGTTTCAAAAATCGGGCAAAAGAATATCACATATAAATGAGCTTGTGCCACAAAAGATTTTAGAATCTTTGAGTGGAGGACCTAAAGAAATTGAGTTAATGAATAGCCGTTTTTTTGTTAAAAAAACTATACTTCAGACTAATGGCAAAAAACCGGGAAGAATATTGCAGGCATATTACTTTGAAGATGTTACAGAAAAATTTAATCTAAAGTTAAGTGTAAAGGAAAAAGAAACCGTAGTTTGCTATTTTTATCTGGACAACTTTGATGAAATCATGGTAGCTTGTGCCGAAGAAAATCGGCCTGAGCTTCTAGCCAAAATAGATAAAACAATAACCAAGTGGGTGCATAATTTTAATGGGCTGGTAAAAAAATACGACAATGATAAATACCTTGTAATTATGTATCTAAAAGATTTTCGCCGAGCAGAAGAAACTAAATTCGGGGTACTTGATGCTATTCGTGAAATAAAAGTAGGCCAGGTTATGACGCCTACATTGAGTATAGGTGCGGCCTATGGCGAAGGTTCCCTAACTCAATCCGGAAGGATTGCTCAAAACGCCTTAGAACTTTGTTTGGGCAGGGGCGGCGATCAGGCAGTAGTTAAGGCTGAGGGCAAGACGTATTTCTACGGCGGAAAAACTGAAGAACTGGAGAAATACAGCCGTGTAAGGGTCCGGGTTATTTCCCATGCTTTAAGGGACTTAATTGAGGAGTCAGATATGGTAATGGTCTTGGGGCATCTGTTTTTGGATATGGATGCACTTGGAGCGGGTGTCGGTCTTGTAAGTGCCGTTAAAAGCATGAATAAACCGGGATATATAATTCTTACGCCGGAACAGAGCCCATCGGTAGATTCTCTACTTGAATTTTTGTTTACTGATGAAGAAATGCAAAAGAATTTTATCGGTGAAACCGAAGCCTTGAATAAAATTACAAAAAAGACGCTGGTTGTGGTTGTGGATACCCACCGACCTTCGCTTTTGATGTCGCAAAAGGTTATCAAAAAGGCGGAAAGGGTTGTGGTTATTGACCATCATCGCAGAGGAGAAGAATTTGTTGATAAGGCATTGCTGGTGTATCTTGAACCATATGCTTCCTCCACAAGTGAAATGGTGACAGAGATGATACAGTACATGGGGGATGATATCAAGGTTACACCCATGGCGGCTACCGCAATGCTGGCAGGTATTGCAGTGGATACTCGCAATTTTGCTTTTAAAACAGGAGCAAGGACTTTTGAAGCAGCTTCTTACTTAAGACGAGCAGGAGCCGATCCTACCATGGTATATAAGCTTTTTCAGGAAGATGCACAAGCTGTATATGAAAGAGCTAAAGTTTTAAAAAGAGCGAAAGAGATAGCGGATCATGTAGTTATCTCCTATTATGATGAAGAACCCAAAAATCCTACATTAGCAGCAGCTCAGGCAGCTAATAGCCTTATCGGACTAAAAGGAGTTTCAGCCTCGTTTGTTTTAGCACCTATGGGAGAAAGGATAACCGTCAGTGCTCGCTCATTAGGTGAAATAAATGTGCAGAGGATTTTAGAAGAATTGGGCGGTGGAGGGCATATGACCGTAGCTGGGGCTCAGCTATCCAGCATGACTATGGATGAGGCATTGGAAAGGGTCAAACTAGCCGTTTTGGATTATATGAAAGAGGGTGAAACAAAATGAAGGTTATATTATTAGAAGATGTAAAAAAACTCGGCAAGAAAGGTGATTTGATTGACGTAGCCGATGGTTATGCAAGGAATTACTTATTTCCAAGAAACTTGGCAGAGGAAGCAACTGCAGGAAGCATAAAGCAGCTGAAACAAGAGAAAACCGCATTGGAGAGAAAAAAGCAAAAAGAAATTGAAACCGCTAAACAAATTGCTGAAAAACTCTCTCAAACATCTGTTACGTTAAAAGTAAAAGCAGGCGATAAGGGTAAACTATTTGGTTCTATTACAACAAAAGACATATCCGATGCTTTGAAAAAACAACATAAAGTTGAAATAGATAAGCGAAAAATAGAAATTTCCGAGCCAATTAAATCATTGGGCAGCTATGTTGTTGATATAAAACTTGCCCCGGAAGTACAGACCCAAGTGACTGTAAGAATTATTGAAGGATGATTTTTATGGATAACCTTAAGATACCTCCTTATAATTTAGAAGCTGAACAATCAGTGCTGGGGTCCATGCTTCTATCAAAAGATGCCATTACCGTAGCTGCAGAGCAGCTACAAGTTCAGGATTTTTATAAAGAATCCCACAAAAAGATATTTGAAGTGATAGTAAGACTTTATGAGGATAGAGAGCCGGTAGATTTGATTACGGTTACCGAGGCCTTAAGATCAGCCAAGATATTGGAACAGATAGGTGGTGCAACTTATCTTACAGCCCTTACCGAAATAGTACCGACAGCTGCCAACATTTCTTACTATTGCAAGATTGTTGAAGAAAAAGCACTTATACGGCGCCTTATTAATACTACTTCAGAAATATTGTCCATGGCGTATGACCAGCAAAATGAAGTAGAGGACCTTTTAGATGAGGCCGAACGCAGAATTTTTGAGATTGCACAAAAACGCCGGGTGGAAAATTTCCACCATATAAAAGAAATATTGTTTGATACATTTGAACGCATAGAACAGCTATACAATTCAGAGGGCGGCATAACCGGAGTCCCAACGGGTTTTCCGGATATTGACGAAAAAACATCGGGCTTGCAGCCGTCTGATTTAATCCTTATTGCTGCCAGGCCGAGTATGGGAAAGACTGCCTTTGCCTTAAACATAGCTCAAAATGCCGCTATTCGCTATAAGGTTCCAGTTGGCATTTTCAGTCTGGAAATGTCCAAAGAACAGTTGGTGCAGCGCATGCTTTGTGCGGAATCCAATGTAGACAGCCATAAACTCAGGACCGGGAAATTGGATGAGGAAGATTGGCCTAGGCTTGCAAGAGCTATGGGGCCGCTATCTGAAGCACCTATATATATAGACGACACTCCAGGCATTTCATCACTGGAGCTTCGAACAAAGGCCCGGCGGCTAAAAGCAGAAAAAGGCTTAGGACTTGTGATTATTGATTATCTGCAGCTCATGTCGGGCCGGACCGCTTCGGAGAACCGCCAGCAAGAAATTTCAGAGATATCTCGTTCACTTAAAGCACTGGCCAGAGAACTTTCCGTTCCGGTAGTGGCATTGTCGCAGCTTTCACGAGCACCGGAAATGAGGGCCGACCATCGACCTATTTTAAGTGACCTTCGTGAATCCGGCAGTCAGGAGCAAGATTCCGATGTTGTGGCATTTTTATATAGAGATGATTATTACAATCCTGATACCGACAAAAAGAACATTGCCGAAATTATAATAGCAAAACAGCGAAATGGGCCAACAGGCATCATCGAACTTGTCTGGCTTCCAAAGTTTACTAAATTTGCTAGTTTAGAAAGGTTTCGCCAAAGTCAAGTCGGGTAAACATGCAATTTTACATGAAATTTGGATAGCATCAGTCGCCGGGATAAATACCATTGGAGCGTATCCCGGCGGCTGATGACTTTTAATATGTCACAATGGCATTTACTTTTTTGATATATCTTTTTTATTATTCTCCAGGGTAAAGCATAAGAGGGGGTCTTGTATTAACCTTATACGACTGTTTTGACATTGTTTTGTTATTGGTTTTACCTAAATTGGGTGCTATTTCCTCGGCAGTTTCAGTTTCATATCCGATATCTGAAGGTTTGATAGAGAATTGTTTAACGTCCATCGTGGTCTTAGATTCAAACATAGAAAGCCTCCTTTTAAAAATGCAATTGTATTGGTCTGTTTCTATTATTTCAATATTTACCTGATATATACATATGACAAATACCAAGACAGGCAATTCTTGTAAGAAATATTAACATATTTTAGTAAAATATTCGGAAAATAAATTGATTTTCCGGCTAAATTTTGGTATATTAGTAGTGCTGCAAAAAAGTGAAAATATAAGGAAATGCGAAACGCAAAAAGATACAAAATTTGGAAAGATGCTGATATTTGCATCTGAATAAAAATGCTGCTTCGGCAGTGAAAGTGAGGAATACTATGCCAAAAAAATACGATGTGATTATAGTTGGGGCGGGTCCGGCAGGGATATTTACCGCTCTTGAATTGGCTGAAAATGCGCCTAAACTTTCGATATTAATTGTTGAAAAAGGCAAAGATATTGAAAACCGGAATTGTCCTTCAAAGCAAAACAATGTTCAATGCCTGCGCTGCAATCCCTGTTCAATTGTCAATGGTTGGGGCGGTGCTGGTGCTTTTAGTGACGGCAAACTTACCCTGACCACTGAGTTTGGAGGATGGCTAGATGAATATATTTCTCGAAGCGAAGTAATGGAGCTTATCAGCTATGTCGATAGTGTATATTTAAAATTCGGGGGCACTAAAGAAGTCTACGGTATTGAGAATGAAGAAACTCGTGTACTGCAACAAAAGGCAGCAACTGCCGATTTAAGATTAATACCTGCAAAATTAAAACATTTGGGCACTGAAACATGTTGGAAAATATTAAAACAGATGCGAGATTATCTTGACAAAAGGGTAGAAATAAACACATGCACCGAAGTTAAAAACATACTTGTGCAGGACGGCCGTGCCAAGGGAATTAGAACTTGCGACGGCAGCGAATATTTTTCGGATTATGTGGTGGTTGTCCCTGGCAGGGAAGGTTCAGAGTGGTTTTCAACAGAGGCTGAGCATTTGAAGCTTGATATGTCTATTAATCCAGTGGATATAGGTGTTCGAGTCGAAGTGCCGGCTGTTGTAATGGAACATCTTACGGATGTAGTTTATGAATCTAAGTTAATATATTATTCAAAATCCTTTGATGATAAGGTTAGGACTTTCTGCATGAATCCCTATGGCGAAGTGGTTATGGAAAACAATAACGGCCTAGTAACCGTCAATGGTCACAGCTACTTGGATCGTAAGACCGCCAATACGAATTTTGCTTTATTAGTTAGCAAAACCTTTACCGAACCATTTAAAGAGCCAATTGCATACGGCAAGAACATCGCCACTCTAGCCAATATGCTCGGCGGTGGAGTGCTGGTCCAAAGGTTGGGAGATTTATTGTCGGGGAGAAGGTCAACTCCGGAGCGCATAAAAAGGGGTTTAGTGGAGCCAACGCTGAAAGAGGCCACACCGGGTGACTTGAGCTTGGTATTTCCATATCGCCATATGGTAAGTATCTTAGAAATGCTGGAAGCCATGGATAAGTTGGCTCCAGGGGTAAACTCATACCATACTTTACTATACGGTGCTGAGGTAAAGTTTTATTCTTCTAGGCCTGCCCTGACCAGCAATCTGGAAACACAGATAACAAATCTTTTTGCTGCAGGCGATGGTGCCGGCGTAACCCGTGGCTTAGCACAAGCATCGGCATCAGGCATAGTAGTGGCTAGAGAGATACTAAATCGTGCATTATAGACAGTGATTTTTTCTTTTAAGGTGTTGACAGGTAAGAGGTTTTATAGTAATATAATATCTGCTCGCCTTAAGTGGGCCATTAGCTCAGTCGGCAGAGCACCTGACTTTTAATCAGGGCGTCCCGCGTTCGAGTCGCGGATGGCTCACCATTTGTGGCCCCGTGGTCAAGTGGTT
>JALHJR010000157.1:0-1584 GCA_022840405.1 Tepidanaerobacter acetatoxydans
GTGAAGGATTCCTTTATGAAGAATTTGATTTTATCAGCAGTATGGCATTTATATCCTATTGCAAAATCTTGACCAATCGTAAATTCCAAATCATCATGGTCATGAGGCAGTAAGTATGCTCCATCAATAACGTGATTGAATACTATCTTTCCGCCGATCAGATCCTCTATTTTTTCATCAAGTGGATATTCTCCATCAGCCGCCATGATTCTTGTGTACACCTTATCGCTTACCACCAGATCATAAGGGCCTTCCTGGTATGATTTCCTGAGGGTTATAAGGCCTTTTGATATTGCCTCCATTATTGCTGTCTGGTCTTTTCCAAAGGGTATCACGTCGTGCTTTACGGAATTCTTTATGCCAACAATCGAGGCTTTCTCCAAACCGTTAAATACAGCATTTTCTTCAAATAGTGAGATGCTTTCTGCTGCCTTTTCCAGCGGCTCATAATCAACATCTGCCGCTCCGCGTTCCACATTATTTAGCTCACACCTGTCCATTTCAAATTCAACTTTGACTTCTGTTAAAGGCTGAACCTTATAAGTTCCGTAGGAAACTCCTCCACCCTCAACAATATCCGCTAATCTTCCCTCTGAAATTACATTAAAGTCCAAACCGTAAGGACCATTTACCTTAAAAACCTTTCTTGCGGACAAATATGATTTTAAAACCTCTTTTGCCCTTTCGTCTATTTCTTCCCATGCTTTTTTACTTATAGGTGCCTGTTCCCTGTTAAACATATACTCATACCCCCTCTTATTTTAAATCTCCGATATTTAAGCAGGGACCAGTTTCATTTTCGCCACCTGCTTGCCCTTCAAGTTCTGTAATAGAGCCTGTGGTAAATAAATAATCTTTGAGTTCTCCGTCCCAATTATCCATATTTCTTCTAAGCCATTCGAGCAGCATAGCTGCATGTTCGATTTCCTCGTCCCTATTATGTGCCATTATAGCCTTTAGCTCTGCGTCATCCGATGCATCGACTCTTTGGTTATACCAATCTATTGCTTCAATTTCTTCTTTTAAACTTGTTAGTGCTCTGGAAATATTAAGGGTATGACTGCTTAACTTGTCCACAGATTCATGATACTGAGTCATTAAACATACCTCCCTAAGTAATTTTTAAATAAATACTAGGGCATATATTGCGACAAATTTGTTAAGTATCTAAGCATTTTCCTTGCTGCATCAACACTTTTATTATATCATCCCAAAAATATACGGTCAATGGCACATAAATTTTGAGTTTAGGCAAATTCCACAGAACACAAGGGGAAGAACACAAGGGGTCAGTCCCTCTGTGCTGTTGCGGAAACTCAAAAAAAGTTTCTATGCATTGACAATATTTTATAATATTTGTTATAATAAAGAAAAATATATTCTGAATATATCGCTTAATCCTTTTATAAAAGGAACGGGGGAACCAATTTTTTGGGGTGTATCTTCTTATACGAACCTATACGAAGTAGGGTTACTCTTGGACCCGAACCCGTCAGCTAACCTCGTAAGCGTGCCAAGAGGAGGTTGATAGTTGTTGAGCTTGTTGACAAAACAAAGCTATGGATCTCCATGGCTTTGTTTTTA
>JALHJR010000158.1:0-4003 GCA_022840405.1 Tepidanaerobacter acetatoxydans
TCCAATACGCTTCCGGGATGAAAAAAGATAGGTTTATGGACTCAAGTGTACACTTTTATTCCGCCCAAATCTGTACACTTTTACACCGCCGTTGACAATGTGTTAAGCTTAGTAAACTCCCTGCCTGTAACCAAAAGTTATCCCCGTTAGCTTCTGCAAAACTAGCTAAGTAGAGCGCAATTGCCCCAAGTACGCCAATAACAGCAAATATTCGAAAATGGTCATTCAAATAATCCTGAATTGTGCAGCCCTCTATTGTTTGCCCGCATCGAGAGCAGTAGTTTGAGCCACTCTCCACATTGTGACCGCAATTCTTACAGGGCATAGTTATGATCAGATCATATTTGTATTAGAGACTTCTTATTGAATCTTCAGTCACATTGGGCGATTGTATCTGAATATAGGTCATGTGGAGCGATTGTTTAAAGAGAGCAACGTGCTAAACACAATTATCGAGTGGTGATAGTGTCAGAAATCGAGAAAGGCGAAAAAGTCCAAGCGCTCATCAAAGATCTAAGAGAACAATATAGTGTCCATTTTACTTCAGAACCATTTGGGGATCTAGAATTCCAGCAATTAAGCCTGAAAGAATTTTCAACCGTGAAGTCATTTTCAAAAGAAACTTTTGATGATAGAGATTTCGCAGTAAAATTGGTATTTAGTCTTATTGTAGAACCTAAATTATCCATAGACCTCTTTCAGAAAATACCAGATTCAGAGCTAATTTCCATTATTCGCAAAATTTGCGATAAAAATGAAACTTTAAAGAAGTTTTTTGGTGAGCCAGAAGATAATCTTGTTTTTAGTGGTTTCAGAGAGGCCGTTAAGGGGTATAACAACGAAAAGGTCAATGAATTATCCAAAGCGATTAGTAGTATTGGAATCTCCAAGTACCAAATTTTAAGTGAAGCACTTCCGAAAATAGTTTTACCGAAGGCAGATCTTCAACAAGTTCTTCAACAAATAGTTTTACCGAAGGCAGATCTTCAACAAGTTCTTCAACAAATAGTTTTACCGAAGGCAGATCTTCAACAAGTTCTTCAACAAATAGTTTTACCGAAGGTAGATCTTCAACAAGTTCTTCAACAAATAGTTTTACCGAAGGTAGATCTTCAACAAATTGTTTCTCAATTTGTAATTCCTCAAATGAACATCATTCAGTCTTGGGTTCGATTAAATGAGGATATATTTGCTAATTTTTCCAAGCAATTTCGCGAATTTGCGGAGTCATTGAAAAATTGGGATCTCACAACTAAAAATGTAGATCGTATTCTTAAAAAATACAAATGGTTCATATCATTAAGTCTCCCGGCCTCCTTTTATGTTAAAGTTCTTGAGATTGAGGAAACAGGTGTTAGTAAAAGAAAGAGAATCAATGCGCTTTTCGTTGATTACTTCTCGAAAGAGAATTACAAAGCACTTGAAGAATTAGTAGAGGGGTGGAGGCACCACCCGCAGTTTAAACCACGGATGAAAATCTTTCGGAATTGCGTTAAGACACTAAAGCGAGCAAAATTATGGGAAAATCCATCGATTGTGGTCATTCCCACCTTAATCCCTCAAATCGAGGGAATAACGAATGAAATTGTTGAGGAATACAACGTTGTACAAGATCCGGTCACAAAAAAGTGGATAGATGGAAAAGGAAACCAGTCCGCGAAAAAGGAAGAGGCTAAACGAAAATTGATCGCATCACTTAATGAATATTCTCCTCTTGGAGAATACTTGCTGTTAGACGTTCTATTTCAGGAAGCTCTGCGAGGTAAAAGTTTAGGTATTCCTACGACATTTAGCCGACATAAAATCCTTCACGGCGAATGCATCAACTATGGGCGTAAAGACAATACAATAAGAGCATTTCTTATTCTCGATTTCTTGCACTACCTTAAGAGCACATGAACATCTTTGAAACTCACTTTGCAAACCCTCCGGCACAGTAACACATAATTATATTTATATATCAAAAAGTAAAACTACTCCCTCTACGATATACTTCTTATGTCTCCTCCACCGACCCAGTTCTCTTCCCTCACCTATCTCATCCAACAGACCGCTGAAAAGCGACACCTCGTTGCCTCGCAAACACCCCCAACCATATTTTCCTCTTCCACTCGCCGGATCCATGGATCTGATGATCCACGACATCGACACAGTCTCACACGTTCTCTCCCCAGGAAGAAACTGCACGATCCAGCCGAGCGGGACCGGCGGTCGCTCCAGTAATGGGATTTTATCACAGCAGACTGTAAAAAAGAACGGGGCGGTTCAGTAACCGACCGCCGCCACGCCGTATTCAGCCTGCGAGCGGGTGAATCCCTCAAACATGAGTTGGTCGATCAATCCCTCCCGGGAGAATGCTGAATATTTCAGGTACTGTTCGGCCTTCTTCGCAGCCTGCTCGTTCCAGTCCGCACCGGTGTGGTCTACCCCATACACAGCCTCATCGTGGGTGAATCCCTCAAACATGAGTTGGTCGATCAATCCCTCCCGGCCTCCCGGGAGAATGCTGAATATTTCAGGTACTGTTCGGCCTTCTTCACTGCGTTCTTCTCGCCCATTGTCGCCGTGTCGAGCGTTTTAGTAGGCGTTAGGGTCGGTGCTGGGGTCGGTGCTGGGGTCGGTGCTGGGGTCGGTGCTGGGGTCGGTGCCGGCTCGTCTGTCGCCACGGTACAACCGGCGACGGCCACGGCGATCAGGACTAGGAGCACGGTCAAAATCGCATAGGGTCTCATGTGCGGGCATTTCGCGCCAGGGTAAATAAATATACCGGTTGCGGATCAATTTTGGGAAACCGGACTATATCCCGTATAGACCTCTATTTTACGGGCGGGAGCGAGCCAACAAGCGGTGAGTACGGGTATAACATGCCAAAATTTCTCGTCGAAACTCCCTGGAGGCAGGATTCGACGATTGCGTTCACCAGAGCCTTCTCCACCCGGGCATAGCGTCCGAAGACCTGCGTCTCAAACGGGAACTCGCGGAACTGGGGTTTCCGGAGGACTGTCTCCCCGTATCGAGTCTTGAGGGTTCGGTCATTGTAGCCGTTCCAATGCGCCTTCCGCGCATCGGTTCGCTCGTATGCATCGGCCCCAGTCTGCTGGAGAGCCTCCTGAAGCATCACCTGGTTGAGGAACCAGGTGATGAAGGTCTTCGTGCCGTTCTCTGAATCGGAATGGTAACCTTCGACAAACGTTAAGGGGTCTATGACCCTGTTCTACTTTGTCCAAATCCAGGTTGGATCCAGAGCCAATTTAATTTTTACAGAAGATTCGTTACGCTACTTAGTGTTTTTCCGGTATTCACGATGCTGTCGCATATAAGAACCGATCGCCCGGCAATTTTTTGGGGTTCGATCCCACTCAGTTCCTCACCCTTTTGACCCACATCGATTCGGTAAACGGTAACCACATCGGCACCTTCTATTTGCCCGATTGCCGCTGAAATTTTGGTTGCAACAACATCTCCTGAATTACCGGCACCGATCAAGATCGGGTATCGGGCAGTTCCATCAGATGTGGAATACGCCCTTTTCACCGACCTGCACAAAGAACTGATCATCTGATCGAGCACGGCATCACAGATGAAAATAGGCATAACTATCAGCCACACGTTTAAAATTTAAGAGTTGTCAGGTGATTCTGGTCTTCATTTGCCGGGTTTCAAGATCGGCCCCCCTAACGGGTGCTCCTCAAGGATATCTCCCAACTCTTCGTAGTAACACTTCTTGCAGTAAAGGCGACCCTTGATCTCCCTCCTCCCGGTCAGGAAACCCTGCAACGGGACTTCGCATCTGCTGCATCTGTCCAAACCCATAGATTCATCCCTACATTACGTTTTTTAGACCGTAGACCCAACCGGTCGAAATTTACCCTGACCTCATCCAGCATAAGGCTTTGCGTTATACTCCAAACTGCCGCAGTTCAGCATCACCACCAGCATTCTGCTTCACGCGCAGCACCCCCGGCGGTTGCAGGAGCGGTATAACGCAGATCGATGACCCCGC
>JALHJR010000058.1:0-7752 GCA_022840405.1 Tepidanaerobacter acetatoxydans
ACTTCAACGGCGCCATCCTTGGCATGAAGAAGCGCGAGATCGACGAGAAGTTCGACGAGATCGTCAAGTTCTCTGGCGTCGAAAAGTTTTTAGACACGCTAGTGAAGAGGTACTCAAGTGGGATGAATGTGCGGCTCGCTTTCTCGGTGGCGGCGCACCTGGACCCGGAGATTTTACTGGTGGACGAGGTGCTGGCGGTGGGGGATGCGGAGTTCCAGAAGAAGTGTCTTGGGAAGATGGGGGAGGTGGCGAGCGAGGGGAGGACGGTGTTGTTTGTGAGTCATAATATGGCCATGATCTCCTCATTATGTAACAAAGGGATCTTGCTGGATGAAGGAATTATAACAAAGAATGGACCAATGGAAAAAGTGATGGATGCTTATCTTAATGCCGGGCAGGAAGCGGTAGGGCGGATTGTATTTTCAAAAAATTTTCCGGGGGATAATGAAGCGATTCTTCGTTGTGCCAGAATAGTGAATAAAGATGGTGTTCCCATTACTTCGGCATGTATCAACGAGGATATATTTATTGAAATGAAGTATGAATTGTTCAGAAACGATATGCGTGTTTATCCTAATTATCATGTTTATGATCAGTTTGGGCAATTAGTATTCGTAACTTCCGACTCAAAACTTGATCCAAAATCTATGTTAAAACGTAAATGTGGAACGTATGTATCTAGATGTTGCATCCCCGCTAATACGTTAAATAGTAGCACATATCACGTACTTTTTGCTTTAACGAGTGTTAATCCGCTACACGTTCATTTCGCCGAAAAAGATTTGCTTTACGTAACCATTAATGATCCTATCGAAGGAGTTCTTACAAGGCCTGAAGGTTACTCTGGACCCATACCTGGAGTAGTTCGTCCACTGCTGGAGTGGACATTATCTGGCCCTATTAAAGAAGGCTGATGTGACATGAAAACACTTATCCTAGCCGGGGGGTTTGGTACACGCCTTGCAGAGGAAACACAAACAATTCCAAAGCCTATGGTAGAGATAGGTGGCAGACCTATCTTATGGCATATAATGAAATTATATTCATTCTACGGCTTCAATGAGTTTGTTATTCTTTTAGGCTATAAAGGATACGTCATAAAAGAGTATTTTGCAAATTATTTCCTTCACCAAAGTGACATAACAATAGACCTCGCAAGAAATAATATCAAGATACATCATAACTATTGCGAACCATGGGTTGTCACCTTGATTGATACAGGGTTGAATACGATGACTGGAGGGCGGATTTTGAGAGCAAAAGATTATGTGAGGGATGAAACGTTTATGCTAACATATGGCGATGGCGTCTCGGATGTAGACATAAAAAAGTTGCTATCGTTTCATTATTCACACGGTCATCTGGTAACCCTCACATCTGTGCAGCCTGAAGGGCGCTATGGTTCAATCTCTGCCGATGATAGTGGGAAAATAGAGCATTTCGTTGAAAAGCCTATAGGCGATGGTGCCTGGATCAACGGTGGGTTTTTTGTTTGCGAACCAGGTATTTTCGATTATTTACGCGATGGTGATGCAACAGTTTTTGAAAGAGAACCACTCGAAAACCTCAGTCGCGATGGAGAGTTGTATGCCTACAAGCACACGGGATTCTGGAAGTGCATGGATACATTACGTGATGTACAACAATTGAATCAGATGTGGAATGAAGATAGGAGCAAATGGAAGTTGTGGGACTGATAGGTATGGAGTTGATGTCTAGTTATAAAGATAAAAATGTCCTTATTACAGGCCACACAGGCTTCAAAGGATCGTGGCTTTCATTGTGGCTTTCAAAAGCAGGGGCAAATGTATTTGGTTATTCTCTCCCCCCTCCTTCGGTCACCAACAACTACACTTTGTCATCTGTATCTGATCTGCTTTCAGGAGAAACTATTGCTGATATTTGCGATAAAAGTGCTCTGAAAAGTGCCATCCAACTGGCAGAACCGGATTATGTTTTTCATCTTGCGGCAGAGGCATTGGTCAGAAGAAGTTATTATTGCCCTATAAAAACATTTGAAACAAATGTTATTGGTAGTCTAAATGTTCTGGAGTGTTTACGCGAATGGGGACAACCCTGCTCGGTAGTTATGGTGACGAGTGACAAATGTTATGAAAATAAAGGACAGATATGGGGATATCGCGAAAATGATCCCGTAGGGGGTTATGATCCATACAGTGGAAGCAAGGCAGCGATGGAGATAGCAGTATCCGCATACAGACAATCTTTCTTTCCACCTGAGAATCTTGAAGCCCATGGAATATGCATTGCTACGGCGAGAGCTGGAAATGCCATTGGAGGCGGAGATTGGGCGGAAGATCGGATCATACCTGACGCAGTACGCGCTTTATCGATTGATAGAACTATTCCAGTCAGAAACCCCAATGCTATTCGCCCATGGCAGCATGTTCTGGAGCCATTGTCTGGTTATTTGATGTTAGGGGCAAGAATGTTCCACGATAAGAACCCCCAATTTTGTTCGGCGTGGAATTTTGGTCCACGATATGAGGATGAATCCACAGTATCTGATCTTGTGGATCGTTTCTGCAAAGAATGGGGATACGGTGAGTGGGAGCAAATTTCTCCTCAAAATGCTCCGCCTGAAGCTTCTGTTTTGCGCTTATCGATAGATAAGGCAGTGCACATGCTACACTGGATGCCTAAATGGGATCTAAATGAGGCAATCCAAAAAACCGCTGGATGGTATAAGAAATATTATAGCGATCCTGCCGAGTCCATGCAGGATGCATGTTTTGCTGACATTGTAGCATATATGAAGGCATGATTGTTATGAAAATTGAAAAGTTGCCATTATCTGGCGCGGCGATTGTTGATACAGAACCCTTTATCGATCATAGAGGTGTTTTTGCTCGCTTCTTTTGCGAGAATGAACTTTCTACACTCATTGAAGGTCGGCATTTTGTTAATGTTAATTACTCAAGGACGCTTAAAAAAGGGGCGATTAGAGGCCTCCATTTTCAGTACCCCCCTTATACAGAAATGAAACTTGTACGATGCATACGTGGTGCGGTCTATGATGTAATGGTCGATATCCGTAAAGGTTCCTCTACGTTTCTCAGGTGGTTTGGTGCCGAATTGAGCGCCGAGAACATGAGGATGCTATGTATTCCTGAAGGATTTGCTCACGGTTTTCAAACTCTTGAAGATGCCTCAGAGATGCTTTATTTCCACAGTGAATTTTATTCTAAAGAGCATGAAGGAGCATTGAACTACTCTGATCCAATGCTTTCAATCACGTGGCCTATTGAACCGACAGAGATTTCGGAGAAAGATAAAAATCATAAAATGATCGGTGATGATTTCCAGGGGATAATACTATGAAATGCCGATTTTGCGGATATCCACTGGAGAAGGTGTTTATCGACCTTGTAAATGCCCCACCATCAAATTCATATCTTACAAAAGAGCAGTTGAATGAACCTGAGGTTTATTTCCCATTAAAGGTATTTTTTTGCGAACATTGCTGGCTTGTGCAGATTGATGAATACAAAAAATCGAATGAGATATTTAATGAGAACTATGCTTATTTCAGTTCATACTCCAGATCCTGGGTCAAACACGCAGAGGATTATGTTAAGATGATCTGCAAGCGATTGTCATTAAGTAAGTCATCAAGAGTGATGGAGATAGCATCCAATGATGGATATTTACTTCAATTTTTTGTCGCAAGAAGTATCCCTTGCTTTGGAGTTGAACCCTCTGCTGGGACAGCAAAAGCAGCAGAGAAAAAGGGAGTTGAATCAATAGTGGACTTCTTTGGATCAGAATTAGCGGTTCGAATTGCTGAGGAGCGTGGAAAACAGGACTTAATTATTGGCAATAATGTTTTGGCTCATGTACCAGACATAAATGACTTTGTTGAGGGTTTAAAAATAGTTCTTTCAGACAGTGGAACAATAACAATGGAATTTCCACATCTTTTAAGATTGATCCAATATAATCAATTCGATACAATCTATCACGAACATTTTTCATACTTTTCTCTACACACAGTTGAGAAGGTATTCCTTGCACATAAATTAAAGATATACGATGTAGAAGAATTGCCCACTCATGGGGGTTCGCTAAGGATTTATGCCTGTCATATAAACGATGACTCTCATGATGTGAATACTAAAGTGGAATATATTAAAGGAGTAGAGAGGGAATTTGGCATACTTGACCCCACGGTCTACGATTCGTTTCAACGAGAGGCAAATGCTATCAAAAGTTCTTTTCTTTCATTCCTGATGGATCAAAAAAGAATGGGGAAAAAAATTGTTGCTTATGGAGCAGCAGCAAAGGGGAATACACTATTGAATTACTGTGGGATCAAGGGAACGGATCTGATTGAATATGTTGTGGATGCTTCCCCTCATAAAAAGGGAAAATACCTCCCAGGATCGCATATTCCAATCGTCTCTGAAGAGAGAATATCAGATGACAAACCTGACATCATAGTTATTTTACCCTGGAATATAAAAGAGGAGATTATCAAACAGTTGTCTTACGTAAAAGACTGGCACTCTCAATTTGTTATTGCTATTCCTAACTTGGAGTCTATAGATTGTGACAATCTAATGACTAATACTGTTATGGGATGTGAGTAACAGATGCTTACAAGAGTCTTAGTTACCGGTGCTACTGGTTTCATAGGTAGCTATGTTGTTCCTCAGTTGTTAGAGAGAGGATTAAAAGTTATCGCTTCATCTCGGAATGAAAATAAAGCTGAAAATTATGATTGGTATAGTAAAGTAGAATACCTTGAATGCGATTATAACAACTCAAATCTAGATTATTACAATTACTTTGGGGAACCAGATATTATCATTCATTTAGCTTGGGATGGACTCCCCAATTACAAAGACCCATTTCATGTAGAGAGAAACCTACCTGCAAATTGCTTATTTTTAAAAAATTTCATAGAGAGTGGGGTTAAAAGGATGGTGGTAACAGGCACCTGCTATGAATATGGTATGCAATGTGGTTGCTTGCATGAGTCGGTTCCAACTCAACCCGTGACTTACTATGGCCTTGCCAAAGATACACTCCACAAGTACCTACAATACTTGGTTCAGGACACTCAAACCTCTTTTAATTGGGTTAGACTTTTTTATATATATGGTAAAGGCCAAAATCCAAATTCTCTTCTTCCCCAACTTGAAAAAGCTATTTCTGAAGGTAAGAAGGAATTCAATATGTCAGGAGGAGAGCAATTACGTGACTACCTACCAGTAGAAGATGCAGCAAGAAACATATGTATAATTGCACTTCAGAATAAAATAACAGGGACTGTTAACTGCTGTTCTGGAACTCCGATCTCAATACGTCGCTTAGTAGAAGAAAGGATTGCAATGTTGAAATCTGATATAAAATTAAATCTCGGCTATTATCCTTATTCTGATTATGAGCCAATGGCATTTTGGGGGGACACCTCAAAACTAAGGGAGATTCTCTGGAGTGATACACGATGATAGACATTTGCCCCATATGCTCTTCAGAAGAGATTATCGAGATATTTCAAGAGGACAACGTACCAGTATTTCAGAATAAGATCTACCCCACAGAAAAAGAAGCCCGTCTTGCCGAGTTAGGATCAATTCGTGTAGTATTATGTAGAAATTGTGGTTTCGCATGGAATGCAAGTTTTGATCGCGAAAAATTACAATATGACTCGAAATATCAAAATGAACAATCCTGTTCAGGAGAATTCAGAAGACATTTAGATAGTGTAATGCAGATCATTCAAGAAAACAATCCTTTAACATCACATATTATCGAAATTGGTTGCGGTAAAGGTACTTTTTTGAATCTACTCTATTATTCGGGATATCGCAACGTATTGGGCTTCGATCCAGCGTACGAAGGGGATGCTCCGTTTATTCAAAAATGTTACTACCCACCATCAAATAATTGCTATTCGCAGGCGGATCTATTTATAATGCGTCATGTTCTTGAGCATGTACCTGATCCGCTAAATTTTTTGAAGAAGATCGATCAATCAAATAGGAAAATTAGCAAGATCTATATTGAAGTCCCCAGTTTTGAATGGATTGCCAGAAACGGTGCTTTCTGGGATCTATCTTATGAGCATTGTAATTATTTTAATCGGTTGCTACTTGGATATATGCTCCCAAACTGTGAAACGGGTTATTTATTCGGAGATCAATACTTGTATGCAACTGGCGATTTTATAGTCCACACTCCTAGAAATATTAATTTCTTGGATACGATGATCCTCTCTGCTCCTAAGAAATTAAAGGAGAAACTAGAATTTTGCAATCATTTCATTAAAAAACATTCAAATCTCGCTTTATGGGGTGGAGGTGCCAAAGGGGCGAACTTTGCAAGAATAATGGATCCTGATCGCGAAAAAATATTGTGCATTGTGGATATTAATAAAAGAAAACAGGGTTATTATATCGCCAGAAGTGCACACCCTATTATATCACCAGAAGATTTTGTGGGAATGAACGAAGTTGAAGGGGTAATCATTATGAATGAGAATTATTTATGGGAAATAAAATCAGCATTGGGACCTTGGAGAGGAGACTGTTTCGTTTTGGATAGATGCCTGATGAAATTTTGATGGAGTGGTTTTACTTGAATGCATCTGATGAATTCAGAGAAAAATGTCGGGACAGAGTAGAAGGGTATTCTAGCAATGAGACTTTAAAGGAAGCGTCAAACTCGTTTATGACCGCTACTATCAATGCAAAATACTCATACAATTTCACTTGGCTTGGTCGCCCCATCATCCAGTATCCGCAGGATATCATTGCGATGCAAGAGATCATCTGGCAAGTAAAGCCAGATTTAATTATAGAAACTGGTATTGCACATGGGGGTTCTCTCATATTTTACGCTTCCATGCTTGAACTTCTAGGAGGGGGGGGGCGTGTTGTTGGGATTGACATAGACATCCGCAGGCATAACCGTGTCGAGATAGAAAGGCATCCCATGTTTAGACGAATAACCATGATTGAAGGCTCCAGCACAGATGAAAAAATAACTGAAAAAGTACGGCAGATGGCTGGAGGAAAAAGGGTGCTGGTGTGCCTTGACTCGAATCACACACATGAGCATGTGCTGAGGGAACTTGAGTTGTATGCGCCGTTGGTATCTGTTGGGAGTTATTGTGTCGTTTTTGACACAATCATCGAGGATATGCCCAAAGGCACTTATAGCGATCGGCCATGGGACGTCGGTAACAATCCGAAAACTGCGGTGCAAGCATATCTGAAAGAACATAATGAATTTGTGGTTGATGAAGAGATTGAAAATAAGTTGTTGATTACCGTTGCACCTGGTGGATATTTGAGGAGAGTGAAATAGATCTGACTTTCCGCAGTAAGAGTTCAGAGCCAGCATTTTTATTACAATCCTCGTGAAATCCGTCGCCAATCTGAGTAGTGTACAACTCTTATACTGTCAAAGTCGGTCTACCATTCCCCATTTGCGTCGGAATATCACTCCCCACCGCACTTAAATCCCAAACTCCTCACATATTAGGGAATATATCCAGCCCAAACTCCTCACATATTAGGGAATATATCCAGTTCAAGTCTCTCCGCAATCTTCCGTACCTGCTTTGGCACCTCGGTGATCCCCCTCTCCTCCCCTCTCTCCACCGCATAGACCTTTGAAAGTTTGAGGAGGAGACCGTGCGGCGAGAGATGAGCGGTCATCCCCGCTTTCTTGATCCGGTTCAGGATCCTGCAGTAGAGGTAGAGACAGAGGAACCCCACAAAG
>JALHJR010000159.1:0-1564 GCA_022840405.1 Tepidanaerobacter acetatoxydans
CGCCTGGCCTTGTACCACCGCTTTCAACCCCATCGCCGCGATAGCCGGCCCGGAAGCAAAAGTCTCCACGCAGCCATAATTACCGCAGCCGCATTTGGGTCCGTGAAAGTCCACAGTGATATGCCCCAGCTCTCCGGCAGTGCCGCCCTGGTTCAGGACGAGCTGATTATTCATCACCACCCCGCCGCCGATGCCTGTGCCGATGGCAAGGCAGAGCATGCAGTCCACACCCTTGCCCGCGCCGAACGCCCATTCGCCGTAGGTAATCGCGCGCACGTCGTTCATGATGTAGACGGGTACCTTCAGGTGGCTCTCCAGTAGCGCTTTGATTGGCACGTTAATCCAATGCCCGGGCAGGTTGGGGATAAAGCTGGTAAGCCCTTTTTCGATATCCAGCCGGCCGGGGGCGGAGAGGCCCACCCCGCCAATCTGGGACCACTCAAAGCCCGCTTCGGCTACCATTTCGGTAATCAGGTTCGCGATGCGTCCGATAACCGCCTCGTGCCCGAGATACGAGAGCGTTTTCGTGTCCCTGGACGCAATGACCTGACCAGTGGACAGATCCACCAGCCCGGCTTTGATATTCGTGCCGCCTAAGTCGCAGCCGACGTAGTATTGGGTGTGCATGCTTTTTCTCCTGCGTGCGTTATTTCAGGGTGAATTATACAACGGGATGCGGGGGAGCTGGTTGGCTTAATCTGGGGTTGGAGAGTAGGAGGGGGAACAATAATACTTATCTGTTCTCGGGAATTCTAAGCAATACATAAAAGGAAATTGATTTAAATCTTGTTTTTGTTCTTAGAACAACACTCCTTGAACAAGAGCATCGCCGTTTACTTGAACTTGTGAATTGTTTTCAGTACTCAATTCCCCTAGAGCATCAACGAGGGGAATTATTATGGGGGCAAATGATCGTGATGTTTTTAAAATCAAATCCTCAATAGAGAGAGGGTTATTACTATCTCGATAGCCTGCTATGTCTCCATATTCCAAATATTTTTTATCCTTGAGCAAAGCCATACCAAATAGTACAAGCCCATTAACAAATTTTGCTTGTAGGATAGGTGCGACATCTACATCTCTTGATTGGCTAATTTCAGTTTTTAACCACACGTTGTCAATGTTTACATAGAAGTCATATGAACCATCTGATGCGCTCATAACTTTTAATGCGCTATATTTGTCAAAATTATTAGCTTGCCATTCCTCCTCATTAACTTTAATTACGTTAGGAAATGACAAGGCATCGGGAATCTGCCTGTTACCGATCCCACTGCCGGCTGGAGGCCGCCGGTTTCCCGGTCTCCCATTGTTTGTCGTAATTGGAGCTAACACATTACGTGTAAAGTTCTCACGAAAAGGCTCAAGTAATGTATCATCGTTGATACAGACTTTTCCAAGGACTTTGCTTCCTTCTTGTGTGTCTTTTGGTAAACTGACAGTAAGAGTTAAGATTCCATTGTTTAGATTATAGACATATTCAGTATCAGCATCATCGAGCGAGAAATTAAACGTTCCAGGGTGCCTATCTCTTATGAAGTATTCATTTTCTACGTCAGTTTCA
>JALHJR010000160.1:0-1549 GCA_022840405.1 Tepidanaerobacter acetatoxydans
GGTCAGACTTATGAAGATGCCATAATGCAGTATAAGCAGGACAGAAATCCTAATGAGCTGCTTTTTCAGTTTAAAAAAAGAGCCATAGTATTTTTTGCGGCAGATACCTCGGAAGTTTATATGACGACAAGGCTTGCAGGAGATAAGACCTTCTTTTTACCTTTTAATAAAGGAAAAGATGGGGGCAGAGGCAATCCGGAAAATCCTAATGGGTTTAAAACCGCTTATCTTTGGGAGGAGATACTCCAAAAGGATAGTTTAATGGACATACTAAAGAGATTTGTATTCACTGAAACCGAAGAGAAAAAAGACATAGACGGAAAAACTTATATTTCAGAAAAAGTCATATTTCCAAGATATCATCAATTAGATGTAGTAAGAAAGCTGGAAGCTGATGTAAGAGAAAAGAGAGCAGGAACGAACTATCTTGTGCAGCACAGTGCAGGATCAGGAAAAACCAATTCTATTTCTTGGCTTGCTCATCGCCTTGCTAATTTACATGATGATGAAGATAACTCGGTTTTTGATTCGGTAATCGTTATTACAGACAGAAGAGTTTTAGATAGGCAGCTGCAGGAAAGTATTTATCAGCTTGAACATAAGCACGGAGTTGTTCAAAAAATAGATAAGGACTCTGCCCAGCTGGCCGAAGCCCTAAAAAGCGGTGCGAGGATTATTATTTCTACACTGCAAAAATTTCCTTTTATAATTGAAAAAGTAGGAGAGCTTGAAAACCGCAAATACGCTGTCATCATAGATGAGGCTCATTCCAGCAGTACAGGAGAAAATATGGCTTCCTTACAAGAAGTGCTGTCGGCAAGCAGTCTTGAAGAAGCAGCAAGACTTGACGAAGAACTAGAGGGCAAAGGATACGATCCTGAAGAAGAAATCTTAAATACAATAAAAAAGAGAGGAAGGCAGCCCAATATCAGCTTTTTTGCATTTACCGCAACCCCCAAAGCTAAGACACTGGAAATGTTTGGGACTATAGGTGAAGATGGATTGCCACATCCCTTTCATTTGTATTCAATGAGACAGGCTATTGAAGAGGGATTTATCTTAGATGTGCTTCAAAACTATGTAACTTATGAAACCTATTTTAAATTGGCAAAAAAGATAGAAGACGACCCTGCTTTTGACAAGGCTAAAGCGACTAAGGCTCTTACAAGGTATGTAAGCCTTCACCCCCACAATATTGCCCAAAAAACTGAAATAATGGTGGAGCATTTCAGAAATGTGACCAGCCATAAAATAGGGGGAAGGGCGAAGGCTATGGTCGTAACAAGTTCCAGGCTTCATGCGGTGCGCTACAAACATGCCTTTGATGAATACATCAAAAAGAAGGGCTATAAAGGGCTAAAAACATTAGTAGCATTTTCGGGGATAGTAAGGGATGAAGGCATAGAATATACGGAAAGCGATATGAACGGCTTTAAAGAATCAGAGCTTGCGGACCGCTTTGCAACCGATGAGTATCAAGTGCTTTTGGTTGCGGAAAAATACCAAACAGGTTTTGACCAGCCGCTTCTGCATACAATGTATGTGGATA
>JALHJR010000161.1:0-1547 GCA_022840405.1 Tepidanaerobacter acetatoxydans
AAGCCAACAGGCACTGATCGAAGAAGCCGCTTATACCTGGTTCAATCGCTTATGCGCCCTGCGCTACATGGATGTGAATAATTACACGCGCGCTGGCATTGTCTCACCTTCGCCTGGTTTCACCCAACCCGAAATTTTGCAGCAAGCCAAACAGGGTCTGTTTGATTCCGATTGGCAGTTGGATCGCAAACGGGTCGCGGGTCTGCTCAATGGCAGCATCCCTTCGCCCGATGCCGATCAGGAAGCCTATCGCCTGCTGCTGGTGGCTGCCTGCAATAGCTATGCCCGCGAGATGGAATTTCTGTTCACCGCCATCCCGGACGTTACCGAACTGCTCATGCCCGAAGACCTGCTTTCAAACCAGTCTGTCCTTCAAGCAGTTCGCGATACCCTCACCCCCGAGGTGTGTCAGGATGTGGAAGTGATCGGCTGGCTGTACCAGTTTTACATCTCAGAGCGCAAAGACCAGGTCATGGCGGCCAAGGGCGCGGTGAAAAAACAGGATATCCCGGCGGTCACCCAGCTTTTCACCCCCGATTGGATCGTGCGCTACATGGTACAGAACTCATTGGGGCGCTTATGGCTGCTGAACTTTCCCAACTCAAACATCCGCTCCAAAATGGAATATTATGTTTCCCCGGGGGAACCCGAAACTGATTTCCTCAGGGTAGAGTCGCCGGAAGAGCTTAAACTGCTGGATCCGGCCTGCGGCAGCGGGCATATCCTCACCTATGCTTTTGACCTGCTGTATGACATTTATGAGGAACAAGGATACGACGCGGTTGGCATTCCGCGCCTGATCCTGCAAAAGAACCTGTACGGGATCGAAATTGACAAGCGCGCCGCGATGCTCTCCAGCTTCGCGCTGATGATGAAAGCCCGCGCTAAAGACAAACGCTTTTTCACCCGCGGCGTCAGGCCGAATATCCTCGAAATGCAGGATGTCAGTTTTGAACCTGGTGAAGCCAAGGCGTATCTGGATCGGGTGGGGCAGGACCTGTATACCCTCGACCTGTGGGAGGGTATGCAGCAGTTCGAAAATGCCAAAACCTTTGGCTCGCTCATCCGGCCTGCCATCAAAGACGTACCCACCCTGCGCGCGCGCATGCAGGCTGCCGGCGTGTTTGAGGATCTGTTCCTGAGCAAAACCAATGAAAAGCTGCTGAAGGTGCTGGAGATGTCGGAGTACCTCAGTCCGCGCTACCAGGTGGTGGTGGCAAACCCGCCGTACATGGGTGGCAAGAACTTGAACGGTGATGTTAAAGCATATGCAGAGGTTCAGTACTCCGAGACAAAATCCGATTTGTTTGCCATGTTTATTGAGAGAGGCTTTGAACTGGTCAAACCGGATGGCTATAATGCCATGGTCACCATGCAGAGCTGGATGTTCCTCTCCTCTTTTGAAAAAATGCGCCAGACACTTTTGGACACTCACACAATTATCTGCATGGTCCATATGGCGAACATGGTTATGGGAATTGCATTTGGTACAGCAGCAACCATCTGCAAAAAAAGGTATTTACCAGATTTTAAAGGACATTATTCTT
>JALHJR010000059.1:0-7621 GCA_022840405.1 Tepidanaerobacter acetatoxydans
TTTTGGGTATTGCTCTTTGAGCTGGTCGAAGGGTGATTAATCAACCACCCTTAGTTAAGTGCGTCTTTGTTTAGGTATATATTCATAACAATGACAGCAGCATATAGTAAAATGACAGACCTCTGAATAGTAATAAACAAGAAATTAGCTGGGCAGATATGTATTATGATATGCAAATAGAAATCTTTGATGTATAATTATGATGAATATTATAAAAGGGAGTGGGTTTTAATAAAGAAATCAGCCGTATTTTGGGGATACTTTTCATATAAAGATTGGGAGATGCATTTGGCGGCCAGTCCAAAAGGTATATGCTATGTGCTTTGGTCAAACAAGCCATTTAAGGTATTAGAGATTTGGGTAAATAAGTATTTTCCTCAAGCCGACTTAATCTGTAATCAAGATAAATTAAAACCATATATGATTCAACTTGAAGAATATTTAAGGGGTCGGCGGCATACCTTCGATATTCCTTTAGACTTACAAGGTACATGCTTCCAGATATCAGTGTGGAAAACCCTGCTAAACATACCATATGGAACAACCAAGACATATTCGCAAATAGCTCGAGAAATTAATAATCCCAAGGCCGTGCGGGCAGTTGGAAAAGCTATCGGAGCAAATCCTGTGTCCATAGTGGTACCGTGCCACAGAGTCATCGGCAAGGATGGAACACTTACAGGCTTTGCAGGCGGAATAGAAATAAAGGAAAAGCTCCTGCGGATAGAAGGAATAGCAAATATCAAGAGCTAAATAAAAGGGAATAACCTGTTTTCATGCAAACATTAAATTTTTTTGTATTCAAATATTTTATGGGAAGATGATTAATTATGACGGTTACTCTTGAAGATTTTGTAGTACAATTATTTTCAAACCCGGCTTTGATTATTACCGTAGCATTGACACTAGGAACTGTTATGGTCAATGGGTGGACCGATGCTCCAAATGCCATAGCTACATGTATTTCCACACGTTCTATGGAACCACAACCTGCAATCATTATGGCTGCTATTTTTAATTTCTTAGGTGTATTTGTTATGACAATAGTTAACTCGAGGGTAGCAGAAACCATATATAATATGGTGGACTTCGGAGGAGATGCTCATAAAGCTCTTATTGCATTGTGTGCGGCTTTATTTGCAATTGTGGTATGGGCTACCGCAGCATGGTGGTTGGGTATACCGACTAGCGAAAGTCATGCATTGATAGCAGGTATAAGCGGTGCTGCAATAGCACTGCAAAAGGGCATTAGCGGTATCAATTTCGATGAATGGATAAAAGTTTTATATGGATTGGCATTATCCATGTTCTTGGGTTTTTTTTCAGGATGGTTAGTAGTTAAAGTAATCGAAAAGGTTTTTAGCGGCTTTGACCGTAGAAAAACATATAGTTTATTTAAATATGCTCAAATAGTCAGTGCCGCCGGTATGGCCTTTATGCATGGTGCTCAGGACGGTCAAAAGTTTATGGGTGTGTTTATGCTCGGCATATTTCTTGCTCAAGGGCACGCTTCGGTTACTGAATTTGTTATTCCGTTATGGCTGATAATATTGTGCTCCATAGTGATGTCACTGGGAACATCCATAGGCGGTATGCGAATTGTCAAATCCGTAGGAATGGAAATGGTGAAACTTGAAACCTATCAAGGATTTTCTGCAGATCTTGCAGGTGTTATATGCTTATTTCTAGCTTCTGTGCTGGGACTACCCGTCAGCACTACGCATACCAAGACAACAGCTATAATGGGAGTAGGCGCAGCAAAGAGAATCTCATCCGTAAATTGGGGAATTGTAAGAGAAATGGTAATTGCCTGGTTGATGACTTTCCCAGGCTGCGGATTAATTAGTTTTTTATTGGCATTACTATTTATGAGATTATTTTAAAACAAAAATAAATAGATTGGGGAAGGCAACTATTATGCGTAAAAAGGATAATTATTATTTCGATACTTTTGTTCAATTAGTAGATTATTCCTGTGAAGCCGCAGATTTGTTAAATCAAATCATGATTGACTACGATGCAAAACAGATAAAAGACAAAATGGAAGAAATGCATACTATAGAACATACTGCAGATGTTGCAAGACATCAAATGATTGGAAGACTGGTAAAGGAATTTATAACCCCGATTGAACGTGAGGATATTATGGCAATAGCGGATTATATTGATACTGTTACAGATACCATCGAAGATGTATTAATGCGAATGTACATGTATAACATCAGTGAGGTTACAAAGCATGCCCAGAGGATGACTGAGATTATCGTAAAATGCTGTAGATTATTAAGACAGGCATTTGATGAATTTCCAAATTTCCACAAGTCTCAAAAGCTCCATGAACTAATTGTAGAAATCAATGAGCTGGAAGAAGAAGGAGACGCACTCTACAATGAAGCTATAAGAGCCCTATATCTTAGCAATGTAAATTATAAAGAAATAGTCGCATGGGATAACACATATCATTATCTGGAAAAATGCTGCGATGCTTGTGAAGATGTAGCAGAGGTTATAGAAAATGTAATAATGAAAAATTCTTAAAATCATTGTTGCATCAGATTATATTTTGAAACCGGCCAATAACCGATGTAATTTCGGCTATGGCTGGTTTTTTGCTGCCGGATTTAACAGTTAGTGTAAAATTTTTATAGGTCAAAAAGCAGGAAAAAGGCGATCGTACGTAGAAAAAAGACCTCACCATCCTCTCTTAGGATGAGTATAAAACTCAGAAAGGTGAGGTCTATATGGATATAATTCAACGTGCACATGAAAAATTCCTTCTAGCTGGAGAGAAAATCATAGAAACTTTAGATGGTAAATATACCTATCCAGTATTTGTAGAACAACTAAAGGAAATATTGAATGAACTGGGTAGAGAAGTATGCACCGAAGTAATAGAAGAAATGGATAAAAAGATATATAGCGATAAGCAAGAAAGAAAAGATTGGCGAGTAGTACAAAAAGACTGTAAGAGAACCATTATAGGGGGATTTGGAGATATAACATACAAAAGGCGGTACTATGAAAACAAAGTAACAGGCGAGAAAGCATATCTGGTAGATAAAATAATGGGAATAGACAAGTACGAAAGAGTAGACCTTGATCTTAGGGGAGACATATTAGACCTTTCAACGATGCTCTCCTACGAGAAAAGTACCCAGGAGCTAAAAAGGGAAGGGGCCAACTGCAACATCAGCCGTCAGGCAGTAATGAACACCATAAGAAAAACAGACAACCTTAAAACCTACGAAAAACCCCAAGAAAAAAAGAAAGTTGAAGTACTCTACATAGAAGCCGATGAAGACCATATACACCTGCAAGGCAACAAAAAGTCCGGAGAAGTAAAGCTGGTATATATCCATGAAGGCCTAAATAACATAACAAAAGACAGAAACAGCTTAATAAACGTCAAATACTTTGCGGGAGTCAGAGACGGGAAAGAAATAGAACAACTATGGATTCAGGTGTGGTCATACATCAAAGACGTATATGACGAAGACAGCATAAAGCATATATTTGTATCAGGAGATGGAGCAAGGTGGATAAAAGACAGTAAAGAATACCTTCCCAATGTCGTATATGTCCTGGACCTGTTTCACCTTCAAAAATACATAACAGCGGCCTTAAAAGACGATAAAAAAACAAAGAGGGCATTACTAAAAGCCCTTTTCAAACAAGACAGGGATAAAGCCAATGAAATACTAAATCAAAAGCTAAAAGAACTCAACACCCAAAACCCCGAAAATCCCATAACCAAATGCAAAAAATACATTAACAGCAACTGGGACGGAATACGTGCATATAGCATTTACAAAGAACAAGTCATAGGCTGTAGCGCAGAAAGCCACGTAAGCCATATATTTTCAGAAAGACTTTCCCGAGGCCCCATATCCTGGAGCAAGCCAAGTGCCGATAAATTAGCCCAATTAAGAGCCATGAAGGCAAATGGTATATCAATAAAAGAAGCCATTTTAAAACAGCGTTATGAGGCATTAAAACCCATAAAACTGTCAAAGCAGACCTTGTATAAAGAAAGACACAAAATCAAGAAATTAAAGCAGGCAGCATCAGAGAAGATAACTAGTCTGCCCGTATTATCCTACAAAAAGACATTTACAAGCACTGCAATAAAATCCCTATTATCCCGGAGTGTGATTTAGATAATTGTTTAAAACAGAAACCAAGCTGAATTAGCCAATTATCATTTTCCTAAAACAGCTTAAAATTTCTAATCTCTGAATTATGGAAGGACCAAGTATCATGGCATAAACTTACCCCAAAAATATTTTTTAAATCAAATCAACATATTCTTAAAAAGCATCGTTAAAACCATGTAAAAATATTACCATTCAACGGAGCTTATGGTGAGGCCTTTTTAACTAAAAAACCTAGAAATACTTGACACGATCCAATTTAGGTGCAAGTATTGACTTGCAACCTTTTTAATTATAGATTATCCATCGGTTGGCTGTCTAACTTATTATTATTGTTTCAGTAGTTGCTTTCTTGAAGCATTTTGTCAATATCTGACAATTGAAATTTAATATATTAGAAGCGTTACAAAAACAAAAGGACTTAAACCACGAGGGTTCAAGTCCTTTTGCTGCAATTTTAATGTGTTTTATTACCGAAATCGATGTCTTTGGATTTGCATCGGAAAATCGATGTATTCGAACTCTAATCCTATGATTTCAAACAACCTATTGTGCATTCAAAGTCAATAATACCACACTTTTTTAGCATAGAAAAGACATACCTTCACCCTTGGCGGAAAGCTATGCCTTTCTTGTGTCATTTGCTCAATTTATTTGCAGACTTCTATCGAAGCAAAACCTTATTCCTGCCCCAACGGCCCCTCTTCTTGCCGATGCGCTTGGTTTTTACCCAACGTCATTTTACTGCCTGCCTTTATTAGCAATATAACAGCTAAAACGATAAACGGAAATCCGCCAATAAGGCCGGTGATTGCCGGGCCAAACAGTGGGTTATATCCGCTCTTTGCAAAAATGATTGGCAGTGCCGCGCCCGCGTTCACCGTTGAATGGATCATGGCGGCTGGTATGACGCTTTCCAGTCTGATTGATATATAGCCTTCTATAATTCCAAGTACAACACAAAAAACAATCATGGTCAGAATGCCGAGCACTGGATAGCCCCAATAGCTGGTTCCGTAATTGTGACCCATCACGATAATGGGTAAGTGCCAGATTCCCCATATTGCCCCTGCAATGATTAACGAGGCCCTGTCAGATAAAAACATGTGCAGTTTAGGGAGCAGATACCCCCGCCAGCCAAGTTCTTCGCCCATGGTGGGTATGATATTTACAATCGGTCCGATGACAACAAAAATCAGAACTTGGACAATTAGCAGCGTGGACGCGGTAAGCCACTGTTTACCACTTGAAGCAACCATCCCTTTTAAAGTTGTAAGCTCCGGGTCAAACGAACCGGGGAAGATCAGAAAATAAACCACGCCGCTCAGAATCAACAAGACTGTCGGACCGAAGTACACAAGCAGATACTCTTTCGCATGCCCCTTGAAGTGAGGGCGAAGATACATATTTTCAAAGCCTTCTTTTGTTATAAGCCGTGTTAATACGCTGCTCAGTGCTGGGACAAACATAGCTGCCATAGTGATTACCACGGCCAAACCGGTTCCGTAGGTCAGCCCGCAGATCGGTATCAACAAGAACACAATCCAAGTAATGACGATTGTAATTACAATAAATAGTATCAGCCGTTTTTTTGCCGCCAACTTCTCTTGTTCCATCATAATATTAACTCCTTATCTATCTTATTTGCAGTTGTTCTGAAGCTTTTCAGTTATACTCTGAAACCGCTGTTCATCTGAGAGAACCGAAAACACTGGATTATTAACGATCACATCAAACATGCTTTTCCTAATTGTTTTTTCATCCCGCGGAAGATCCGTTCCCAGATCGAGCTGATCCAGCCATCCGTCCAGACGGTCGAAAAAAGCATCGCCATGCAAGCGCAGGGGATAAATATCGCTTATTACGATCTCGGTGTACTTTTGCAGCATTTCAAGGGCCTTATCATAATTTTTCTGCGCAATAAATCCCTGCGCGGCTGAAATATAAAGGCCGACCAGGACACTGGGATGCAGATGCCTTATGTCAAACGTTTCCGCTACGACAAGCGAGCGCCGCAGTACCTCGTCGAATTTGGATGGGACATCCGCACATAGCGTAAGATATGCGGGAAAAAAGTTGAACAGGACGACGATATTCTGAAACATTCCGACCTGCAAAACGGATTTTGCCTCCTCGGCGCGCCCCGTCATTTGGTAAGCGGAAGCCAAAAGCGATTCAGGGGGCAGCGCAGGCGCGACTGATCCGTCAAGCAGCTCCAGCGTAGAATTGGGATCACCTGAAATGAGGCTGCACAGGGCTTCCATAAACAACGCCAGCCTGGTAATCGATACATCGTCGCATTCCTCTCTGACCCGGATAAAAAGGACCTTGGCTTCCGCAGTCAAAGACGCCACTTTCTGTGGGTCCTTCAGCAATTCTATATGATTGATCATCAATATCCCCATTTGCAGCAGCAATGGGAAGCATGAATAGTATTTTTTTATTGTCTTTCGGCAGTCTTCCATCACAGAATCAAACGGTTTTGACGTAAAATCATCCGACAAGCTTCGGTACAGCTTTCGAATATCCTCTTTTGTCATCTGCGGCTTATAATCTATCAATTCGTCAATGCTGATGTTAAAGTACGCAGCCAGCTGGGGAAGAAAGGTAACATCGGGATAGCTTTGCTCTGTTTCCCATTTGGAAACGGATGCCTTGGACACGCCAATGTAATTTGCAAGCTCTTCCTGGGTGATGCCCTTTTCCTTGCGCTTAGTGACAAGCACTTTTGCAATATTGATTTCCTTCATATCAATCACCTCTGACTATATTTTAGTTGGTAAGTAGAAGGAAATCAATGGATTTGCAGTTAACAAAGGTTAAATAAATCAACCTATGCGATACTTTTAACCGGAGCTGTTGTTATATCGCATTAGATAGGGTAAATAGTACAACAGATAAACTCAGCTTAACGGCATAGTTTGTATACAAATCAGTGGCTGCCAAAATTAATAGCCTCCCCCTGATTTTGTACTATTATCATCTATTTTTATGTCATCTCATCGCTAATTTCAGTATCTGATTTTATCTGTCGCAGTCATTTTTTAACTGCTGGATAACACAAGGGGTACGTCCGAGACCACTGAAAAACTAGCCTTTTTTATCCCGGTTTCATCAAAAAATATCAAAAACCAAAACTTGCTTTGGAAAATATGGGTTTTTTAAAAAACAAAATAAAAAAAGAGGATACTATTGCTGCTATCCTCTTTATATTTACCGCTATTGCGGCTAGTTTCGATTGTATAGACACGCTTAACAGACCCCTTGCTCGATACAGCCCGTGAAATCGTTTAAGTTCGGCATTTTTGCCTTCAATAGAAGCCCTCTTTTTGTATTTTTCCTTAAACTCGGACAGTCCCTCTGTGTTCTTCTTACCCAGGAACTAATGGCAGTCTGTTCTTTTAGCATACTGGATAAGATATTAAAGCCTTCAGTTTCTTTAATAGATTGGTCTTTACATAGATGGTAAA
>JALHJR010000162.1:0-1529 GCA_022840405.1 Tepidanaerobacter acetatoxydans
TCACACAAGCATCAGATAAAGCTATCTCTCCATCATGACCAAAAGGTGGATGTCCTAAATCGTGACCCAACGCAATAGCTTCTATTAATTCTGTGTTCAATCCTAAATACTTGCCAATAGTGCGAGAAATCTGAGAAACATAAGCTATGTGCAAATTCCGATTGGTCATCTCTTCATCAATCAAATTAGTAAAGGAAAAAACCTGAGTTTTACCATGATACCTGCGATATGCACCACTATACAATATCCTATCTCTATCTACGGCAAATTGAGTGCGCATATCATCTGGTTCTTCTGGTCTCATTCTTTTAGCATCAGCATCCCGATAGGCTCTCGGACCAAGTGTGCATTCCGATTTTCGCTTTACTTCTTCAAATATCTTATATAATTTATCATCCATTTTATTATCCCTGCCTTAATGCATTACTGTATTATTCATCTATTATAACAATATAACTGGATACATTGTAAAACCAAATCATAACGCTGGGATAAGCATACTTTTTATAAACATAAGAGGTGTCAGTGATGGTAGTGACCTACTTTTTCACAAGGTTACCCGTTTAATATCAATAGCATAAGCGGTCTTAATTTCTGTGTTAGAATATGAACAGGTGTTTTCCCTATTTTCATAAAATCATTTATAATACTCCCTTTTAATCACGTATTTTATCAAACAAATTCATTTATAAATATCTTAGCTCTCTCTTGGCTCTTTCCTATTACTTCAGCTAAGTAATCGTCAGTATGGAGATAAGTTAGGGTTAAGTTAGAGTAATAACCAAAATATTTACAATATATTTGATATATACAAATTTCTTGTACTATCCTAAGCTACATAAACGCTGTGAGATATGAATGGTATTTAAATTGGGGAATCGATAAATATCAATTTTCACTTCAATAGTTTTTATCTTACTTAGAGCGCCAATTTCACTACATTTTCTTTTTATAAACCTAAGAGGCGTCAGTGATGGTGGTGCCCTACTCTTCCACACAGTTACCCATGCAGTACCATCGGCGTAAGCGGTCTTAACTTCTGTGTTCGGGATGGGAACAGGTGTTTCCCCGCTGCTATAGCCACCATCACTGACGCCTCTCGTCAAACTTGTATCTTAGTTCTGATATCTATTATTTTTGGCATCAGGATAGTTTAGCGGTGTAAGGAGTTCACACAGAAAGATAGTAGTGAAAGTCAATCGACCGATTAGTATCACTCGGCTGAAGTGGTTACCCACCTTACACCTGTGACCTATCAAGGTGGTAGTCTACCACCGGTCTCATGGGAAATCTCATCTTGGAGTAGGCTTCCCGCTTAGATGCTTTCAGCGGTTATCCCGTCCGAACATGGCTACCCGGCAATGCAATGGGCATCACAACCGGTACACCAGAGGTCCGTCCACACCGGTCCTCTCGTACTAGATGCGGATCTCCTCAAATTTCCTACGCCCACGAAGGATAGGGACCGAACTGTCTCACGACGTTCTGAACCCAGCTCGCGTAACTCTTTAATCGGCGAACAGCCGAAC
>JALHJR010000163.1:0-1520 GCA_022840405.1 Tepidanaerobacter acetatoxydans
TCGGACCTTATTTTTGCGCAAACAGAGGCGGTTTCTAATCGGTTGAGGGAAAGGCAAAGCGCCGGTCAGGGCCCTTAATGGTCGAAAAGCGGTATCATCGGAAAAATGCTTTAGACTTAGCAGGACAAGGAGCATGCCGATGAAACTGGAGATAGGCTTGACCGACGCTGCGCCCATCAACACGAGCTACGCGCCTTTGGCAGTGCTAGGGGGCCATATACCAGGCAACAGGGCAGTTAGCGTTCTTCAGTGAGGGAGAATTCGGGCAGATACGGCGGGTGTTTAGCGCGGGCGAGCTGCTGCGACAGGTGCTGTGGAGCATGTTGGCCGGGTGCGAAACGCTCGGTGAGGTCAATGGGCGTTTGGGCGGGGAGCGGGCGTTGGCCACGGTTGAGGGGTGGGCACGCTTTGCCGACCAATCGACCCTGTCACGCCTGTTGGATGGGCTAAGTCTAAAGCAAATTGAGGCGCTGCGGGCCGGGATGCTAACTCTAATGCATTTCCACAGCCAGGTGCGGCACCATGACTGGCGCGGTTACCTGTGGTTGGACTTCGATCTGACTGGATTGCCCTGCAGTAAGCGGGCTGAGGAGAGCCAGAAGGGGTATTTCAGCGACAAAAAAACACGACCGGGCGACAACTGGCGCGGGTCAGTGCCAGCGCCTACCGCGAGACGATCCACTCAGACGTGTATCCAGGCAGCAAGCACACGAGCCATTGCCTGCGTCCGTCGGTCGACAGTGCCGAAACTGCTTTAGAGTTATCCCCCGCCCAACGTCAGCGCACGGTCTGGCGCATTGATGGTGGGGGTGGTAGCGATGCGCATGTACGCTGGCTGCTGCAACGGGGCTACCAGGTGGTGGTGAAGGGCATGAACAACCGCCGTGCCGAAGCCTTAGCCAGACAAGTGCGGCGCTGGGATGGCTATCGCCCCGATGTCTGGCTGGGCGAAGTACCACCCCCCGTCGATTATGGTCGCCCGGTGCGCGTGCTGGTCAAGAAACAACTCAAGAAGGGGGTCTATCGGCACAGTTACTACCTCAGCACCCTGACCCTGCCTTCCAAAAGGGCGCTGATGGCCCGTTATGATGACCGGGGCGGAGCGGAAGTCGAGCAGTTCCGCAACGACAAGAGTGGCCTGGGGTTGGAAGCCCGTCGCAAACACAGTTTCCTGGGGCAGAAGGGCTACATCCTGCTCACCGACCTGGCCCACAACCTGCTGGCCCATTTCTACCACCAGGCGCTGGTGGGCAGCCCCTTTGAGGACTATGCCCCCAAGCGAATTGTGCGCGACCTGCTGGCTATTCCAGGCCGCCTGGTCTTTGAGAACCATCGCCTCGTGCGGGTCGAGTTGCTAAGTCTAAAGCAATTCTCCACAGACCTGGTGGAGTGCCTGCAAAAGTACTGCGCAGACCCCTAAAAACCAGGTCTAGACCGTCAGAAGCGAATAGAAAGGGCCTGTGTTTGCGTTGTCCGAATAGAAATGCCCTGTGTTTGCGCAAAAATAAGGTCCGAAGTCT
>JALHJR010000164.1:0-1502 GCA_022840405.1 Tepidanaerobacter acetatoxydans
GGAGCAGCAAAGGCTATAATTTGGAAGTTTAATTTGTCGGCAATCTCAAAGATGGGATCTAAGACATGATTCCCTGATGCACTACCAAAGGGATTGTCCAGTATGAGCACTGTCCAGGGATTGTTATTCCCAAAATGGCGTTTTTTGTAATTCATCAGCATCATTATCACAAATGTGCTAATTGATAAGGTTTGCCCTCCGCTGCCTTCGGGTTGATCGCCTTCCCCCTTGTTTATGGCTTCCCATGTGGTGTAGTAGTAGTCATGGGGTTTGGCATATCGGAATTCATTTTTCTCAGTCATTTTATAGACCATAAGTGTAGGATATCTGCCTCGAACAGAGCGAGAAAATATAGCCTGATCACCCATCATCTTTTCAATTATTTCATCTTCTATATTGTCTATGTCTTCATATTCTTTCACAACCTCGGCTATTGATTCAACGAAATAATCTCTTAATGTGTAAAAGACATCTCCTTCATTCTTGGGGAGCTCTTCCTCTTCCTTAAGTTTCAGTAAAGGAAAGACATAGCCGTTTTCATTGACATAGTTCATGCCCGCCACCATTTCCTTTAAAGATTCCACCATTGCCAAGGCATGTCTTGAGGCCCGTTCTGCCCAAGTGTTCCGAATTTCTTCAGCCTTAGATTTGTCTGAAGATATGCTGTTTATTTCCTTTTGAAAATGGTCCTTCATGGTGTAAAAAGAAACTAAGTTGCTGTCATACATTTCAATTTGTGTATCTTGAAGGCTGCTGAGTATCAAGTTCTTAAGTATATCGTCCTTTATCTCTTTCTTTACTATATCTATAAACTCTTGAAGGTTTTGACCTGCCTGCTGATGATTTTGCAGCAACTGGTCTTTTGATCTTTTGAATTTATCCTCCCACAAATCCAATTCCCGACGGGAATTTTCACGAATTTTTATCATTAACTCTTCACTAATTTTGCCTTTTTTAAAATCCAGCTCACCATATACCTTTATGTCGGAAATAACATCTTTAATATTATTTCTGTCTTGTTCTCTTGCAGCTATTATATCTTCGGTCTCAAGGAGAAAACTCTTATTATCTTTTAAGCCCTTGTTTATAAGATATTCTTTTTCATCAAGGTCAGCATCGACCCATATTTGGGTAGGTTTGTCATATTCCTCTTTTATTTGCCTTTGAATTTTTGCTAATTGTTTCTGAGCCTCTTCTATTTTGGTTTCAACCTTTACAAGCATCTTTGACAATCGAGTCAGTGTTTCGCCGGCTTTCTCAAGTTCAACTTCTATAAAATCCTTCTTTAAGGACAGACTGTCCGCTGTGCCCTCAATGGGTTCATATTCCTGCCAGTTTTTATCAATCTGTTTCAGATCATTTTCTACATCGGCCAGTTTTTGTTGAACAAGTTCGATATCTTTGTTAATTAAGCTAATATCATTATTTCGAATCTCCATGTCTTTTGAAAGACTCTCCCACCTGGAAATATCCAATGTAAAATCTTCGTCAATTAGTAAATA
>JALHJR010000165.1:0-1500 GCA_022840405.1 Tepidanaerobacter acetatoxydans
CGGCAAGATCAGCATCATCGCCGGTCGGCCGGGGCTGGGTAAGAGCCTCCTCGCCCTCGAACTGGCTGCAGCCGTGACCCGCGGCCGACCGGTCAGGCCAGGCGAGGAGCCCTGCCTGGCTGGAGGTGTCGTCCTCCTGGCGGGCGAGGATGCGCTCGATGACGTCGTGGCCCCCCGCCTGCGCGAGGCCGGGGCTAACCTCGACAAGATCGTCGCCGTCGACGGCATCGCCGGTCCGCGAGGACAGCGCGGGTTCAGCTTGGCTGAAGACCTCTGCGAGCTGGAGGCCGTCGTCGACGCGGATCTCGGAGGCGACTGCCGCCTCCTGATCGTCGACCCGCCAAGCCAGTTCCTCGGCCGACCCGGACAGGTCGACTCACACCGCGACAGCGACGTTCGGGGCATTCTGGGCCCATTGGCGGCCCTGGCGGAGCGCCGCGACCTGGCTGTCCTGTTGGTGTCCCACCATCGCAAGAGCGCCGGTCCGGTGGCCGACATGGCCGTCAGCGGGAGCCTGGCCTTCGCCGCCCAGGCCCGGGCAATCTGGCATGTAGTCCCCGACCCGACCGACCGCCTCCAACGCCTGCTCTTGCCGGGCAAGAGCAACCTCGGACCCCAGGTCGCCGGACTCCGGTTCCGCGTTGATGGGGCTGGAGCCGCCCCCAGAATCGCCTGGTTGGGCACCGTCGACCAACACGCGGACGACATCATGACCGAAGGCAACCCCGTCGGGCGCCCCGCGGCCCAGCGGATCTCCGCAGAGGACTGGCTGAGCGAGCGCCTTGCTGCTGGCCCGGTCCAGCAGGCCGTCCTGGCGGAGGACGCCTCCCGGGCGGGCATCGCGGATCGCACCCTCCGCCGGGCAAAAGAGGCCATCGGGGCCCGGTCCTGGCGCCCTGGAACCACCGGCCCCTGGTTCTGGACTTCTGGCCTTCTGGCCACCTACGTAGATGGCCAATATTCTCTGTTGGGGCCATGTGGGGAGGACACCCCCCCGGGCGACTCCGACCCCCTCCAGGACCTCCAGGTCGCCGGGGAGTTGCTCCTGTGACCGCCCGCGACATTCTCGCCCGCCTTCGAGCCCTCGGACTGGAGGTCGCCGTCGTCGACGGGCGCCTTCGCCTGGCAGGAAACGGCACCGTGCCGGGAGACCTGGCCGCCGCCCTGCGCGAGCGCCGCGTCGAGGTCCTGGCGGAGCTGGAGTTCGAAGTCGAGGTTGAGCGCCGGGTCGAGGTCTTCCGCGACCAGGCCTGCCACCCAGGCCCGTTGCCCTTCCTCGTCGTGCCGGGAGCCCCAGACACCCCAGGCGGCTGCCTATCCTGCGGCTGCAACCTGCCGGGGCCTTGGCCACCCCGTTGCCCAGTGTGCATCGCCGCAGCGCATCGCGTCCTGGACACCGTGACCCCGCCGCCTGTGGAAAACTTTCCTCGACTCGCACAATCTTTGTGCGAATCAGAGAAACGCCCGTAAATACGGGAACGCGAAAGGAGAACACCATGA
>JALHJR010000166.1:0-1497 GCA_022840405.1 Tepidanaerobacter acetatoxydans
CGTAAACGGGGTCTTTGAGGCCCCGGACGACCCCGCTCTTGCCGAGAGGCTGAGACGGGCGGGGCACGTCCCGATTGAGGACGCCCCGGCACCGCCCGCAGCGGAGGTGGGGGGAGTTGGCGCACCGGATGCAGATGGTGAACGGAAGACCGACGGAAAGCCTAAGAAAGGACGGTGATGCGGATGACAAGAGGCGTACTCCCGACTCCGGAGAGCGTCGCCGTCCCGGGCACTGATCCTGTCTACTCGTCGATCGCCGACCTCCGCACGATGGGCGAGGGGATCTGCCGGGTCACGAACAGTACCGACCAAGCCCTCGTCGTCACGGTACAGACCGCCCTCGGTGATGATCCGACATTCGCCAAGCCCAACGAGTCCGGAGATGGATTCGTAGGTGCAGCCGACGTCGGCGGGATCTCTGTCACCGGGTTCGTGACCCCGGCTGCAGCGTCCGCGACGCTCGCGCCCGGTGCGACTGCCTATGTCCGGGTCTCCGGAGCGTGGGCATACTCCCGTATCAAAGCGGTTGCCACGGCGGTCCCTGCAGATGGGGGCACGCTCGACGTGGCGTGGTCCGCAAAGCACCGGGGGGACTGAGCAGATGTCGGCCTACGGGGATGTAACCCGGACTCTAACTAGGTCCGGCATCACGTACGCCGACCTGGGGCTCGCGGACGACGACGCTCTCACATCTCTCGTCGAGGATCTCATTGAGCAGGCATCCAGCATCGTCGACCAGTACTGCGGCCGGGATTTCGCGCTCCACGAGGACGTGGCTGAGCGCTACGATGCCCCCGGGCGCCGGCGGCTGCGGCTCAAGGGCTGGCCGATCATCTCCGTGACCTCGGTCGCGGTCGGCGGGACCGCGCTCACCGAAGGTCTCGAGTATGAGGTCGATGCCGGCCCGGGGATCCTGGAGCGGGTCGACGGCGCCGTGTGGCCCGCCGGACTGCGGAACGTCTCGGTCGTCTACTCCCACGGCTACGTCTCGCCGCCGGGCGCGATCGTCAGCATCGTCGAGGATCTCGTTGTCGGGGCACTGACTCACGCCGCCCGCAACAGGGCGACGAAGGGGGCGTCGAGCATGAGCATGGACGGTTACAGTGTCGCCTACTCCGAACTCTCGCGGCTCATGGTGCTCGCACCGGAGCAGATGCAGGTCCTCGACCGCTATCGTGTGATAGGGGGCGCGTGAGTGTGCAGACTGACCACGATCTCCTCGTCGAGATCCGACAGGATGTTAAGTACATCCGGGAGATGGTCTCCGACCACGAGCGGAGGATCCGCGTGATCGAGCAGCAGTACAACCGCTGGCTCGGTAGGGACGGGGCGATCGTGTTCGCAATCTCCCTCGCCACCTCGATCGCGGTCGCACTCATCTCGTGGCTGACTGGGGGTGGGCCCCGATGAGTCTCCCAGACGTCTCCCTCCGGTTCGACTCCGACGCCCCGCTCTCCTCGTTTTTCGACGTCGAGGCGGCGTCGCTCCCCGACCCGG
>JALHJR010000167.1:0-1491 GCA_022840405.1 Tepidanaerobacter acetatoxydans
ACTGCTTCTCTCAAGAGCAGTAATGGCATCCATTCCCTCAGTTTCATCTATTGATTGCCAAACCAGCTCTGCTAATGAGATCAAAGTCACTTGCCAGTTTTTGTCTTTTTCCAGACGGGTTTTGAGAAGCTGCATTTCATGTCTCATTTCCCATTCCTGTTGAGGGGGATAGCAAAAGACAGCAAATGGCAAGTCATTGTAAATATAATGGCGCGGTGGGCGAGAGCGTAAGTCGGTTTCCAGTTTATGAACGAGATCTTTCAATGATGACATTGGTCAACTCCATAAAATCCTTAAATGAAAATTCCAATCGGATTACTGCTCCAGCAGCGAAATACTCGCATAATTTTTGTTGGTGAGCTTCAATCAAGTGTTCTTCTACATCATTCGGTTTTAAATTGAATAATCCCCACTCTGGTGAATGTAAAACACGATCTCCAGACCCGTTCTTTTTCAATAGATCAAAAGCAATGAAAGCAAAGGGTTCAATAGGGAGCATTACAGGGGTTAGATATTTTTGGGTAGCCCCTTCGAGGATTCCAAAATCACGTAGGCTTGCTAACGCATGTTGAGCGACATGCAAGAGAGTATCTTCTCCCCATGCGGTGGTTGTTTTGCCCTCTGAAGACCAATCTCTTAGCTTTCTAATAACATGGTCCAGGTGTATATCTGAGAAGCCGGCTTGCCGGCGGGGATTGACAACCTCAAGAACAATACCTCTTAATGTCTCGTCGTTTTGCGCAGAATAATAATAAAAAAGGGAGTCAATCCATTTGGTCGGAACCCTGGCCTGAACCAACGTCACCAATGCATTTCCAATTTGAGGATCTTCGAAATACCGCTGTTTAAAAATACGAAGGATGTCTTCGACTCGAGAGCGTGAAGCCTTTCCAAAGATATTATTTTGACGAGCATTATTTAAATTTGTATTTACGTCTACTGATAAATCCCAAGATGCCATTAAAGCTTTGGTATCTGGTAAAAGAGCTGTTGCTTTGATTAAGCGGCTAGAATAAGTCATATGTTCATTCACTCTTCATGTTCAAAAATGATTAAATCGCCGACTTGGCAAGAAAAATACTCGCATAAAGCTTTAATAACAGGAGCATCATAACGGGTTACTTGATTATTAGCCCAGGCGTTTAGTGTAGACCAAGCGATACCAGTTTCTCTAGCCACTTCTTTCAGGGCGATATTTCGTTGCTCACGAGTAGCTTTTTGCGCTAGCAGGATACGAAAACGGTTTGAAATTTTTTCGGTCATTTCCGCCTCAGCCAATGAGTTGGGGGATCGTTATCATCTTATATCAGCCTGAAAATTTTGTCAATCAAATTAACTGACTAGTCAGAATTTCGCAATCTTTACTCAAGATTATTAGATAAGAGTATTAGTTTAAGGAAGGGTAATACTCATTGGAGAATTCCTTCAAAAAACGATGGTTACATAATTCGTTACCAGGTAATTAAAAAAATAACCAGCGAAAATTAACGC
>JALHJR010000168.1:0-1484 GCA_022840405.1 Tepidanaerobacter acetatoxydans
GCTGACGGTCGAGCTGATCCACCGCGCGGAGCGTATCTACGCCATGTCGCCCGAGCATCGCGAGGCCGTTCTCGACCTGGTGCCGACCGCCGCGGATCGGGTCTGGCTGCTCGATGCGGGGTCGGCGGTGGCAGACCCCCTGGGCGGAGGGACCGAAGAATATCGCCGTTGTGCCGATCATATCTATCGTGCGCTCGGCGCACGCCTGGAGGAATTCCTCGATGAAGATCGCAGTTGGCAGTGACCACCGCGGCTACGAAGCCAAGGAACGCATCAAGGCCCTCCTACAGGGGATGGGCATGGAGGTCGGCGACCACGGCTCGCACGACAGCCGTGCCTGCGACTATCCGGACATCGGCCTGTCGGTGGCCGAGACCGTTTCCAGCGGCCAAGCCGAGCGCGGCATCCTCTTCTGCGGCAGCGGGATCGGCATGTCCATCACGGCCAACAAGGTGCACGGTGTGCGGGCGGCGCTCTGTCACGACGAACTCACGGCGCAGATGGCCCGCCGCCACAACGACTCCAACGTGCTCTGCCTCCCCGCCGACCTGGTCGGCGACGCTCTCATGCAGAGCATCGTCCGGATGTGGCTGAGCACCGAGTTCGAGGGCGGTCGCCACGCCCGGCGGGTCGAGAAGATCCTCGGCATGGAGTATGCGACGATCTTCTACAACGAGGCGTCCCAAATCTCTTACCACGCCTATACTACGGCGCAGACCCGTCTCGCGCAGAAGACGGATCTCGTGAACAGGGCATACGTGGACTGCAACCCGCCGACAAAGAGCCACTGGCTGCACAAACTCTTCCTGGAGCATATCGACCCGGAGACCCGCGTCGCCGTCCCGAACCCAGAACGCTACGCCGTCCTCAACATGAACCCGATGGACAACCGCGAGAACCTCCCTGAAGGGTATATCGAGGACACGCTCGCCTCTCTCCCCGAACGCAAACGCCGCCGGTTCCTTGAGGGCGAATGGCTTGACGACCCGGAGGGGGCGCTCTGGAAGCGGAGCATGATCGACGACCACCGGCACACGGGCACGCTCCCAAACCTCGTGCGGATCGTCGTCGGCGTGGACCCCGCCGTCACTGGGAGCGAGACGAGTGACGAGACGGGGATCGTCGTCGTCGGGAAAGACGAACGAGGCCACCTCTACGTCCTCGGCGACTATTCCGTCAGAGGCTCACCGCTCGACTGGGCCAAACAGGTCGCATGGGCGGTGGACAAGCACAAAGCCGACCGGGTTATCGGCGAGACGAACAACGGCGGGGATCTCGTCGAGGTGAACCTCCGCACCGTCTCGAAGAGTCTCCCGTTCAAGAAGGTGACTGCGAGCCGGGGCAAGTATATCCGGGCCGAACCCGTCGCCGCACTCTACGAGAAGGGGGAGGTTCACCACGTCGGCGCGTTCCCGGAGTTAGAGGATCAAATGTGCGAGTGGCTCCCCGGCGACGAGTCCCCCGACCGCATGGACGCGCTCGTA
>JALHJR010000060.1:0-7199 GCA_022840405.1 Tepidanaerobacter acetatoxydans
TAACCTAACAATACCTTATTTGTGAATGTGTTGCCACTATAATTTTACTATCGATAACGCAAAAAAGTCTTTTAAGCCATCGCGTTAGCGATTTTGTTCAATTAACAATTATAAAATTTAGTGCATAATAATTCATCAGAATTGAGCATATTTTAGATGAAACGTAGAATTACTTAATGCTCGCTGTTGCATAAAAATACATTCCAAGAATACATATCAAGAGCTTTAGAAGATGGAGGAACAATAACATCGGTATTGGTGCCTTGGAATACTTGCGGAGCTTTCATGAAGAGTATCTTGGGAATTTCGGCAGTAGCCTATGGCCCGTGGGCATTTTTAAATTATATTAATCCCATTGTTTCAATTATTTATGGATTTACCGGATTTACAATAGAAAAAATTGATAAAGCATAGCAAGTCAACAGTATAGCAGGCAAAATCCTTGATATTTAGTGTATAAAAAGATATAAAAGTGAATCATAAGGTGAGAGGCAGTCAATAATTACTAACAACATTGACTGCTATTTGTTTTGATGAGTAAAATAAAGTATAATTAGGTAGGTGATATACATATGCACATTTTGCAGTATGCAAATCAAATGATATATTCTTACGGCTACTTTGGGCTTTTTATTATTCTCCTACTTGAAGGTTTGGGACTTCCTCTGCCTATTCAATTTGTATTTATGGCGACTGCTTACCTAATCCATATCAATATCATGTCTACATTACCGGTAATTGCTACTGCCACCATGGGTAATTTGACTGGTAACATTTTAGCGTATTTTTTAGGTCATTATGGTGGAGAACCGATTTTTAAAAGCATAAATCGCTTTCTTAGGATAGATGATGAAGATATTAACAAGATTAAAAAGTGGTTTGATAAATATGGAAGCATCACAAATATGGTTAGCCGATGGATAGGAATCACAAGAACTCCTGCAATATGGGCGGCCGGCCTTTTTAGAATAAATTTTTTTTCATATACTTTATTTTCATTTATTGGCGATTTGCTGTGGACAATTTTTTGGGTGTTATTATTTGACAAGCTTCAATCAAACTTAAATTGGTTTTTGACTTTGCAGTTAGAATATAAAGTCTTAGGAATACTATTGATTTTTTCTGCTTTCTATATTTCTTGGTATTGGTTTTTAAGAGTATTTAGGAGTAAAAGAGAAAAAGTATGAACATTTAATAGGCTTGAGTTTACACAAAAATAAAATCGCATGAGTTTATGAACTGTATTAACAGTAACTTTTTATTAACTATTTATATAATAGGACTAAAGCCATTGAAACTTAAGGAGTTCGCAAAAAAAATGCGGAACATCAAGTTCACAATACCTTGTGAAAACAAATTATTGAGTATATAATAATACTAATCAAGGGATAGAAATAAATATATGTTTCGACAGGTGCCGCGAGGTTAAAAGGGAATCAGGTGAAAGCCCTGAACGGTCCCGCCACTGTAATCGGGGATAAACTGCTATACCACTGAGAAATCGGGAAGGTGCAGGGAATATGATCCGAGAGTCAGGAAACCTGCCTGTTGATGAAGTACAAGCCTTCGGAAGAAAGGGTGGGTGTACTGCTTGATGAAATAACAGCCCGGTCTTAAAAAAAGAAGGCCAGGCTATTTTAATTGTATAAAAAAAGGGAAAGGATAAAAAGGATGAAAAATCAGTTTAAAATTATAACAAAAACTTTGATTATTATACTTATTACCTTATGTATAGTAGGCTGCAAAAATGAATCAAAAATATCGGAACCTAATCCCCAAAACCATAAAACAAATACAGCGTTTCCCATTACTTTGACAGACCAGATGGGAAGAGAGGTAACAATTGAAAAACTGCCTGAAAGAATAATATCGCTTGCACCAAGTAATACAGAAATATTATTTACTTTGGGCCTTGAAGATAGAATTGTGGGTGTTACCGATTTTTGTGATTATCCGGAGGCAGCAAAAAGCAAAGAAAAGATTGGCGGTTTTTCAGAGCCTAATATCGAGAAAATAATATCACTACAACCCGATTTGATACTTGCTACCAGCATGCACCAAAAACCTGTAGAAGAATTGGAAAAATTGAATGTTCCATCGGTAGTTCTTGACCCAAAAGACTTTGAAGATGTATTTACCAGTATAGAAATCATCGGAAAGGCCACAGGGGTAGATGATAAAGCAGCGGCTGTAGTTGGCGATTTGAAGGCGAGAGTGAAAGATGTAGATGATAAGGTTATAAAACTTACAGAAGATGAGCGGCCGAAGGTTTATTATGAGATATGGCCGTCGCCAATTACTACCGCAGGGCCTGGAACATTTGTCAATGATATAATACAAAGAGCTGGCGGCGAAAATATAGCAAAAGATGCAAAAAAAGCTTACCCACAATACAGTCAAGAGATGATTGTAGCAAAAAATCCTGATATAATCATTTTTTCTCATCACGGTTCCAGTAATCAGTCTGCAGAAGATATACTCAATCGCCAAGGTTGGGAAAGTATTGAAGCGATAAAAAATAATAAAGTCTTTTATGTTGAAGAAAATTTAGTTCAAAGAGCTACTCCAAGGCTTGTAGATGGTTTGGAACAGCTTGCTGAAATGATGCATCCGGAGCTGTTTGAATAATGATTAAAACAGCAAACAGCATTTAAGGCTGTTGACACTATGCAACTTTGCCAGCTCTATTTATTTCAGGGGAGAGAATGTTGTGAACAACCACTCTTTAAAAAACACTAAACCCTATACAGTATTTATTTTTGTAGCAGCAGTAACAGTATTAGGAGCTATCTTTGCTTTAGGGATAGGGACCGTAAACATTCCGCCAAGTAAAGTTTTTAAGATAATTGCTAGTCGATTGCCATTCTTGGCAGGTAATATATCTAAAAATTGGACTTTTACTGATGAAACAATTATATTGCAACTTCGTCTTCCCAGAATCCTTTTGGCTTTTCTGGTAGGGGCCGAACTTTCTGCGGCTGGTGTAATATATCAAGGTGTTTTCCGAAATCCCATGGCAGATCCTTATATTATAGGAGCTTCATCAGGAGCTTCATTAGGGGCTTCACTGGGCATATTGTTCTTTTCGGGCATGAAAATCCTAGGGATAGGGTCAATACCATTTTTTGCTTTTGTTGGTGCGGCAGGGACAATATTCTTAGTTTACAGTCTTGCCAGTGTCGGTGGTCGCACTTATTCTTTTACGCTGTTACTTTCCGGCGTAGCCGTAAGCAGTTTTATTTCTGCTATAGTTTCTTTCTTTATGTATTTTAGTAATGAAAAACTTCACCAGATATATTTTTGGCTAATGGGAAGCTTTTCTTCCCAAGGATGGAGCGAAGTTTACCTGAATTTCCCCTATGGTATTATTGGATTTGCTTTGGCATATTGGAACTTAAGAGAATTAAACATACTGCAGTTAGGTGAAGAAACCGCCTTTTTTACCGGTGTAGATACGGAAAGGGTCAAAAAAACGGCCTTAGCCTCTGCTTCACTGCTTACGGCATCAGCAGTGGCCGTTAGTGGTGTAATAGGATTTGTAGGCCTGATTATTCCACATATAACCCGGGTTGTCATTGGACCGGATTATAGGTACTTATTTCCTCTTTCGGCTCTTGTAGGCGGTATGTACTTAATGTTGGCAGATACCTTATCCAGGGTTATAATAGCACCGACGGAGTTGCCGGTGGGGATATTGACAGCGTTGTTTGGCGGACCATTTTTCATTTATTTGCTTTTTCAGAAGAAAAATAAGGATTATAGGATTTAAAAAAGATAAGGAGAAAAAAGATGAAATCTATTTTTATTACAGGAGGAGCCAGAAGTGGAAAAAGCAGATTTGCTGAAAAACAGGCTTTAAAGCGAGGTAATAAAATCATATATATAGCTACAGCTCAGGCTCTAGACGAAGAAATGGCTCATAGGATAAGTATTCATAAAAAACGAAGACCTGATAACTGGTTGACGGTTGAGGAACCTCGATACTTGTCCAAGGTGCTTGATGAAATAGGAACTGACGAAAAATATAATGGTTATGATACAATTTTAATCGACTGCATGGCTCTTTTAGTTTCAAACTGGCTTCCTTTGGAAAGTGTAGAGGATACAAAGTCTTGGGATAGGCTTAGGGCTGACCTTTTAGACGAAATCAAAGCCATGATTGAAAAGATGAGGGCAATACATAAGAACATTATTATTGTATCCAACGAAGTCGGTCTTGGTTTAGTGCCTGAATACCCATTAGGCCGATTATACAGGGATTTGCTTGGGGAAGTAAATCAAATAGTGGCGGCTGCAGTTGATGAAGCAGTGTTTATGGTTTCCGGATTGCCGATAAAATTGAAATAGGGATTTGTAAAGGGGTGAAACGTTTGTGGGGTAAAGCTATCTGTCCTGCCAGTTGTGGGGAAATTGTAGAGGGAACAATAGATGAACGTGATTTTTTAGTAACTTGCCCCATAGCACTTTATACTGAGGTATCGGTTCACTTGGATAGAAATATGATTAAACATATTGATTGCAGCGAGTTTGAACATACCAAAGCAATTCAAGCAGTGGAAAAAACTCTGACATATTTTGGGATTAAAAAGTTAAAAGCCGAAATATTGATAAATACCGATATACCTTGTGGGGTAGGACTTTCATCAAGCACAGCGGATATTACGGCTGCCTGCATTGCAACGGCTCAAGCTTTGGGCAAGAGTATATCTGATGATGTTATAGCCAATATAGCACTTTCTATTGAGCCCAGTGATGGAATAATGTACCCGGGTATAATGATGTTTGACCATATACATGGGACGGTTAGGAAAAGATTGGGTCATATGCCGGAAATGGATGTATATATAATTGATACTGGAGAACAGGTGGATACCCAGCAATTTAACAATATAAAAGATTTAAAACAAAAAAACAAGCAGAAAGAACCGATGGTCAAGCAGGCTCGGGAACTTATTTTTAAAGCTTTTGAAGAAGGCAATCTAAAGCTTTTGGGAGAGGCTATGAAAATTAGTGCTTTTGCTCACCAGTCAATACTCTTTAAACCCCATTTATCTGATATTGTTCAGCTTGGAGATAGATATGGTGCAATTGGAGTTAATATAGCACACAGCGGATCTATTGTAGGCATTTTTTTTAAAAAAGGTTATATTATATGCCGAGATTTTTGGAAAGAAATAGGCGATATAATGCTTAAATATAATCAAAAATATCGAATCATACGAACTTGCACGGATAACAACGGACCTAGAATTAGTGAAAATTATTCCGGTGCTTAACAACTTGGTTTTAGGAGAGAAGAAAATGCAGGAAAAACCAATACACGGAGGAAATGTATATAAGGCAGCGAAGGAACTTAATATACCCTATGAGCAGATACTGGACTTTAGTGCTAATATCAACCCGTTGGGGTTTGCACCAATAGTGGAAGAAATTATTATGGAACATATAAAGGATATCATATATTATCCGGATGTAGAGCAAAATGAATTAAAGGAAGCAGCAGCAAGCTACTATAATACCGGCCCCCAAAATTTGATGCCGGGCAACGGTTCTGTGGAAATCATAAATATAGTTCTTGAAGCCTTAAGGCCATCTAAAACAATAATTCCTTCACCTACCTTTTCAGAATATACCCTATCGTGTGAGAGCCGAAATATTCAAACGGTATTTGTAAATATGAGAACAAATAACTTCAGGTTTGACCTAGAATTATTTAATAATATAAAAAACGGGATAGCCTCAAATTCTCTGTTTATTATATGCAATCCTAATAATCCCACAGGCAAACTCGTTCGAAAAGAAGATTTAGCGGTAATACTGCGGGAATTACAAAATAAAAAATCTTACCTTATGCTTGACGAGGCTTTTATGGACTTTGTCGATAAAGATGAGAGTATGGTAAGTTATATTGAAGAACATGATAACTTAATTATCCTAAAATCTGTCACTAAGTTCTTTGCATTGGCCGGTCTGCGTTTAGGTTTTGTATTGGCAAATCAAAAACTTATAAAAAGATTTTATGATTTAAAAGATCCATGGAATATTAATACTTTTGCAGGATTTGTTGGAAGCAAAGTAATGAGTGATAAGCCATACATAGATAAGACCCGCCAATATATTTTGCTAGAAAAAAGAAGGCTTTGGGAAAATTTAAAAGACATACCAGGCCTTGAACCATTATTTCCTGAAGCAAACTTTGTTTTTGTTAAAATAACCAAAGATGAAAAGGTATCCACATTAGCTGAAAAACTTAAGAAAAAGGGGATTTTAATACGCGACTGCTCAAATTACATGTTTCTAGATGACAGTTTTTTCAGGGTGGCGGTAAAAAGCCGAGAAGATAACGATGTTCTTATTTCAGCATTGAAAGAAATAATGAATCCGTAAATTAAGAAGGGTAAATTCATGAGTATAATTATTTTATTAGCATTTTTATTGGATATGATTCTTGGTGATCCGGTAAGGCCGACACATCCGGTAGTAATAATAGGAAAACTAATAGATAGTTTTGAAAAAAAACTTAGAAAATTGTTTAAGACTCCAAGATGTCTTAAAACTGCAGGAGTAATCCTCTGGTTTGCTACTGTTTTGTTGGTATATATAGCAACTTACTGTATAATTAAAATAACCTACAAATTTAATCCATGGTTTGGGTATGTGACTGGCATATGGCTTACGTACACCACTTTATCCGTTCGCAACTTAGCAGACGAGGCTATGGGCATATACCATGAAATAAGGAAAAGTAATATAGGCAGTGCTCGTAAACGTCTTTCATTCATAGTTGGCAGAGATACAGCCGATATGCCTGTAAATGAAATATGTCGTGCAACCATTGAGACAGTGGCAGAAAATACAATAGATGGGATTATATCTCCACTGCTATATGCATTTATTGGAGGAGCACCTTTGGCTATGGCTTATAAAGCTGTAAACACGCTAGATTCCATGGTCGGATATAAGAATGAAAAATATGAATTCTTAGGATGGTTTTCGGCTCATATGGATGATTTGGCAAACTTTATCCCCGCCAGAATAGGCGGCATTTTAATGCTGATGGCAGCAACTGTGATAAGGCTCGATATTAAGCGGGGAATAAAAACTGTTCTTGCAGATGCAAAAAAACATAAAAGTCCTAACAGCGGTATTCCTGAAGCCATAACTGCAGGAGTGCTCGGAATTCGTCTAGGTGGGTGGAA
>JALHJR010000061.1:0-7191 GCA_022840405.1 Tepidanaerobacter acetatoxydans
GGGGGTTTTGTATTCCCATTTCATCACCTACCTAGTATTATTATACCTGATAATTTAAGAGTATAACAGAGGTTTTGTCTCTTTAATTCAATTTTACTACTAATTTCTCAGTAGAGCATCAAGTTACCTCTTATACCCATAATTTTTAAGGAATCAGATAAATGAGATGTATTCATCTATGTCTTTTTGTGGGCTTTGGGTTTGAAATTAGACGATAGGATGGAGATAAGGAAAGCATAAGAAAGACACCTCGCAAGTATCTCTACCTGTGAGGTATCTGTGTTTTTTAGCTCAAACCCGCTTGTTGCCGTGCCCGTCCGTTTTCGACAAAATTCGGGCGGTGCCAGGCACCTTTGCCATCAAGAGCTTTAAGAGGTGCAGTAACTTTCATTTAAAGACTTTTGCCCACATCCTCCATCTTTTTGTCTGCATTCTGCAGGTATTACCCTCTTAGAAAGCTTATACCATCTAGAGGACTGAAGCTCTATTTCCTGATTTACTTTCTTTAAATCCTGCTCCATATAGGCAAGTTGTATCTTTGCCTTATTTAGTTTTATCTCTAATTCCTGGGTCGCTTTAGCATCAGCTCCTTTAGTTTCCTACAGACTTTTGGTGGGCTCCTTCTAATACCTTTACCTTTTGTCGCCGCAATTCTGTCTGTTTAGTTAGACTATCAGACTTAAGTTTTAAGCTGTCTAATTCTTTACCGTGTTTACCCATCTCACTACTTGCCAGCTTAAACTCCATTGAACCTTTCTCATCTCTCGGTTTAAGCTCGAGATGCCATTTTGAAAGCTGATGGAGTCTAGACCGATTTTGACATTTAGCTGCCCGATTTCTTTAGCTAATTTCTCACCACCTTTTAGACATGAAAAAAGCACCTCATTGTAAAAAGCACAAAAGAACCGTCCCTGTGTGTACATATCTTGTAAAAAGCACAAAAGAACCGTCCCTGTGTGTACATATCAACGTTAATTACGTAATATCACTAATAAAAAACACCTCCTGATATTTTATGTCATATCAGGAGGTGTTTTTATTTATCGATATAACTGAGTGCCTGGCCCTTAATCTCGCTCCACCTGCTTCACCTGCTCCGCTTGCTCCATTAGCTGTTGTATATATTCTTCCTGGCTAATGGTATTGCTTAAATCAGGAAGCTCAAGGTCTGCTCCGTAATCATACAATTGATAGTCGCCTTTCATCTTTAATTCAAGACTTATCGGCATTTCCAGAATTTTCGATAATTCTTCAGTTTCATCTACTTCTTCCATTGCTGCTATTGCCTCGATTAATTGTTTAAAGTCTATTTGCATATTTAAATCGAAATTCATGTAATCGGGTAATAAGGTTTCTTTATCAATTAAGGTGTCTATATAGTATTCGGTATTGATATTATTAAGAATAATCTCGAATACCTTTTCAAACATTTCATTAAAATCTTCAGCTTCCTGTGCATCCATATCCGATTGTGCACCGATGGATTCTATAAATGCTGTTATATCAAAATTGTTCAGAGTCTCTTCTGTTAACTTCTTAAAGCTGTCAGCATCAATATAATTTTTAATGGTGTAATATTTTTTACCATCTTTTTCTACATCTTCACCGAATACATTAATAACGCCGGCCTTATTCATCATTTCCATAGATTGTTGAGGGGTAATTTGCATTAACTCATTAATATCAGGCATCCCCTCTACCTTAGCCAAATCCTGAACTATCCACTGGTCAGACATTGGATTTTTCTGGTAAATGGCATTGTCCTGCCAAACAATCTCTGTAACCATTTCTTCGCCAAGACCTGCTGCTTCCAATTCTTCGGGACTAAGCCCCAACTCCTCCAGCTCATCCATAGGCATGTTCATAATCTGCTTCATATACATGGCCATCGGTTCGTATTGAAAAATTCCTTCAATTGTAGCTTCCATTTTTGGCATATCCGGAATTTCGATTAAATCTTGAATTCCTTCAAGAGCATACTCAACCTGATAGCTGCCTTTCATCTTGTAAGTATTAGCCTCTTTAAGGCTTTCAGAATACTTTATAACTAGTTCGTCTGCTGTAAAATCTCCTGCTTTTTCCCTCCAAGATACTATTACCTGATTATTGTCATTATCCCAGGAGACCGACCCGCCTTGACTTTCAAATAATTTTCGAATTGGAACTATCGGCTCGTTCCCTACTTCTAAGCCTGGAATTTTCTTAAGAGCTGCAGCCGATGTATAAGTTGTACCATCCTTTAAAGTAATGTCTGCCTGATATTCCTTACCGTTAAAAATCAACTTGACCTGTTCTCCGGCAAAAGCCGCAGGTGCTGCCAAAAGCATGATAAGTAAAGCAATTAAAAACTTATTTCCTATCTTCCTAGATAACATTAATTTTCCCTCCAGATTTTTTAGTTAAACAATATACCTTTATTATATTCTGCAATATAGATATTAAATCCTTTTTTGGTTTTAAAATATTTTATAATTTCTTCACTGAAAATGCAATCAATAATATCTTCAACTTTCATAACTCTTTGCTGCATCCTGATTATTACATGATTGCACCACTTGATTTTGTAAATTCTTATTAAGTTTTTATTTTTCCTGTATAAGTGTATAAGCAGGCACTAACCCCTTTCGCTTTTACACCTTGACGCACGCATCTGAATAGACTATATAAAACATCTTCTTTTAAGGAGTGAGATATTTAATGATACAAAATCAACCCCGTGCGACTATTAAAACCCACCGTATAAAAAAAGAAAGATTAGATGTGGAATATCCGGTAGTCGAAGGATTGGCCGATAAAAACGTGGAACAGTATATCAATTCGGTTTTAATGGGTATTGTAAATACCTTGATAGAGAAAACCGGTTATTACGAAAACCCCGCAACCGATGTGACAGGAAGATATCATATAAGAACAAACGAGAATGGCTTTTTAAGCATTTCCATCGAAATGTATTGGTTCGCCGGCGGTGCTCACGGCATGACGGTCCTAAAATCAGTTACTTTCAATTTAGGCACTGGAAACATATATCGTCTGGAAGATCTTTTTAAAGAAAATGCAAATTATGTAAAGTCCCTGTCCGACATAATAAAACGTCAGATAAAGGAAAAAAACATACCTATTATAGCTGATTTTACAGAGATAAAGCCCGACCAGGATTATTATATAGAAAACAGAACTCTTATGATATATTTCCAGTTATATGAACTTGCACCTTATGTTTATGGTTTCATAACTTTTCCCATACCTACCCGAGAAATCCAGGATATCATTCAGCCATAATACGATCATAAAGACACCTCACAAGTATCTCTACCTGTGAGGTGTCTTTGCACCCACTTGTTTTTTCTTATAATCTATGTTACTGTTTTATTACACTTTGATTTTTAATTTTTCAAGCCATGGCAATTAGCTTTCTTCATAGCTAATCTCCATGGTTACTTTTTTCTCTAAAATAAAACCATATGCTATTGCAAAAGCAAATATGCAGAGATTTCCTATAACTGCTGCTTTGGAAATATTTCTTGCAAGCAAGAAAGTTTGAACTACATTTATTCCTGCAGAAACTATTGCGAAAAACCACAACATACCGTTACTTACATGGAATTTAGACCTTTCCCATATATCCGGTATAACCTTAGGCAGTCTTACTATCGAAATTGACAGTATTATTAAAAACCCCCTGTTTATAAATAAAACCATATTGCCGACAAATCCGATATCCCATCCGGTCAATATAGGCAGTATGCCTACAATATAGAAAAGCAGCAGCAAATAAACCGGCGTCTTATATTTTGGATGTAATTTTCCGAGTGTTTTGGGAAACCAGCCGTCAACACATGCTTGTAAGACAGGCTTTGTTATTCCACCTATTTGAGAATTAAGTGTCGTAGTAAGTGCAAACAAGGCTCCACATACTATAAAGAATACGTATAACGGCTTTGGCAGTATTTCGGCAGCCACCACAGTAAGTGGCTGGTTTGCTACTTCAGGCACTGGCAGCACTCCTGCTGCAACAATTGACATCAACCCATATAGTAGGGCTACGCAGATAGTAGATACTACAATCACAAATGGTATGTCTTTTACCGGATTTTTTGCTTCGGCTCCGTAATTTAATACTATACTTGCACCTCCTGTGGCAAAGGTTAAAAATGCAGCCGTTGACAGCAACCCTAACACTCCTGATGTCATATAATACGGTTCACTGAAAAATCCAGGCTGCACTTTAGGCAATCCAAATCCGGTAAATACTGCCAATGCCATTGCTAAGACAACAACCATTATGTTCTGTAGCTTTGACGCCTGCTGAATTCCAAAATAATTTGTTATGAAAAAAAGTGTCATTATCCCTGCAGATACTAATTTGTGCGGTATGCCAGGTATGATGGAAAGAAAATAATCGGCAAATGACAGTGCATACATAGCTATGGATATATTGCCCACTATATATGTAATTATATACATCCCTGCCCATTTGGGGCTTGTCAAAAACGCTATCTGCGTATAATTCCCGCCTCTCATCCTTACGGTTCCACCGAGAATTATTATAGGTATTTCCTGTATCAATACAAAAACCGCTGCGATGATAAATGCCCAGAAAACTGATTTACCTGTCATGCCAATGGCTATTCCGGTCATAGACATGATCCCTGCACCAATAATTTGACCCGCAGCCATTGCCATAAGGTCCCACCTGCCCAAAACCCTGTTTAGGTCCTTTGTGCTAACACTTGCATCGCTCATGATTATATCTCCTCCTTGCAAAATTTAATAAATATATATACCCCTTTTCCTGCATATGTTTTTACTGCAGGAAAAGGGAGTTTGGGATCATTTGCCGTATGCTTCGTTTATAGCTTTGGATATTCTTTCTAATCCCTGCTCAAGCAAGCTTTTCGGGCACGCAAAATTTAGCCTGATAAATCCTTCTCCGCCCTTGCCAAACCAAGTTCCGCCATCTAAAGCAACTTTTCCTTTCTTATAAACAACACTTTCTAATTTTTTGCCGTCTGGTTCATACTCCCTTAAATCAAGCCAGCCCAGATAAGTCCCTTGAGGCTCAATCAGTTTTGCTTTTGGAAGATGTTTTGCAAGGTAATAATGAATAAACTTTATGCTTTCTTCCAAATAATCTAAAAGCTGATCTAGCCAGTCTTCACACTCGTTGTACGCTGCTTCAAGAGCCGCGATGCTAAATGGGTTTTGACCGCCAATCGCATTTTTCTCCAGTATTCTTTCAAATTTCTCCCTAAGCACAGAATTTGGTATGATAATATTGGATGCTTGCATACCCGCAAGGTTAAATGTTTTACTTGGTGCGGTACATGTTATAGAGTTTGCAGCAAATTCTTCCTTTATGGAAGCAAACATCGTATGCTTGTACCTTGAAAAGACTAAATCATTGTGAATTTCATCAGCAAGAACAATTACATCATTTTTGCAGCAGATGTCACCGATTTTTTCCAGTTCTTCTTTTGTCCAAACCCTCGAAACAGGGTTATGCGGGCTACAGAGTATGAAAAGTGTCAGTTTCGGATCCCTTGCCTTCTTTTCAAAATCCTCAAAATCCATTTCATAATAATCTCCGTTAAACTTTAATGTATTATCGACTATATGGCAGCCATTGTTTTCTATTGCACCGTGGAAAGGATAATACACCGGATTTTGTATCATTATCTTATCCCCCGGCATGCAAAAAGCTTGGATCGCATAGTTAATCGCCGGCACCACTCCTGGAGTAAACTCAATCCATTCTCTCTTTATTTCCCACCCGTGGCGCCTCTTTGTCCAATTTATTATTGCTTCATAATAAGAATCTGGCCTGCTGCTATACCCGTAGATACCATGCTCGGCCCGCTTTACAACTGCATCAACTATAGGCCTTGCTGCTTTAAAATCCATGTCAGCTACCCAAAACGGCAGAACATCCTCTACACCGAACATCTCTTGCAGAGTTTTTTTGTCCCATTTTGCCGAATTAGTTCCTGAGCGATCAATTACTTCGTCAAAGTTATACCTCATAACAACCTCTCCCATCCTAATATTTTAAGATAAATCTTAAATAACTCTTTCTTTTTTTGTTAGATTTTAAACATCAATATTTGCAACATATTTTTTAATTTCACCATTTCAGGCAGGTTTATCTAACAGTTCTTCAATCTTCACCCCCAATGCATCAGCAATAATTTTTAATTCGTTGGCCTTGAGGAACCTTGCATTATTCTCTATTTTACTAATCTGAGATTGGTTGAAGATTCTGGTCCTCCGAGCAAGCTCAGACTGTGACAAGTTATTTTGTTTTCTAAGCTGCTTTATCTTTTGGCCTAACATAAACTATCCTCCATATCTCGCTAATTATCTAAATGTTATTCTATTATCGCATAATATACAACTTATGATTATTCGTTTTATGAATAATTAATCTTAATATACTGGTTTTTCCTTGAAAAAACTTGTGATTTTATAGTTTTTCATATATATTTAGTCTAGTAATATTCTATTTTCGAATATGAGGTTGTGTAATATGGCAAAAAGCAGTGCAGATATTGGTAAAAGAATACGTCAATTGCGTGAAAGCCTAGGATTATCAAATCGACAGTTGGCTATAAAAGCTGGCCTGTCACAACCTGTCATGAACAGAATCGAAAACGGCAATCGCAAGGCTGATATAGAAACATTGGAGAAAATATGTGATGCTTTGGGCATTACGCTGGTAGAGTTTTTTAGCATGGACAATGAGGAAATGCCTCCTGAATACCTGGAGCTTTTAAAAAATGCCAAAAATCTCTCAACCGAACAACTAAAAATATTAAACGATATTATAAAAAATTTTTAGTAAGATATTATCACATGATCGAATAAGCTTTGGGAGATGGATATAAAATACGGCTATATTATTAGGAAACAATCAGTGTTTCAAAAAAGCGTCAAACTTTGATGACATTTTGGGTCAGAGGACTGATTGTGTATGAAATATTATTCAGTCCTGAAGCTGAACGTTTTTTTAAAAAACCAAAGGAAGCACCTCTAAAAAATGCATATAAAACAGCTTTACTAAAATTAAATGAATATCCTTATATCGGTCAGCCAAAACGTGGTGATTTATCTGGTGTTTATGGTTTCGATGTAAAATATAAAGGCATCAATTATGAAATTGCCTATACCATAAGTGAGATTGATGGTAAAAAAATT
>JALHJR010000062.1:0-6976 GCA_022840405.1 Tepidanaerobacter acetatoxydans
AACACATGATAACGATGATTTACAGAATAATTTATCGGCTGCGGCTCACTTGATTCATGGTTCATCAGATGGTAGATTTAAAATAACCTATGCGACAGATAAGCTTTCAAAAACGGAAGTAGAAAGTGTTGGCTTTGAATATATGCCGCTTAAAGATGCCCTTAATAAATATGATATTAGCAAATTTAAGGATGGTTTTAATGTCGTAGAAACTGGTGAAGAAATATTCTATATAAGCAATCCGGCGCTAGGATTATGGGCATATGAAAAAATTTTTGACTAAATTAATGATAAAAGATATGAGAGAACAGGAGTAGTAATTATGAATAAATCTGATATAGGCTTGATTGGACTTGCTGTCATGGGCCAAAATCTGGCACTAAATATCGAAAGAAACGGATATCAAATCTCTGTTTATAATAGGACTGCAGAAAAAACTAAAGAATTTTTGGAAACATCAGCTAAAGGTAGGAACAGGATAAAGGGTGTTTTTTCCCTAGAGGAACTTGTGGCATCACTTAAAAAACCTCGTAAAATAATGCTTATGGTAAAGGCAGGAACTGCAGTTGATGCTGTAATACATCAATTAGTGCCTTTAATGGAAAAAGGAGATATTTTAATAGACGGTGGTAACTCTTACTTTAAAGATACAGTGCGTAGAGCAAGGGAACTTGAGCAAAAAGGAATACATTATATGGGTGTAGGAGTTTCCGGCGGTGAAGAAGGGGCACTGAAGGGTCCGAGTATTATGCCCGGTGGCTCGAAAGAGGCATGGGAACAAATATCGGACATCTTTATAAAGATATCTGCAAAAACACCTGGCGGAGCAGCTTGTTGTGACTATGTGGGACCGGATGGTGCAGGTCACTTTGTGAAGATGACTCATAACGGTATAGAATACAGTGATATGCAGCTTATTAGCGAAGCCTATTTTCTAATGAAAGAGTTGCTTGGCATGACTGCTCTTGAAATGAAAGAAATCTTTGCCGAGTGGAACCAAGGAGAACTTAATTCATATCTAATAGAAATAACCGCCGATATTTTAGGTAAAGTAGATGATAAAACAGGTAAGCCTTTGGTTGATGTAATACTTGATAAAGCAGGGCAAAAAGGCACCGGAAAATGGACATCACAAGAAGCTTTAGATATTGGCGTTTGCATACCTACTATAACAGAAGCGGTGTTTGCAAGATATATGTCCTCAGCCAAAGAGGAGCGGGTTGAGGTGTCTAAAATACTGAAAGGACCTTCTACATCTTTTAAAGGTGATAGGAAGCAATTTTTAGAAGACATAAGGAAGGCACTATATGCCTCAAAAATCTGTTCATATGCTCAGGGGTTTGATTTAATGGCAAAGGCGTCAGATATATACAATTGGGATCTGAATCTTGGCAATATAGCCTTACTTTGGAGGGGAGGCTGTATAATACGGGCACAGTTTTTAGAAAAAATCAAACAGACATATGATGAAAACCTGCAGCTCAAAAACTTAATGCTTGCACCATACTTTAACCAAAGCATAGAAAACTGCCAAGCAGCCTGGCGCAGTGTAGTAAGTACAGCGGCTCTTAATGGAATTCCTGTGCCCTCTTTTAGTTCTGCACTTGCATACTATGATTCCTATCGCAGGCATACCTTACCCGCAAACCTGATTCAAGCCCAGAGGGACTATTTTGGTGCACATACTTACGAAAGAATAGATGAAGAAGGAATTTTTCATACGATTTGGATGTAATTATTTGAATCAAAATTTTAAATGATGTGAAAATGGCTTGACATAATACGAGTAGATATAGATAGAAATAAAAGGGGGCGGTTAAAAAACCACAGAAAAGAAGATCAAATATTTTAGTCTTAATACTATTCTATAATCAATTAGGAGGTATGAGGATATGAAAATTAAAAAGTTTGCCAGTGTTTTATTAATTATTGTAATGATAATCGCTCTTGCAGCGTGCGGTAGTGATAATGTTGAAACTGAAAAGGAAGACGGAGCATCTTCAGATCAAAACAAACAATATGTTCTTAAACACTGTCATGTACTTTCAACATCAGAACCATTTCATAAAGGTTTTCTTAACTGGGCTAAAGCAGTAGAAGAAAGAACTAATGGAGGTCTAAAAATTGAAGTTTACCCGGCAGGTCAAATGGGTGTAGAAGAAGATTTACTTGAACAAGCAAAAGAGGGAGTAAATATTAGCCATAATACAGATGCTGCAAGGCTTGGTATGTATGTAGATGAATTAGCAGTTCTAAATGGACCATATTTTGTCGAGAGTTTAGATGAGGTGGCAAAATTAAAGGATAGCCCGACTCTTCAGAAATACATAGACGAATTAGAAAAATACGGATTGAAAGTGCTTTCCTATAACTGGGTGCAAACCCATCGCCACTTTTTCACAAACGTAGAGGTAGATAAGCCGGAAGATTTATCAGGTTTAAGAATTCGTACTCCAGGCTCTCCCATATGGCAAGAATCGGTAAGAGCGTTAGGCGCTGAGCCTGTTGCAATGAACTTTGGAGACATGTACAGTGGAATTCAGCAGGGAGCTATTGACGGTGCTGAATTAGTATATGCCAATATTCCGGGTGCCAAGCTTTACGAAGTATTAAAATACGCTAATGAAACTAAACATATTCTTCTAATTAATTTCCAAGTATGTAGTGCAAAATGGTTTAATTCTTTACCGGAGGAATATCAAAAGATACTTGTGGAGGAATGTGACAAAGCAGGAATGGAAACTTCTAAGGAAATGGAAGAAAATATTAGCAGTATTAAAGCGGAATTAAAAGAAGCAGGAATGATTATCAACGATGACTGTGATATAGAAACTTTCAAGAAGGCAGGAGAAAAAGCCTATGAAGTATTGAAGCTGACTGAAGTTAAGGAAAAAATTTGGGAAGAAATAGGAAAGTAGACATTTAATTTCATAGCAATATAGTCGTGCATAAGGTTATTTAGGCAAATAGCCTTATGCACGGCAATATACAAATGGATTAATTGGAGATGAAGTATATGAAGTTTTATGATTGGCTTGGAAAGGCTGAAAAGACTATTGTTCAAGCTTTATTAGTAATTATTGCTGTGCTTATTTTTGTACAAGCTATGACTAGAAGATTTGGTCATCCAATTTCTTGGGCGATGGACGTTTCAACCTTCTTTTTTGCTTGGGTTGTATTTCTAAGTGCAGATGTGGCAATGCGTAAGAATTCACTGGTAAACATTGATATTTTTATAAAAAAGCTATCAGCCAAGGGACAATTAAATATAAAAATAATTAACTATATTATTATAATTATATATTTACTAATTATGATGATTTATGGATTTAAATTAACAATTACCACTTATCATCGTAAGTTTGCAGGTCTGCCGTGGTTAAGTTTCTCATGGGCTACTGTGTCGGTACCCCTAGGTTGTTTACTAATGTTAATAACTGCAATATTAGAGACAAAAAACCTTGTAAAAAAAGGGAGTGAGACTAAATGATAGCCGTAGTATTGACCTTTGCAATTTTGCTAACAATGGGAATGCCGGTAGCATTTGTAATGGGCATCTCGGGTTTTGTATTTTTTATTGGGCAAGAAACTTTGAATTTTACAATACCGGTTCAACTAACGCTTACACAGACACAGAACTTTGCTATGTTAGCAATCCCGATGTTTATATTTGCGGGTAATTTAATGAATCAGACAGGGATTACAGAACATCTGCTAAAACTGGCCAGTGTATTAACAGGCCACATGAGAGCCGGTATTGCCCAAACTACAGTTGTATTATCAGCATTGATGGGAGGAGTCAGCAGTTCTGCTATTGGAGATGCTAATATGCAAGCACGTATTTTTCAGCCTGCCATGGAAGCGAAGAAGTATCCAAGAGGTTTTGGGGCAGCTTCGATTGCTTTTTCTTCAATAATTACGCCTGTTATTCCGCCAGGTACCGGTTTAATACTATATGGAACTATAGGTGAAGTTTCTATAGGCAGGCTTTTTGCTGCTGGAATCATACCAGGAATCTTACTGACAATAACTCTTATGATAGCAGTTGGATTTACAGCTAAAAAGTTAAATTTACCACCTGAACGTGAAAAGAGAGCATCCTTTGCAGAGATGGGTAAGACGGCTATTGATTGTATTTGGGCCTTGGCTTTTCCAATCATATTATTTTTAGGTATGAGGACGGGTTTCTTTACACCATCTGAAGCAGGTGCATTTACTGTTGTTTATGCTGTTGCAATTGGTATTTTGGCATACAAAGAACTAACTTGGAGAAAATTCAAAGAAGCTCTTGAAATTACTGTGGTTGACGTAGGTATGATTATGCTCTTAATTTGTTTATCAGGTGCGTTAAGCTATGCGTTGACTTGGGAAATGGTACCTCAAAGGATTATGGAGTTTTTACTTGGAATTACTCAGTCTCCGATGCTAATCATGGTGCTTATCATAATTTTCTTGTTAATTGCAGGTATGTTTGTTGATTCAACTGTTTTAATTCTTTTATTGACACCTATGTTAGTACCTGTAGCAACACAAATTGGATTTGATCCGGTTCATTTTGGTATTGTAGCGGTGTTAACATTAACCTGTGGGCTTTTGACACCTCCGGTGGGAGTGTGTATGTATGTAGTAACATCTATATATAATTGTACAATTGATCAGTACATAAGAGAGGCTAAATACATGTGGATTAGTATTTTTGCTGCCATAGTTCTAATTTTATTGATTCCACAGTTAACATTATGGTTACCTGAAATAATATTTAGCAAGTGACTTAGGGGAGGAAAAATTTAAATGAATTTTGAGGAAAAGGTTGTTCTAATAACTGGAGCCACTAGAGGTATTGGTAAAGCTATAGCACTTTTATTTGCTAAAAGTGGAGCTAAGGTTATAGTGAATGCACGAAAATCTGATAAAGATGAAGCAGGCTGTTCTATAGTTGATAAGATACGTGACCTTGGAGGTGAAGCTGTTTTTGTTCCAGGGGATGTATCAGATGTAAAATCTGCAGAAAGCATCATTGAAAAGGGAATAGAGGCTTTTGGAAAGATAGATATATTGGTTAACAATGCAGGCGTTGTGATACCGGGGAATTTGGAAAGCACGTCTGAAGAAGAGTTTGATTTAACTATGGATATAAATGTAAAAGGAACTTTTTTCATGTCTAAATTTGTATTGCCTCATATGAAGAAACAAGGCGGCGGCGTAATAGTCAATATGGGTTCGGTTGCAGCACTTAAAGGTCATGTGGATAGAGCAGCATATTGTGCATCAAAAGGAGCTGTTGTTGCATTATCTAGGGCTATTGCTGCAGATTATGTAAAAGATAATATTCGTGTTAATGTAGTTTGCCCGGGTACTACTTATACTCCTGCCATTAAAGAAAAAATTGCTACAGCCGAAGATCCTGCCGCAATGGAAGCGACTTTTATAGGGAGGCAACCTATGGGCAGACTTGGTCGCGTAGAGGAAATAGCTCATGCTGTATTGTTTGCTGCAAGCGATGAAGCTGCTTATATGACAGGTAGTATCATAGTTGTTGATGGCGGCATGACTATGTAAAGCTACTGCTATTAGTTGCAATGCAAGAAGTTTAGGAAGAGTCATCCAAGTTAAGTAGCCGGCAAAATACTATTTGAGCAGCAGCTCAAAATAATTTTCATAGCAGTAAAAGGAGGAGGTGTAAGTCAAATTTAATAAATTTGTAGTAGATTAAGTATTGCAATAAAAATTAAAAAATTTAGAAAAAGGAAGTGAAAAATCGTATTTAGGAGGATGTTAGATTTATAGCTAAAAAATTCTCAAGGCAAAAATTATATAAAATACACCACTTTATAGCTCACAAATATCAACAAATTTATAAACTCAAGTCGTATTCCCTTAGAATGATTATTGTCGTAAACAAATTAAAAAGACAAATAAATAAAAATAAGGGGGAGGACCTTATATGTTAAAAAAATTAATAGTAAAACGCGGTTTTGCGATTGTTTTACTGGTTATCATGGGTTCCAGTTTATTGCTAGGAGGGTGTAATAATAAACCAGAGTCATATAAAATTGTACATTTGGCACCTCTTACAGGTGATGCATCGTTTCAAGGTCAAATTTTGGTAAATGCGGCTAAAATGGCAGTGGATGAAATAAATGAGAATGGCGGAATTAATGGTGTTCCAATAGAATATGTAACGGTTGATGAAACTTCAAGCACAACAACAGGGATTGAAGCAGTTCGTAAGGCTATTGCTTTAGAACCTGTAGCTGTTATAGGGCCTAACCGTTCAGGAACTATTCTTGCAGCAGAAGATTTATGGAAACAAGCTAAAATACCGTTTATTACAGATGGAACAAATGCCGATACCACTAAAAAAGGCAATCCTTATACCTTCCGAATCCAAATCCCATCAACCTATTGGATTCCGATTTTAGCTAAGACAGCTAAAGAACATTTCAATGTAACAAGACCTGCTGTCTTATACGGTAACAATGAGTATTCCAAAGGCCTTTGGGATGCTACCTTACCTGCGCTTGCGGAATACGGGCTTGAGCCGGTTACTATTCAAACATATAATGACGGTGACCGAGATTTTACGGCTCAACTCCTACAAATTAAGAATACCGGTGCAGACGCCTTGTTTCTATATGGTTATGAAGCAGAGCTTGGGCTAATTTTAAGACAACGGATGGAGCTAGGAATGGAAAATATGCTTGTATTTGGAGAACGCGGTTGTGCTTCTCCGGCTGTAGAGGAATTGGCAGGAACAGCTAATATTGAAGGATTAGTATGTAGCACAACATTTTCACAAGGAGATCCAGATCCTAAGCGTCAGGAGTTTATTAAGAAGTATGAGGAAAAATTTGAGGAGTCGCTTTCACCAACTCATATTAACCATTATGATTCAATTTATATCTTGGCAGATATAATAGGCCGCGTTGGCGGAAATCGGGAAAAGATACGTGAAGAACTCTCAAAGCTTGATTAT
>JALHJR010000169.1:0-1420 GCA_022840405.1 Tepidanaerobacter acetatoxydans
CCCGGCACCAAGGATCACACCAATGCAAGCAACCAGCTTGATTACAAGGCGATGCTCACCTCCAAGCTGGGTGATGGCAACAAGATATCCTATAAGTTTATAGTTGAAGAGAAAGATAATATAGCCTTCGACGTATTGTTCATGACCCTGAATCTCGACAATTGCGATTTGATTGTAGAAGGGGATTTAAGTTCCACGCCCAAGGCGAACCTGACGCTTTCCGGAAGGTTCTCCATTTCCAACGATCCCTTGTCTAAAGTGGAAGTACCCGGGATCAAGAATATCCATCTGCCCGACATCCGGTTCAACAACCTCAGGCTGATGACGTATGGTTCTTTTACTGATCTGTCGGAGTTCACCGCAAGTTTATCTTCTCCCGATAAGTCGTTGGCCGGATTTGAATTTACTTTAAATGAAAATGCATTATCTGTAACAATTCCAATAATTCCTGTTTTAACACCAGGAAATATCTCATGTGCCCTTAGAATTTTATAAAGAATATTTTCTGCAACGTTGACATGGAATAAAAAATCAACATCATCCAATGCAACAAGTAATCTTTTATCCTTTTTTTGTAATTCTCCCATAGTATATTCATATAGTGTTGCCAAAGGTTTACCAGTTTCTACTGGAGGGTATCCAAAAATTCCTTTAAAAATTTGGGCCATTATAGAAAACTCTCGGTAATGAAACTGACAGTTAATGTAGACGGGTACGACCTCATTTGAAACTTCAGTAATATTTTTGAATAGTAACTTGACAGAGGTAGTTTTTCCAGTACCTGTTGGCCCAAGAATTATAGTATTTGTAGGGAGATCTCCTTTGATTAAGGGTTTTACATTATGGGATATAGCCTCAAGCTCATTGTCTCTAAAATTGAAAACCTCCGGTACATAACTAAGATCGAATACTTCTGGGCGTCTAAACAATGATTCGTCCCACATCAAGATATTTTTTATTTTGCTTGACATAACTAAATAAAAAAATTATTTTAAGTTTTTATGCTTTAGCTATCTCCATAAATATGTTCGATAGTATAAAGTTTTTTTCCTTTTTTTCAGCATTTGCATGTTCTATTGCCTTTTCAATTATTAGTGGAAAAGGTACTTTTTTCAAATTATTGTTGTGTGTCATACAATCACCAATTAATATAAAATTAGAAATAATATAAAGTAATCCTAGACAGAATATTTTATTTTTTATTAAATTATTAGTTTAATATTACTCAAAATAGCCAAATACCCCTAAATAATCCTTATTTTTAGATTTTAAAAAATATTACGTATTAGAATCTTATAAAAAACAGTATTTAATCTTAAATAAATTAACATATATATGGAAGTAAAAAAAAGAGAGTCATAATAATAATTATTGTAGTATATGAAATGCTTTTATTCTCCTCTTTACACATTTTTATATT
>JALHJR010000012.1:0-44948 GCA_022840405.1 Tepidanaerobacter acetatoxydans
CGAACTCATGCCATAACTAGAGTATACCAAGGAATAGCAATTAATATTCGTTTATTGTGGCGTGGAAACACGTGGGAATTCTGAGCGCAGCGAAGAATCCTATTTAATTATTACAAAGATTTTTTCTGTATTTAGGATGATAAGTAGTTTTCAACCTCTGAATAGTAACTACTATATGGCATTGATAAGCATTGTTTGATTTTCTTGCACGAATAAATGTATAAATGTATAATAGAATAGTAGTTCGAGTTAAATGTTTATTGTTGTATCGGAGGCAGTAATATGAATATGGAATTAATTAAACTCAGGGGACGCACCTATTACATTCCAGGTGCTACAAATGTGGGGGTATATCGATATAGAAACGGTTTGTGTACTTTAGTTGATACAGGTTTGGATAATACAACGGGCAGAAAAATTTTAGAAGTATTAGAAGATAACGGCCTGAAAGTAAAATATATAGTAAATACACATGCTCATCCGGACCATTTTGGGGCAAATAATTTTATAAAAGAAAACCAACCCGCTTCTCTTACAGCAGCATCACATAAAGAAAAAATTTTCATGGAAAACAGTATTTTGGAGGGAATGGTTTTATACGGGGCATCTCCGATGCCGGGACTTTCTACTCGAGTTTTAAAAGCACGTGATACGATCGTTGATATCGAGATAACTGAAGACCATATTAATTTGGGAGATAAGAGGTTTGAGATACTGCCGTTGGAAGGCCACAGCTTTGGTCAGATAGGAGTGGCAACCGAAGACAATGTACTTTTCTGTGGAGATGCGTTTTTCAGTGAGGATAAAATAGAAAAATATCCGTTTCCATTTTTATTTGATGTTGGTGCTCATTTAAAAACATTGGAATATTTACTTGGAACTGATTATGATTACTATATACTTTCGCACTGTGACGAGCCTCCTGAGAAACCAAAATCGCTTATTCAAAAAAATATTGATAATGTGAAAGAAAATCTTGAGATTATAGCCGATTTCTTGGCTCAGCCATTAACAAGGGAAGACTTGACAGAACTTATAATAAAAAAGTATGATATACCGATGAATACATCACAATATTTTATAACCATATCTTCAGTTGGTGCTTTTTTAACCTTCCTTCTCGAAAAACAGTCTATAAATATGGATATAATAGATGGAAAGATGTATTTCTATGCTTAAATTATTAGGGGAGATGCAATAAATAATGATTATCAAGAGAGATAATATCAGGAATATAGCCATAATAGCCCATGTAGACCACGGCAAAACAACGCTGGTGGACGGTATGCTCAGGCAAAGCGGTATATTCCGGCAGAATCAGAAGGTTGAAGACCGTGTAATGGATTCAAATGATTTGGAGCGTGAGCGTGGTATAACTATTCTGGCAAAGAATACGGCTGTGACTTATAATGGGATAAAGATAAACATTATCGATACTCCCGGCCATGCGGATTTTGGCGGCGAGGTTGAACGGGTATTGAAGATGGTGGATGGGGTGCTTTTGTTAGTTGATGCTTTTGAAGGACCTATGCCGCAAACACGCTTTGTCTTAAAAAAGGCATTGGCATTAAACTTACCTGCTATTGTAGTAATCAACAAAGTCGACAGGCAGGATGCACGAATTGACCAAGTACTTGATGAAATCCTTGAACTTTTTATTGATTTAGGAGCCGATGATTCTCAAATAGAATTTCCGGTAGTCTATGCATCTGCCAGAGAAGGCTTTGCTAAAACAAATCTTAAAGATGATTCCAATGATTTAAAGCCTTTATTTGATACCATTGTAAATTATATACCTGCTCCCGTAGGTGATAGTCAAGCACCGGTACAGGTATTAATCACTACATTAGATTATGACGACTATGTGGGCAGGGTTGCTATAGGCAGAGTGTTCAGAGGGACTATTAAGGTCGGTGATGAGTACGCATTATGTAAAAAAGACGGCACGATTTCAAAGGTCAAGGTAAGCAATCTTTTCGAATTTGATGGCTTGAAAAGAGAAACCGCAGTTTCGGCTAGTGTCGGAGATATAGTAGCGGTTACAGGTATCGAGGATATTGAGATTGGAGAAACTATCGCAGATGTAGATAATCCGGAAGCCGTGCCTTATGTCAGTATTGATGAGCCAACACTGTCGATGATTTTCAGTGTAAACGACAGCCCGTTTGCAGGCCAGGAAGGAGAATATATTACTTCAAGACATCTAAGAGACAGATTACTTAAAGAGGCTAAAAGTAATGTGAGCTTAAGAATAGAAGAAACTGACAGCCCAGATAAGTTTAAGGTTTCAGGACGCGGCGAATTGCACCTTTCGGTTCTGATAGAAACCATGCGGCGGGAAGGCTTTGAGTTTCAGGTTTCAAAACCCATGGTTATTATAAAGGAAATAAATGGAAAGAAAATGGAACCAGTTGAATCGGTAGTTATAGATATTCCAGAGGTCTACCTAGGTACTGTCATGGAAAAAATGGGTATGCGTCATGGTCAATTGGTCAGTATGGAGAACCTTGGGGGGAACTCCATAAGATTGGAATTTGAAATTCCTACTCGTGGATTATTAGGATATCGTTCTGAATTTATCACCGATACGAAGGGAGAAGGAATTATAAATGCGGTTTTTGCAGGTTTTGCTCCGTTCAAGGGTGATATACCTACTAGAAATAGAGGGTCACTGGTTGCGTTTGAAACAGGAGAGAGCAATACCTACGGCCTTTACAATGCTCAGGAAAGAGGAACATTGTTCATTGGTCCTCAGGTAAAGGTATATGAAGGTATGATAGTAGGTGAAAATTCTAGGCCGGAAGATTTGGACATTAATGTTTGTAAGAAAAAACATATTACTAACTTGCGCTCATCAACGGCCGAAGAAACCTTGAGATTAACTCCTCCGAAGGAGATGACTTTAGAAAAATGCCTTGAATTTATTCAGGATGATGAGCTGCTTGAAGTAACACCCAAAAGCCTTCGTATGAGAAAATCCATACTCTCACGTCAGGACAGACAGAAAATAAAGGGAAGGAACAAATAAAGGAGTTGCGCAAAACTACTTAAAAAATAGTTTCGCGCACTCTTTTTTGCTTAAAGTATGGATTTATTTTAAAAAAATGGAAATACTAGCATTAGTATCAAATTTAGGATAAGGAGGCATGCATATGGCAAAAAAGAAGATTGAAAGGGAAAAGACAAAAAACAAGCTTATCGTAGGACAGGGAAAACTTAAAGATGAATCAATAAATGATAATATGCAAGAAGACTACGAATTATCCGAAGAACTAACGCGAAACAAGCGTTCAAAAGAGCAGCAAAAAAAACCTAAAGAAAAGAAAATGTAAGAAAATTGCACGCATTTATTAAAAGCCATTGCCCGATAAAAGATAGATTAAACTGGGGTTCCTGTAATCGGAACTTATAAAATTAAAAATTGAGTCAAAAAACCGCTAGAAAACTGATATGATACTTCCAAAGTAGACAGTCTAATTAATTAAAATTAGATTATCTACTTGGAGGTATTTTTTTATAAATTAATATTATTAATTAGCTCTTGGTATTTCAACGATTTGTTCAACCTTGAAATTGCCATATTTATCCTTTTCTTCTATTGGAACAAATTTAAATACCCTATCCCTGCCCCGAGAGTCTTTAATAACTGCCACCACCCAATCTCCTCGGCTTGATTCAAAAATATCCACAGCCGTTACTTTGCCATAAGGAATAATCGACTTTAAATCCTTAGAATTTATTTCTTTGCTATAAGTTTTGGATATATACTTTATTGCAAGGTCATAATTTCCATCCATTCTGGCTCTTAAGAGCGAATTTACCGCAAGGACTCTTGCATCTTTTATGATTTTTATGGGCTCCTCTTTAATTGGCTTTTCATAGTCAATATATCCGTCTTTAATGTAAGTTTTAGCATATCCGGTTCTTAAGAACTTACCATTACCCCACTGATAGGTGTAAGTTTCATAAAAATATCTGCCGTCATATTCCACATTAGTTATTGAAAAACTATTATCACTTACTCGAATCGAATTACCTTTACCGGAAAAAACTCGAATCATTTTCTGACCTAGGACTTTGTAAATTTCTAAATGCTGATATCCGAAAGTATCATAGGAAATTACTGCAGCTTCATATATGCCGTCGCTGTCAAAGTCTTTGTAGATTTTTTGTGTATAATAATCATTTGCATAAAATACATCTGAGTAAATAATGCCCGAAGGAAATATCGTATTTTCTATGTTATAGTAAATACTGTTATCTGCCGCCAGAGCAAAACTCGAAAAAACTTGAGTTAATAACAGAACAATTATTAAAGCTAAATATTTTTTATTGAACAATTTTTTGTCCTCCTCTGATTAATCGACTTACACAGTTTATGTTAACATAATAATGTTTTATCAGTCGATGTAATTTTGAAGGAAAACAAGTAAAAAAGTAGAAAGGTATTAATAATGTGGTAAAGATAGCAAAGATTTAATCTTTATACTGCTTTAATCTTGCTGAAGTTTTATGCAAATTGCTGTGTAAAAATAAATGCAGAAAGGTGCTGATATATATTGTCCGAAAATATTTCATCAGACTCTGACAGGTCAAAACCAAATGAACTTTTAATGCTTTTGCTGGCAAATAAGGGAACTTATCTTTCTGGTGAAGATATAAGCAAGAAATTTGGTATAACTCGTTCGGCTATATGGAAACAGATAAATTCTTTAAGGGACATCGGTTATGTCATAAAATCATCTCCGCGTTTAGGCTACTGTCTGGACGAATCACCCGATTTACTACTGCCTGAGGAGATATGGTCAACATCTGATTTAACTGTTTTAGGCAGCAAAATTTACTATTATTCGATTACCGGTTCTACTAATGAAGATGCAAAAAAATTGGCCCGGGAAGGAGTTCCGGATGGCACTCTTGTAATAGCTGAAAAGCAACAAAAGGCACGAGGGCGAATGGGGCGAGCGTGGAATTCTCCTGACGGAGGTCTTTGGTTTTCTGTAATCTTGAGACCGAATTTTGTTCCCATGGATGCACCAAAACTAACCATTATGACGGCTGTAGCTGTAGCCGAGGCAATTATACAAACAACCGGAATTCATGCAGAGATAAAATGGCCTAACGATATACTTGCGGACGGAAAAAAAGTATGTGGAATTCTTACGGAAATGAGTGCGGAAATGGATGCAATAAATCATGTAATAATCGGCGTAGGAATAAATGTAAATAATAACTACTTTCCCGACGAATTAAAGGGGATAGGCACATCTTTAAAACAAATAAAGGGAGAAAGTATAAATCGCTTAGCACTACTATCAGCTTTACTAAAAAAACTTGAATATTATTATATAAAAGCTGAAAATGAAGGATTCCATGAAGTATTTGAAAAATGGCGATCATTATGCTTCAATCTGGGTAAAAAAGTTAACATTACAGGCAAGAATGGCAGTTTTGAAGGAACTGCCATTGACATTGATGAGTTTGGAGCTTTGTTGGTCAAAACTGAAAACGGTGAAGTTGTTCGCGTATTAAGTGGCGATGTATCTCTGAGATAAAAGAATAAATCACCTTCCTGTGGTTAAAATAAAGATAACTTAGTCTTCTTATCTCCTGCACGGTAAATGTAGGATAGGATGTTTGAATATAAAACAGGAGGTGTTTTTATTGATAGAAAAAGAGAAACAAATTGAAGAAATACTACAATTTGTAACAAGACACAAGGGTTCACATGCAAGTCACAATGTATGCTCAAGGATTCTGGGCGGTGAATTTTACGGAATCGATGAGCAGGTAATAAATCAGTTAAAATCAAAACTTCCGGAAATTGGCGATGATGAGATAGAATCGTGCTACTATATAATTAAGTAAGCTGTTCAGCAGCAAGAATAGTTTTGGCAATCTCAAGCAATGCAGCTTTATTGTTCAATGATGGATTTTCTATAACCTTATCCAAGAGAATATTTAATATTTGACCGACTTGGGGTCCCGGAGAAATTCCCAATTCTGACATAACATCTTCGCCGGTTACTGCCAAGTCTTTTATTTGGTAATCACCACATTGTTCATTTTTTATTATCTCAATATCCATAATTAATTTTTTTAATCCCGGCGAATACACCCTGTCAAAACCGCTTGCTATTTTATCTGCTACTCGCAAATCTATCAGGTTGTATATATTCTCCCATCCTACTTTCGATATAAGCCTTCTGGCATCAGCTAAAGATGAGTTTTCCGTATAAAAAAACATGTGGTTTTCAATCAAAAGAACCACTTTTTTTATAGTCTTATTGTCAAACCTTAATCTTTGCAAAATTTCTCGTGCAGCAGCCGCCGATTCAATCTGATGTTTGGGAAACTTCAAACCTTCTTCGCAGTTTACAGCAGTTTCAGGCTTTGAAATATCGTGCAAAAGTGCTGCAAGTCTTAAAGGCAGTGTATTCCTGATAACCTTGCAGGCGATAAGGTTGTGCTCTAATACATCCACAGGTTTATTGGAATGCATGACTCCCATACCAGCCATAAGCTCAGGTATTATATAGTTCATAAGGTCTGTTATGACAAGTGTTACTAACCCGTCAAAATTATAATCCGCCGTTAAAATTTTTGTAAGCTCATCGCGTATTCTTTCTTGAGATACGCCGGTAAGCTCCTTGGCATGAGATTTTAAAGCATATAATGTTGAAGCATCAATTGAAAATCCGAGCTGTGCCTGGAACCTAGCCGCCCTCATAGCTCTGAGAGGGTCCTCCCAAATTCTTCTTGTAGACCCGGTGCATTTAATTACGCCATTTTTTATATCTTTTATTCCGTCGAATGGGTCTATAAGCTCATCATCAATAGGGTCATAAGCAATAGAATTTATCGTAAAATCACGCCTTACAAGATCAGTATATATGCTTCCTCCAAAAACATAATCGGGCTTTCTTCCGGGGGCATCATTGCGAAAAGGAGTTATCTCGATCTTTAATCCATCAGCAATTACCAACATGGTGCCAAAATTTCCATAAGGCTTAGCATTTGGAAAAACTGACTTTATTTCATCAGGAAAAGCACTTGTGGCTATATCAAAATCGGAATTTTGACGGTTCATTATCAAGTCCCTTATTGTGCCGCCGACAACATAAGCTTCAAATCCTGATGATCTAAGTTTGTTACATATTTCCTTTATGGCAGATGGCATGCTCATTTGAATCATAATAAAAAACTCCGAATTCATAGTATTTAAATATATTATACACTAATATACTTGCTTAACAAAGCATGACAGGGAACAAAATATAAAAACAAAATTGTTTACATAGAACTTATATTTTTTAACTAAATAAAAATTATGATAAATTTAAGCTATGTGATATAAATATCACGCTGCCGCGAGGCTATATAATGGGATTTGTAGGTGCGAAGGGATTACGGCAAAATAAATGTAATTTGGAAGAATATGTCAGATGTGACATATTCTTAAGGACACTGCCGATATTTTTTAAGTACGGTTATGTAAAGCCTGCAACCTTTCAATCAGTGCAGTATCACTTATTATACTTGCAGTATCAGCAAAACTTTCTATAAAATTTTATGATGCGGGAAAATAAAAGGGCCATCACTTTACAGCCCATAACTTTTTAAAAGTCCTCATCGCAATTACTGCCTCATATGTTATAATAAACCAAGAGGTAAATTGTTAGGAGGTCGTGCATAATGATATTCTCATTGCTTATGTTTTTAATCATAGCTATGCTTTTCCCGTATTTATTTATACCTATATTGATTTTTTTGGGTATAGGTTTTTTGTTTTTACTACCATATGTTGTTGTATTTAATTCCTTTTATAATATAATTACTATACCTTGGCAGATAATAAAGATTGCTTCAGACCGCAGAATTAGAAAAAACCACAGCCTGGAGCACGCTACCATAAATGTGCTAGAGCAAAGATACGGAAGGTCTCTGCAGGCAGGGGGTTTAGCGTATTCTAATGGATTTTCCCTTTCAGGTCCGGACCTTCCGCCAATTTACGAAGTTATGAGTGCAGTTAAGGAAGCACAATTTCGCATGATAAACGGCGAAAAGGAATTGGCCATTCATCCCAGGTGCGGGACTTCTATTGCGGCAGCAAACTTTCTATTTTCCCTAGCTTTTATAATCGTGCTTTTTTCTTCACATCATTTATCATTATTAAATGTAATACTTGCATTCATGCTTGCTAATCTTCTGGCAAAACCTTTCGGGCGAGTTCTTCAAAAGTTTTTTACGACATATCCTGAAGTGGAAGATGTGGTTATACAGGATGTCTATATACAAGCACAACATGATACGATACCTTTTCTGACAATAATAAATCCAAATCGCTCTTACTTTATTAAAACATACCAGCTTAAATAGGGTTAATTATATTATTTCTGTCAAAGCATTTTTTATATCAGGATTAATTGACCCGTTGTATAATATGCCGTAAAATGATAAAATTAAGAAATGTTAATGGCCGAAATAAAACCGAAATAAATAAGAGAGGTGAAAACATGATTATGGATAAAGATACAGTTGGACGTATGGCCGATATAGCTCACATGTATATCTCTGAGGAGGAAAAAAGCAGAATTTCAACAGAGCTAAGTTTCCTATTAGAATGTTTTGATAAACTGAATCAAGTTGATACTGAAGGGGTTATACCCACAATTCATCCAATAACGGATAGAAATATTCTCAGAGAAGATGTGGTTTGGGAGAGCCTTCCTATAGAAGAAGTCTTAAAGAATTCTCCTGATAAGGACAACAGATTTTTTAGAGTGCCCAGGATAATCGAAGAATGAAAGATTTATGATTGGAGGCAGTATGTTGAAACTTCATGAACTTACGGTTAATAAAGCAAATGAACTTTTAAAGAAAAAAGAAATAAAGTCTGAAGAACTGACGAGTGCCCTTTTCAATAGGATAGACAGCACTGATGGCCAAATCAAAGCTTATGTCACACTTGATAAGGATAGAGCTCTTGAAACGGCAAGGTTGGCAGATGAGAAGGCCGATTTTACGCAGCCGCTGACCGGAATTCCAATGGCTGTAAAGGATAATATGTGCACAAAAGATTTAAAGACTACCTGCTGTTCAAAAATGTTAGAGAATTTTGTGCCACCTTATGATGCAACAGTAATATCAAAATTAAAAGATGTAAATGCCGTGATTTTAGGAAAGACTAATATGGATGAGTTTGCAATGGGCTCCTCTACCGAAAGCTCATTTTTCCAAGTGACTAAAAATCCATGGAATCTTGAATGTGTGCCAGGAGGTTCCTCCGGAGGTTCGGCCGCTGCTGTGGCTGCCGATGAATCCCTGTATGCCCTTGGTTCTGATACGGGCGGTTCAATAAGGCAACCTGCCGCTTATTGTGGTGTAGTAGGCTTAAAGCCCACATATGGAAGGGTTTCCAGATTCGGAGTAGCAGCACTTGCTTCAACCATGGATGCAATAGGCCCTATTACAAAGGATGTTACAGATTGTGCCATTGTGCTTTCTGCTATTGCAGGCATTGATAGCTTTGATCCGACATCGTCGGATATACCGTTAAGCGACTATCTTAAATGTTTACATGATGAGTTAAATGGCATAAAGATAGGCATACCTAAAGAATTTTTAGATAATGATATAATTGATAAAGATGTAAAGGATGCCTTTTTAAATGCAGCTAAGATTTATGAAAAACTCGGTTGTGTTTGCGAAGAAACAAGTCTTGCAAATGCCGAGTATGCATTATGGGCGTACCACATTACCGTTGCGGCCGAGTCAAGCTCTGAGTTAGGTCAGTATGATGGTATCAGATATGGACACCGTGCTGCAAAATATGAGGATTTAAAAGACCTTTACAAAAAAAGTCGAGGCGAGGGTTTTGGCACTGAAGTTAAGCGGCGTATCATATTAGGTACATATCTATCAGATGCACAAAACTATGACAAATATTATCTGAAGGCTCAAAAAATCAGGACACTCATAAAAAAAGATTTTGAAAATGCTTTTAATAAATATGATCTTTTAATAACGCCTACGGTTCCCACCACAGCCTTTAAAATTGGAGAAAAAATCGATGACCCGCTGAAAATGTACATGAACGATTTATATACAACCCCGGTAAACCTTGCAGGCCTTCCTGCCATATCTATTCCATGTGGTTTTTCAGACGGCTTGCCCATTGGTCTTCAGATTATAGGTAAAGCATTTGATGAGGCATCAATTTTACGTGCTGCATATGCTTTTGAGCAGAATACAAGCTACCATGAAAAGCGGATAAAATGGGAGGAGGGTTCTAGTGATGAACTATGAAACTATTATAGGTCTTGAAGTACATGTAGAGCTTTTAACAAAAACAAAAATATTTTGCGGCTGCAGTACCGAATTTGGCAAAGAACCGAACAGCCACTGCTGTCCGATTTGTCTCGGGATGCCGGGGGCCCTTCCGCTTATGAACAGGAGTGTTGTAGAATATGCTGCTAAAGCCGGATTGGCTCTTAACTGTGATATAGCCGAGCTTTCCAGATTTGACCGGAAAAACTATTTTTATCCCGACCTTCCTAAAGCCTATCAAATATCTCAATACTATATTCCACTAGCAAGAAATGGATATATAGAGATTGAGCCCAATGGTCAAAAAAAGCGTATAGGTATAAGAATCATGCATATGGAAGAGGATGCCGGCAAATTAATCCATGAAGAGGGGAGCGCCTATTCCCTTGTGGATTTGGACAGGGCAGGTGTGCCGCTTGTTGAAATAGTATCAGAGCCTGATATGCGGTCAGCAGAAGAAGCGTGGCTTTACTTAAATAACCTGAAAACAATACTTTCATATATTGAAGTGTCTGACTGTAAAATGGAAGAAGGCTCTTTAAGATGTGATATAAATATTTCTCTTAGACCGGAGGGCTCCAAAGAATTCGGAACAAAAGTCGAAATTAAGAACCTGGGTTCTTTCAGAGCCGTAAGACGTGCGATAGAATATGAAGAAAAGCGTCAAAAAGAAATTCTTGAAAACGGTGGAAGCATTACTCAGGAAACCCGCCGCTGGGATGAGGCACAAGGTTTTACTACTTTTATGAGAGGAAAAGTGGAGAATCGATATTCGCCTGAACCTAACCTGGCGCCTATTATCATAAAAGATGATTGGAAAGAGGAGATACGCAGCAAAATTCCCGAACTGCCCAATGCGCGAAAAGCAAGGTTTATGCAGGAATACAGTCTCCCAGAATATGATGCCTCAGTTATTACCGCATCTAAAATCCTGGCAAATTTCTATGAGGAATGTGTAAAATATTATCATGATCCAAAGGTAGTCAGCAATTGGGTTATGGTAGAATTGATGAGTATATTGAATGAAACAGGACAGGGCATCAAAAATTTAAAATTTACTCCCAAGCAATTATCAGATATGCTTGTGATGATTGACAAAGGCACTATCAGTGGAAAAATAGCAAAAGATGTCTTTAGGGATATGTTTGAAACAGGGAAATCCCCTGAGGATATAGTAAAAGAAAAGGGCCTTATTCAGATTTCGGACGAAGCTGAGCTTGAAAGTATAGCACAAAAGGTTATAGACAACAACCCTAAATCAGTTCAGGATTATAAAAACGGCAAGCAAAAAGCACTGGGCTTTCTTGTGGGTCAAATAATGAAGGAAACAAAAGGTAAAGCAAACCCACAAATGGTAAATACCATATTAATTCGACTCTTGGGTTAAAAAATGATTTATAAATTTATTTTCAGAGGCTGTTGTGAATGGCCTCTTTTTTTAAATTTTGATTTTAATATAGAATCCATTTTCCTAAGTGGCGGTCATTAACCGCCTGCTGTAATTATTAAATCCAAAACAATATATTGATATTCCTAGGCGGGAATCAACTTGTTACAGTTAATTAATTTTAAGCAAGCAATTTATGTTTTGTAATGATAATTAGATTAATGCCATGTTAAAAACTAATATAGCAAATATGAAGGATTTTTTGATTAATTATCGAATAATTAAATAAGTAATATGGTAATATCATTGTCTTAAAAACACATTCAAGTCAGCTATTACTCGATATGGATTGTTCTTATTAATACTTACAGCTGAAAGGTCATCATCCTCTATTAGATAAAACAAAATTATCGGAGGAATAACTGCAGCCTTATACAATATCATATAAATGAGCAAATTTTGAAGGGGGGAATTTTCTTACAAAATATAAAAGATTTATCGGGGGATTTAGCAAGTTAATGCAAAAGTTAAATATTCTAATTCTATTAGGAGGGGATTTAGTGTTAAAGAAAAGTATAATAGTAATGCTTGCTTTGTTGATAGCTGCGACAGCTTTGGCAGGGTGTGGACAAAAACCGGCCGAGCAGGGTAAGGAGGAGCAACCACAGAAAGAAGCATCTAAAATTCTCAGAGTAGGTATTATGTCAAACCCACCCAAATTAGACCCGGTCTTTGCTACAGATACATCTTCTGCTAGGGTGATCTACCAGATTTTTGAAACACTTGTGGATTATGATAATGATGGAAATGTACAGCCGCTTTTAGCGGAATCCTGGGATATTTCCGAAGATGCATTAGAATATGTTTTCCATCTTAGAAAAGGCGTTAAATTCCATAGTTCAGTTGCGGGAGAACCAACTGCTAATGGTGGCCGCGAAGTAACTGCCGATGACTGGATTTGGTCCTTTAATTATATATTAAATCCGGACACCAATTCACCGAGAGCATACTTTTTGGACATGATTAAGGGTTATGAAGAATATCAGGAAAAGAAAACTGAGCAAATTTCAGGGATATCAAAAATTGATGATTATACTATAAAAATCCAGTTAGAATATCCTTTTGCACCTTTTCTCAGCGTTTTGGCTTATAATACCTTTAATGTTCTTCCTAAAGAAGATGTGGAAAAATATGGAACCGATCAATTTAATTTCCACCCCGTAGGTACAGGTCCGTTTAAATTTGAGGAATGGATACAAGATGATAAAATTGTGCTTTCTAAAAATGAAAATTACTGGGCAAAAGATGAAAATGGCAATCAGTTGCCTTATCTTGATGGTGTAGAATTCGGCATAGTTACAGACTTGGCAATGCAGTGGACCGAATTCGGATTAGGCAATTTTGATATAATCGAGGAAGTTGATGACCCGTATTATCATGAAGCTAAAGAGATGCCGAACTTTATTGAAAGAGCCGAACTTGCCACATATTACTACGGATTTAATCTTACAATGGCCCCATTTAAGGACAATAAACCGCTGAGGCAGGCCTTTAACTATGCTATTGACCGTCAGGGCTTAATAGACATAGTAAGAAACGGCAGAGCTCTTCCTGCATCCGGTGCTTTACCACCGGGAATGATGGGGTATGATGAGAATATCGAGCCTAAGTATACCTATGATGTAGAAAAAGCGAAAGCATTGCTTAAGGAAGCCGGATATCCCAATGGTATAAAAGTTGAGCTTACTTATAATACCAGTGATGCTCATAAGCGAATAGCCGAAGCACTGCAAGCTCAATTTAAGCAAGCTGATATTGATGTTAGTTTAAAAAATATTGATTGGGGAGCTCTACTTGATGCTGCCGACAGGCTGGAGATGCCGTTCTTCCGTATGGGGTGGACGGCCGACTATCCTGATCCCGACAATTTCCTGTATGTACTCTTGCATTCCAATAATATCGGCCCAAATGGAAACTATACAGGATTTAGCAATAAAGATTTTGACGAAATTACAATGAAGGCAAGAACAGAAACAGATCCTGCCGTACGTGAAGAACTTTATAAGAGAGCGGAGTCAATAGCTCGAGAAGAGGCACCATGGTTATTTATATATCATTACACCACACATGGTCTAGCTCAGCCATATGTTAAAAATATGAGAGTGCCTTTCTTTGGCGCATATTCACTCAAATACACCAATTTAGATATAGAAAAATAAAGAGTTTAAGACATGGCTTCCTTTTCAAAAGGAAGCCATGTACAAATATATATAGCGGAGCATCCTAGACGAGGAGGGAAAAGAATTTGCTGAGCTATATCATAAGAAGGCTTATAGGAGCAATTCCTGTATTGATAGGCGTCATTGCCGTAGTATTTATACTTACTACAATTGTTCCGGGAGACCCTGCAAGAATTATGATGGGGCAGAGGGGAAATCCTGAGACCATTGCAAAAATACGACATGAAATGGGACTGGATAAACCACTTCCCATTCAATTTTTAGATTTTATGAAAAATGCACTTACGTTGAATCTTGGCAAATCTTACAGAAATAATATGACAGTGGTAGAGGCAATAACTACAAGGATTCCAGTTACATTTAAATTAGCATTTTTTGCTATGGTAATAGCAATCCTTGTTGGGGTTCCGCTGGGAATTATTTCAGCGGTAAAACAGTATTCATGGATTGATTATGGAGCGATGTTTTTTGCCATCCTCGGCATCTCAGCTCCTGTTTTTTGGGTGGCACTGCTGTCTGTGGTGCTTTTTTGTGTAATACTGGGCTGGATTCCCGGCACCGGCACGGGAAACGGAGAGTTGATTTATTATGTGCTTCCGTCAATTGTTCTGGGATTAAGACCGGCAGCTCTCATTGCAAGACTTACCCGTTCAAGCATGCTGGAGATAGTTAGACAGGATTATATACGAACTGCCAGAGCAAAGGGACTGTCTGAGAGGGTAGTTATAATGAGGCATGCCCTGCGCAATGCATTAATCCCGGTAGTAACCGTCATAGGTATAGAGGTAGCAAGCCTTTTAAGCGGTGTGGTAATTACAGAGCAAATATTTTCATTGCCGGGCATAGGAAGGCTCAGTGTTGAAGCTTTAACAAATCGGGATTTCCCGGTTATACGCGGAGTGGTGCTGTTTATGGCATTTATTTTTGTTTTAGCAAATCTTATTGTCGACCTTTCCTATCCATTTTTTGATCCGAGAATAAAGTACGATTGACAGGGGGATAAGTCATGGAAACAAAAACAGAAAAACAGAAAAAAGAAAATAATATCAATCAAAAAATGGAAGGCCGCAGTCTTTGGGCAGACGGATGGATTAGACTTAAGAGAAATAAGCTTGCCATGTTTGGTATGTGGCTTATTATAATAATCTGTTTAGCTGCAATTTTTGCACCATATATTACCAGGTATGACCCTAATGAACAGTTTATTTGGACAGAAGGCCCCTCTGCCAAACTCGTTCCGCCTTGCTCTAAATACTGGTTTGGAACTGATGTATATGGTAGAGATATTTACACCAGAGTAATTTACGGGGCGCGAATCTCTCTGCAAATAGGATTTGCAGCAACAGCCATATCAGTTGTAATCGGTGTAATACTTGGGAGCATTGCGGGCTACTATGGTGGTATCATTGATGATATTATAAGCTGGCTTACAAATGTAATTTTTGCATTTCCTTTTTTATTATTTGTTTTGGCATTGGTAGCTTATTTACCCCCCAGTCTACCCCTGCTCTACATGGCTATAGGTATTATATCATGGGCATCCTTTGCAAGGGTTGCAAGAGGTCAAGTTATTCAACTTAAGGAGATGGAATTTGTTGAAGCTGCAACAGCCATAGGTAGTCACGACAAAAGGATTATATTTAAACATATACTGCCAAATATTTTAGCACCTATTATAGTTCAAACTACCCTGGAAATTGGCAGTATAATTATGCTGGAATCGTCCCTGAGCTTTTTAGGTTTTGGAATTCAACCGCCAAAACCTGCCTGGGGATATATGATAAGTGAAGGAAAACAGTATTTTCTTTCAGGCCAATGGTGGTGGTCTGTTTTTCCCGGCTTAGCTATTATGATATTGGTCTTAGGATTTAATCTTTTCGGCGATGGTCTGAGGGATGCTCTTGATCCCCGGCTTAAGCAGTAAGGAGGGATATCGTGTCTGAAAATTTAGTTGAAGTAAAAAGTCTAAAAACCTATTTTTATACTGAAGATGGCGTAGTTCCGGCTGTTGATGGAGTTGATTTTAAAATCAAAGAAGGAGAAACACTGGGAATAGTTGGTGAGTCAGGATGCGGCAAAAGTGTTACATCCCTGTCTATTTTGCGACTTATTCCCAGCCCTCCGGGGAAAATTGTGGATGGAGAAATACTTTTCAGGGGAGAAAACCTCTTACAAAAATCAGAAGCTGAAATGCGTAAGATTCGTGGAAATGACATATCCATGATATTTCAAGAACCTATGACATCGCTGAATCCGGTTTTTACCGTTGGGGAACAAATTGCTGAAGCCATAGAGCTGCATCAGGGTTTAAACAAAAAGCAAGCAATGGATAAAACTGTTGATATGTTAAATCTTGTCGGCATACCATCGGCGGATAAAAGAGTAAATGATTTTCCTCATCAAATGAGCGGTGGCATGCGGCAGAGGGTAATGATAGCCATGGCTCTTTCTTGTAATCCGTCGCTGCTTATAGCCGATGAACCTACAACGGCCTTAGATGTTACCATTCAAGCTCAGATATTGGAATTGATGAAGGACCTGAAGAAAAGATTAAATACCTCCATCATGTTGATAACTCATGATTTGGGTGTAGTTGCTGAAATGGCTGAAAACGTCTTAGTTATGTATTCCGGCAAAGTAGTGGAATATGCAGATGTTATGACTATTTTTAAAGAACCGAAACACCCGTATACTATTGGCCTTATAGGGTCTATTCCACGATTAGACCAGCCTAAAGAAAAGCTTTATGTCATAGAGGGAACCGTTCCAAACCCTTTTAATATGCCTAAAGGCTGTCGATTTCATCCCAGGTGTCCTGAAGCTAGAGAAATATGTGTGACTAAGGAACCTGAGCTTATAACCATCAACGGTCATCAAGTGTGTTGTTGGAAATATTGCAACGAGTGGAAGGGGGCGGAATGAGTGGGCTCTAGTCAGAATAAAATACTTGAAGTTAAAGGCTTAAAAAAATATTTTCCAATAACCGGGGGACTGCTTCGCAAAACCGTAGGTTATGTAAAAGCCGTAGATGGAGTAGATATCTTTATAAAACGCGGAGAAACTTTAGGCCTAGTTGGAGAAAGCGGTTGTGGTAAATCTACTTTAGGTCGGGTCATATTGAGACTAATAGATGCAACTGAGGGTGAAATCATATATGAGGGTCAAAATGTTTTAAAACTTACAAAAAGTCGTATGAGAGAAATGCGCAAAAAAATGCAAATAATATTTCAGGACCCATATGCATCGTTGAATCCGCGTATGACAGTGGGAGATATTATTGGCGAACCCATGGATATTTTTAATTTAGCAAAAGGCCGGGAGAAGGAAGAAAAAGTCCTCGAGCTTTTAAGTATTGTGGGATTGGATATTCAACATATAAGACGTTATCCTCATGAATTTTCAGGAGGGCAGAGGCAGAGAATCGGAATAGCCAGAGCATTAGCCGTAGACCCGGAGCTTATAATATGTGATGAACCTGTTTCAGCACTTGATGTTTCAGTGCGGTCGCAAGTGCTAAATCTTATGCAGGAGCTACAACAAAAATTTGAGCTTACCTATTTATTCATATCACATGATTTAAGTGTGGTAAAACATATAAGTGACAGGGTTTGTGTTATGTATTTAGGTAAGGTCGTAGAGGTATCGGATAAAAATGAACTATACGATAACCCGCTTCACCCTTATACTAAAGCACTTCTTTCGGCAATACCAATTCCTGATCCTGAAGTTAAAAGAGAAAGGATAATTTTAGAAGGTGATGTGCCGACACCGATAAATCCTCCGCAAGGCTGCCGCTTTCATACGAGATGTCGGTATGCCATGCCAATATGCAGCCAAGAGGAACCAATATTAAAAGATGTTGGTTCGGAGCATTTTGTCGCCTGTCATTTATACTAATCAGCAGATAAGAGCCGTTGCTTCAACGGCTTTTTTTGTACACATTATTCTCACGATACCATCTAGCGTATTTGAACAAAAACTTTTATGAAGAACGTTTCCAGCAGCAAAACAAGAGTAATAAAAAATATGGGATTTTGTGAAGGAAAAACAGTTTTTATCAAGAATAATGATTAATAGAATAATTCACGCATTCTTTGCATTATCCGGCAATGCAGGATAATGAAAAAGTCAGAGTGCTAGTTGGCTTAAATGTAGACAGTAAAACAGTGCAAATGGTTTTAGAAATTTAATAATCAATCTTTTAAAAGAATATAACTTTAAGATTATCGAATACAAGATATATCTAAGCGCGGATCGTACTGAGTTAAATAAATAACTTATGTACCAAAACCTAAGGATAGGTTATATATTTAATAAAAAAAGATTACAAAAGGAGGAAATAACTCATGGCCGATATTAATTTTGAAATTATTAAGGCGCTGGGGATCCTTTCAGAATCCCCAAAAGGATGGACAAAGGAATTGAACCTCATCAGTTGGAATGAAAGAAAACCAAAGTATGATTTAAGAGATTGGGACCCCGAACATGAGAAAATGGGCAAAGGTGTTACCTTAAGTGATGATGAATTAAAGAAGCTGAGAGATATCTTAAATAATATGGATTTGTAATTTAGGATTACCAAACTAATTTTTTCACGGAAAACAGGAGAAATGTTTCTGGTTCTTATATATGTGGGAGGGAGTAGCTAATGAGTATAGGATCTTACGACATGACTATTAACCAAGTGTTTTCTCATACAAAATATTATATAGATTTTTATCAAAGAGAGTATAAGTGGAAAAGGCCTCACATTATAAATCTACTTGATGATATATTTTACAGGTTTGAGCTTGAATACAAGCCAACTATAGATCCAACTCCAGAAAACATAAATAAATATGAATGGTATTACTTGAGTTCTTTTATGACCAATAGTTATAATGGTCAAACTTACATAGTTGATGGTCAACAAAGACTTACCACACTTACATTAATAATGATAAATCTTTATCACATGGGGAACAAATTTTCTGAAGCGGCATTGACAGAAATGCTCAAAACGAAAATTTATGGTGCGGATATTGCTGGCAGAACTTATTGGATGGGACAAAACGGTCGCACTGAAGTTCTTGAAAAAATGTTAAAAAATGAGCCCTTCGATACTTTGCCGGATAATAATATAAGCTATGTAAATATGGTTAATAATTATCAGATAATACAAAGATATCTTGAAGAAAAATTGATAAATAATCACATTTACAAATCTTTTGTTATTTACTTTTTAACAAAAATCATCTTAATAAAAATACACATTGAACAACAAAAAGATGTTGCGATGGTCTTTGAAGTAATAAATGACCGTGGCGAGAAATTGAGGCCTTATGAGGTATTCAAAGGCTCGCTTTTAGGTCTTATAGATAAAGATGAGATAGACAGCAAATATAATGAGATATGGCAGGAAGGCATTGAACCTTTAGAATCCATAAGTGATGACTTGCCGGACAACTTTTTTAGAGATTACTTCAGAGCGAAGTATGTGGATAGTTTAGGTGATTATAGAGATTATGACGGTGAATATCATAAAACTGTATTCTCTAACAAATGGAATGAAGTGCTACAGTTGAAGCGCAATGTTAACAATATAAAAAAATTCATTAATGATGATTTTAGATATTATTCAAGTCTATATCATAAGTTGATGGACCAACATATATATGATAAACCCTATGGGGAATACGTATTTTACAATTCACTAACCGATCAAGATAGGCAGATGTTGCTTATATTGGCCGCCTGCAAGGTCAATGATCCTGAAGAGGATGAAAAAATAAAGATAGTTTCAAAACTACTAGACAGGCACTATGTTCTGCTGCATCTGTTCGGATGCTATGACAGCAACTCTTTTACCAATACCATTATAGACATAAATAAAAGCATAAGGAACAAAGATATTAAAGATATCCAGAGTGCCTTTGACGCAAAATTACTGGAAGATATAAATGCAGTAAAGAATACCTCAATAACTCAACCTTTTGAATATGCATTTTTCAAAGATACCAGCAACAACCTAGGCATAAGGTTTGTACGGTATTTTTTTGCAAGAATAGAAAATTACTTATCAATAAACATTAATAATGAGAGCCTTACTGCTACCCAATATTATAATTATGTAAGAAATACAGGTAGTGTCAATGGATATCATGTAGAGCATATTTTGTCAAATAACTCCGAGAATAAGGCACTTTTAAATAATGATGAAGAAACTTTTCAAAAAGAAAGAAATCGGCTGGGAGCACTCTTGCTGCTTAAAGGCAAAGACAATATATCTTCAAGTAATGAAGTATACAAAAATAAATTAAAAACCTATAGTGCCTCAAACCTTTGGAACAGGACTTTGATAAGCGATTTTTATCATACTAATAAGGATTTTAATAAAATGATAGTTAATGAAGGATTGAAATTTAAGCCATATGATGTTTTTGATGGAAAAGCGGTAGAAGAAAGACAGCAACTGTTATTCCAATTAGTTAAAAAAATCTGGGGATAAGGTGCGTACAAACATTAACACTGTTTAACTTGTAATATATTATTATACAAGAGGAACCAATATTAAAAGATGTTGGTTCGGAGCATTTTGTCGCCTGTCATTTATACTAATTCTGATAAAATGTTTGTTTTAATATTGAAAGGTATAAGCGCTATATGCTACAATCAGGTCATTAGGTAATAATTAATAATGATATTACTTGATGACCTTTATGTTATTGCAGATAAAAAAACTAATAAAACCAAGTAAAATCAGGAGGAATAATATGGCAACAATAAAACCGTTCAAAGCTTTAAGACCGACAGTTGAGCTGGCACCAAAAGTTGCAGCACTGCCCTATGATGTGGTAACTACAGAAGAAGCTAGGGAATTGATAAAAGATAATAAATACTCATTTTTACACATTGACAGGGCGGAAATTGCTTTTAAAGAACCAATAAATCTGTATGATCCGAGAGTATATGAAAAAGCTCGAGAGAAATTGTGTGCTATGATTGAAGCAAAGGTATACATACAGGATAAAAAGCCGTGTCTTTATATATACCAATTAGAAAGAGAAGGTAAGCGTCAAAAAGGTATAGTGACCTGTACATCTTTGGATGATTACTTAAATGATGTTATTAAGAAACATGAACACACTTTGCCAATTAAAGAGCAAGACAGAATAAATCATGTAAAGTATACTCAAGCCCATACAGGGCCTATACTTATGACTTATCGTGAAAATCGTGAAATTACAAGCATAGTTGATGATTGGACCTTATCACATACTCCGATTTATGATTTTGTTTCAAGTGACAAGGTTGTTCAAACTGTATGGGTGATTGATGATGACAGAACCATAAAAAAAATTGTCGACTTATTTGCAGGTGTGGGAGCAATTTATATAGCCGACGGTCATCACAGAGCAGCCGCAGCCGTAAAAGTAGGATTGGCGGAAAGGGCAAAGAATCCTAATTATACTGGTAACGAAGAATACAATTATTTTCTTTCGGTTATTTTTCCCGATACACAGCTGACCATACTTGAATATAACAGAGTAATAAAAAAATTAAACGGTCTTGGCGAAAAAGAATTACTTGAGAAAATTGATAAAAAATTTGAACTTATATATAAAGGCAAAGAAGCTTTCAAACCCAAAACAAAGCATTTTTTTGGTATGTATATGGGCGGACAATGGTATGGCTTTAAAGTTAGACCTAACAGCTTTAATAAAGATGATCTTGTAGAAAGTTTAGATGTATCAATACTCCACAATCTAATAATCTCACCTGTTTTTGGCATCACTGACCCAAGGACTGACGATCGGATTGAATTTATAGGTGGAGTAAAAGGTGTGGAAGCATTGACAAGACTTGTTGATAGTGGCCAGATGCGTATAGCTTTTGCACTGTTTCCTACACCTATAGATGATCTTATGAAAATTGCCGATGCGGGTTTGGTAATGCCACCGAAATCTACTTGGTTTGAACCGAAACTGCAAAGCGGGATATTTATTCACTCAATAAAGGAGTAGCAGAAATACAAAAACTTTTTACGAAGGGAGGAAATAGATATTAAATACGATGTTTTAAAAACGAAATTACAAGCCCTTATCCTTCTTGTTATTTTTATCTTTTGTATTTCTGCATGTGGTAATTCCGAGAGCAGTAAACCGGTTACGAAGACAAATTTTTTGCTCGATACCGTAATAAGTATAGAGGCTTTTGGGCCTTACGCCTCTGAAGCCATTGATAAAGCATTTGATCGAATTGCCGATATTGAAAAAAAAATGACGGTAAATGCTGAATCAAGCGAGTTAATCGAGCTAAACAAAAAAGCCGGAAAGGAGCTTTGCAAGGTAAGTCCGGATACTTTTTTCGTTATTAAAAAGGGTCTGCAGTATTCTAGATTGTCAAAAGGTAAATTTGATATAACAGTGGGCCCTTTGGTAAGGTTATGGGGTATGGGTACCGACAAGGCACATGTTCCTACGCCTACTGAAATAAAAAAAGCCTTATCATTAATTGATTACACACAAGTAAAGCTTGATGAAAGTCAAAATGCCGTATTTTTAAGAAAAGCAGACATGGCTTTGGATTTGGGCGGAATTGCAAAAGGATATGCTGCAGACGAGTCAGCTAGGGTTTTAATGCAAAGTGGTGTAGAAAGCGGATTGATTGATTTAGGCGGCAATCTTTATGCTATAGGTACAAAACCTGATGGCACGCCATGGAAAATAGGCTTGCAAAATCCTTTTGATGTAAGGGGAAGCATTTTTGCTACGGTAGAAGTGGAAGATAAAACCTTAGTTACTTCCGGCCCTTATGAAAGATATTTCGAAGAGAATGGGAAGAAGTATCATCATATATTAGATACAAACACAGGATTTCCAATAGAAAACAACTTAATGAGTGTAACAATTATATCAGATAGTTCCATAGATGCGGATGCACTGTCAACTGTTGTCTTTTCCATGGGGTTAAGTGATGGAATAAAATTTGTAAATGGCCAAAAAAACATAGAGGCAGTTTTTGTAACCGGCGATTATAGAGTATATGCAAGTTCTGGAATTAATAAATACAATTTCAAAGTTACAAATAAACGTTTCAAAATAGAAAGTAATATAAAGTAGATTACGGATAGCAATTTGTTAAATAATTAACAAAGATTTTGATAATAATATAACATTGTGACTTATTTCACTTTTTCTATTGTAAAAAGAGTACTGTTGTGCTAAAATTAGTTGCGAAGGAGTGCTGCATATCTATGCTAAAAAAGATTAAAATACCGGACGCTACCATCGGTCGTTTATCATTATATTCAAGATATTTAATTGAAGCTCACGAAAAAGGGATAACAACCGTGTCGTCGCAGCATATTGCGAAGGCAACCGGTGTCACTCCTGCTCAAGTTCGTAAAGACTTAGCATATTTTGGAGAATTTGGAACAAGAGGAGTAGGCTATAATTCTAAAGAGCTTTATAATTATATAATGAAGATTTTAGGACTGGACAAACATTGGTCGGTAGCCATTGTTGGAGCTGGTAATTTAGGAAAAGCCCTTTCTCAATATAAGGGTTTCTATCAAAGAGGATTTGATATAGCTTGTATCTTTGATAATGATCCAAAAAAAGTAGGAAAAAAAATATCTAATATAAACATCTGCCATCTAGATTCTTTAAACGAAAAAGTTAAGGAGTTAAAAATAACTCTGGGAATTATTGCAGTGCCGGCACAGGCAGCCCAAGAAGTAGCCGATAAATTAGTAAAAGCAGGTATAAGAGGGATAATAAATTTTGCTCCCATAAATATTACCGTAGATGAAAATATAATCTTAAGGAGAGTTGATTTATCTGCTCAACTGGAATATTTGACATACTATCTGGAGGATGCTTGATGAAACTGTCAAAAATAAAGGAGCTGCTTCAGGCTGAAGTGCTTTGGGGAGATGAATTTTTAGATACTGAAGTTTTGAGCGCTTGCGGTGCGGATCTCATGAGTGATATTTTAGCGGATACTAAAATCAATGCCGTTCTTCTAACGGGCCTAACCCATAGACAGATTATACAAACAGCGGTTATGGGCGATTTTGTTGCGATTACGTTTGTGCGAGGCAAAATTCCTCCTAAGGATGTCATAGAACTGGCACGACAAGTCAAAGTTCCGCTGTTGAGGACTAGTTTGCCGCTGTATGAAACATGCGGAATTTTATACGAGGCAGGTCTTAGACAAACTCATACAAAAGATGTGACATTGAAGCCCGAACGAGCCGAGTCGGCTCAGACCATGAAACTTACTTATGACATACTCGGCAACGATTTTAATAATGCCGGTAAGGCAGCCGAACAAGCGAAAATGGTATTGAAGCAAATAGGAATAGATTCTTCGATTATAAGAAGGGTTTCTATTGCTGCATATGAAGCCGAAATGAATATTGTAATCCATGCTCATAAAGGTCAACTAATTTTTGCTATTACACCCGCATATATAGAATTAGTTGCTGAAGACCAAGGCCCTGGAATTCCAGATGTATCAAAGGCTTTGGAAGAGGGATATTCTACTGCTCCGGCTCGTATAAGAGAATTGGGCTTTGGTGCAGGTATGGGTCTTCCCAATATGAAGAAATTTACCGATGTTTTCGAGATAGATTCTGTTGTTGGAAAAGGAACAAAAGTAAGAATGATTATTAATTTATAGCATGGCTGAAAGCTGGTGATTTTTTTGCAACAACATTATCATTCGGTTACCCTTGATGTTGATAAATGTAAGGGTTGCACAAATTGTATTAAGGGATGTCCCACTGAAGCAATAAGAGTAAGAAATGGGAAGGCACATATTTTAGATAATAAATGCATAGACTGCGGCGAGTGCATACGGATATGCCCTAATAGTGCAAAATATGCAGCTACAGATAGTATATCAAGATTGAAAGAATTCAACTTCAAGGTAGCACTTCCCGCCCCCAGCCTTTTCGGCCAATTTAAGGAAGGCACCTCAACAAATAATATCATATATGCACTAAAGAAAATCGGGTTTGACGAGGTTTACGAGGTTCCATTAGCAGCTGAAGAAGTTACTATTGCTATCAGGGAATATATTAATACACATAAAGATGTAAGACCGCTTATTTCGTCATCTTGCCCTGCTGTTATGCGTCTTATACAAGTAAGATTTCCGGAACTTATAAAAAACATTATACCCATCAAATCGCCAATGGAAATTGCTGCAAGACGTGCCAAGGAAATTTTAAACAAAGAGTTTGGCTATAAGGCAGAGGAAATTGGAGTCTTTTTTATCAGCCCTTGTCCTGCCAAAGCTACCTCCGTCAGACAGCCCATAGGTTCAGATAAATCCTATGTAGATGGAGTAATTTCGATTTCTGGAATTTTTGGTGATATAGTAAAAAATCTGGACGGCGAAGAATTTGAATCAATATTTAACAGTTCTTCCGGCCTTGGAATAGGATGGGGCAGGGCCGGTGGAGAAAACTTAGCCATAGGCGGTGACAACTACTTGGCTGTAGATGGAATTCACAATTGTATAGAAGTATTAGAAGAAGTTGAAATGAACAAACTTTTTGACATAGACTATATTGAGTGTCAAGCATGCATAGGCGGATGTATCGGCGGTGCACTTACTGTAGAAAGTCAGTATATAGCACGGGTCAAAATACGAAGATTATCAGAAAAACTTGGTTCTAACAGTCCCATTAATAAAAATGAAGTTGTAGAGCAGTTTAAGAATGGATATTTTAATTTAGAAGGAAAAATTCTTCCAAAATCTTCTCTTAAATTAGACGATGATTTGGTTGAAGCAATCCGCAAGATGGAACTTTTAGAAAAAACCGTAAAGGATCTTCCAGGACTGGATTGCGGCAGCTGCGGCTCGCCTAATTGCAGGGCCCTGGCCGAAGATATTGTAAAAGGTCAAGCAAATGAAGAAGATTGCATATTTAAGCTTAGAGATAGAGTAAAACACCTAGCCGGCGAGATGTATGACCTTGCACAAAAGTTGCCTCCAACCATGGATACAAAGGAAAGGTAGGAGTGATAACCGGTGAATTTAAAAGAAATACAAGAAGTACTTAACTTAAAGTTAGTTACTAAAAGCACAAACCTTGATAGAGATGTTCGAGGCGGATATGTTTCGGATCTTTTGAGTTGGGTAATGGCTCATGCTAAGGAAAATGAGGTTTGGATAACAATTCAAAGCCATCAGAATATAGTGGCGGTGGCTTCGCTCTTAAATCTTGCAGCAATAATTGTGGCTGAAAATGTCAATATTGAAGAAAACACATTAAAAAAAGCGGAAGAGGAGAACATACCGATTTACTCCAGTGAAAAATCAATTTTTGAATTATGCGGTATACTGTATAATCTGTTATCAAGGGAGTCTAAGTAATGCTTGCCGAGTTTCCTGCAGATCTTCATATTCATACTTGCTTATCACCTTGCGCCGATGATGACATGGTTCCGATAAACATATTAAATATGGCAAAACTGATGGGCACTAAAATATTAGGTGTATGTGACCACAATTCGGCAAAAAATGCAAAGAGTATGTTAGAAGCTGCAAAGGATTATGATATTCTTGTTATTCCGGGAATTGAAGTACAAAGCGTTGAAGAAGTCCATATGCTGTGTTTTTTTGAAAACCTAGATGAGGTGTTAGAATGGCAAGAATATGTTTATTGCTGTTTACCACAGATAGAGAATAGACCGCGTTATTTTGGTCATCAATGGATTGTGGATGGCCAGGGAAACATCTTGGGTGAAGAAAATCGAATGCTCTTGACGTCGACCTCGCTGACGGTAGAAGAAATATCGGAAAAGGTATTGAAGCTAAACGGCTTATTAATTCCTGCACATGTGGACAGAAGACATTATAGTATAGTTAGTCAGCTCGGCTTTATTCCAGAGAAATTAAAAATAGATGCAGTAGAATTTTCCAGAGCAATTTCAGAAGCGGATTTTCGAAAATCGTTTCACGGTATTAATAAATATACTTTAATAACATCTTCTGATGCTCACAGCTTGAAAGAAATGGTTTACCAGAAAACCTTTTTCTATATAGAATCTTTAAAATACAGCGAAATCGCGATGGCTTTTAGAGGCTTAGAGGGGAGGAATGTATTTATTAAAGAGTAGTTGTTAATTATTAAAGTAAATAGTGAAAGAGAGAACTATAACATACAAAGGAGAGAATGAATATGGCGGTAGCTTTAAATCAGCAGCAAGAATTTACTGATAAGCTCAAACAAATCGAAGAAATGTTAAAAAAGTATAAAGGCCAGAAGGGCGCTTTGTTGCAGGCACTCCAAGAAGCTCAGAATATTATGGGTTATCTTCCCATAGAAGTTCAAGAAATGGTAGCAGAAACTTTAGATATTACTTTAAGTGAAGTCTATAGCACCATCACATTTTACTCTTTTTTTAGTCTTAAACCAAAAGGTAAGTATCAGATACGCACATGTTTGGGAACGGCCTGTTATGTAAGAGGAGCCGAGAAGGTACTTGATAGATTAAAAACTGAGCTAGGAATTGAAGTCGGAGATACAACCGATGACGGTAAATTTTCCCTCAATGCCTGCCGCTGCATAGGTGCTTGTGGCCTGGCCCCGGCTATTATTATCAATGATGAAGTATACGGTAGATTAACCCCCGACAAGATTCCTGATATTCTTAAGAAATTTGAATAATTATGAAAGAGCTTTCTCTGCATATTTTAGATGTAGTTCAAAACTCGCTAGGGGCTAAAGCATCCCTTGTTGAAATTGACATTATCGAAGATATAAAAAATAATTTACTCACAATAAAAATTAAGGACAACGGGACAGGCATGGACGAGGAAATGTCTAAGAAAGTTATTGATCCGTTTTTCACTACAAGGACAACTCGAAAAGTGGGAATGGGTATACCGCTTTTTGCTCAAGCGGCTAAAAGCTGTGGAGGAGATTTGAAAGTTTACTCTGAAAAAGGCAAGGGAACAGAAGTTATAGCAACTTTTGTCCTTAACCATATTGACAGAGCTCCTATAGGCAGCATGGCTGATACTATGGTTTCTTTAGTTGCCGTGCATCCTAATGTGGATTTTATATATCGACATTGTGTAGGAGATAAAGCATTTGTAATGGATACTGGTGAAGTAAAGAAGATACTTCAAGAAGTGCCGATAAATAATCCTATGGTGTTGGATTGGATTAAAAGATTTATACAAGACAACTTAAAGGAAATTAACGGAGGTGCGTAAAATGTCAGTAATCAAGTCAATAGAGGATCTGGAGAAAATCAGAGAACAGGCTAAAGATATGATAAATTTAAGAGTTGACAATGAAACTAAGACCCGTGTAGTTGTAGGCATGGGGACTTGTGGCATTGCTGCCGGTGCCAGAGCTGTTATGTTAGCAATATTAGATGAACTAAAAAAGAGAAATATTGATGATGTTATTGTAACTGAAACAGGCTGCATTGGTCTTTGCCAGTATGAACCGCTTGTGGATGTTATTAAACCGGATAATCCAAAAGTGACTTATGTAAATATGACTCCAGAAAAGGCTAGGGAAGTTGTTGTCAAGCATATTATTAATAACCAAGTTGTTGATGAATATGTAGTACCAAATATATGATAATAATTACGAGGACTTAAGGAGGTTGTAAAAATGGAAATATACAGGGCTCATGTTCTGGTCTGCAAAGGCACCGGCTGTGTAGCTTCCGGCAGTGAACCCATAATGGAAGCTTTTGAAAAAGAAATCGAAAAGAAAGGGCTTTCTAAAGAAGTAAAAGTGGTTCAGACAGGCTGTTTAGGCCTTTGCGAACTGGGACCAAATGTACTTATCTATCCGGAGGGAAGTTATTATTGCACAGTAAAAGCGGAAGATGTGCCGGAAATTGTTGAAGAGCATTTGTTAAAAGGCCGTATTGTTGAACGCCTTTTATATAAAGAACGCGATACAAAAGAGCGCTATCGTTCATTGATGGATATTGATTTTTATAAAAGACAAAAGCGCATCGCACTAAGACATTGCGGACTCATCAATCCGGAGATAATTGAGGAATATATTGCAAATGACGGTTACAGAGCTTTAGCTAAGGCATTAACCGAAATGACTCCACAGCAAGTAATCGATGAAGTAAAACAGTCCGGTCTAAGAGGCCGCGGAGGCGGAGGATTTTCAACAGGGACTAAATGGCAGTTTGCTGCCAATGCTCAAGACGACATAAAATATGTAGTATGTAATGCCGATGAAGGAGACCCGGGGGCTTTCATGGATCGCAGTATATTAGAAGGCGATCCGCATACGGTGCTGGAAGCCATGGAGATTGCTGGCTATGCCATTGGAGCAAGTGAAGGCTATATATATGTAAGGGCAGAATATCCCATAGCCGTAAAACGTTTGGAAATAGCTATTGAGCAGGCTAGAAACCACGGACTATTAGGTAAAAACATTCTGGGAACAGATTTTAGTTTTGACATCTTTATAAGACTTGGCTCAGGAGCTTTTGTATGCGGTGAAGAAACGGCACTGCTTGCGTCCGTTGAAGGGCGCCGCGGTGAGCCAAGACCTAGGCCGCCTTTTCCGGCAAATAAGGGACTTTGGGATAAACCCACAATTATAAATAATGTTGAAACATATGCCAATGTACCCGAAATCATTCTCAAAGGTGCAGAGTGGTTTTCAAGTGTAGGCTCTGAAAAGAGCAAGGGAACTAAAGTATTTGCAGTGGGCGGTAAAATCAATCATACGGGTCTTGTTGAGATTCCTATGGGAACTACGCTTAAAGAAGTTATTTACGATATTTGCGGCGGTATACCGAATAATAAAAAATTCAAGGCAGTTCAAACCGGAGGTCCTTCCGGCGGATGTCTACCTGCATCTCTTCTAGATATGCCCATTGAGTATGATACACTGATTCAAGCAGGTTCGATGATGGGTTCAGGCGGAATGATCGTCATGGATGAAGACAACTGTATGGTGGATATAGCTAAATTCTTTTTAACCTTTACCCAAGAAGAATCCTGCGGCAAATGCCCGCCTTGCAGGATTGGAACTAAGCGAATGCTGGAAATTCTTGAAAGGATAACCAACGGTGAAGGAGAAGAAGGAGATATAGAACTCTTGGAAAATCTGGCCTATAGTATAAAGGCTTCTGCATTGTGCGGTCTTGGTCAAACAGCTCCTAATCCGGTGTTGTCCACAATTAGGTACTTCAGGGATGAATATGAAGCACATATTAAAGATAAAAAATGCCCTGCCGGTGCCTGTAAGGCTTTAGTGCATTACGAAATCATAGCTGATAAATGCAAAGGCTGCGGAATGTGTCTAAAAGTTTGTCCTACTCAAGCGATCAGCGGAGAAAGAAGGCAGCCTCATAAAATAGATACAGACAAGTGTATAAAATGTAACAGTTGTTTTGACAGATGCCCGTTTGGTGCCATTGTTAAAATATAGCATTAGAGAAGGGAGAGATAAAAACTCATGGATATGGTGACATTGACGATAGACGGTATAAAAGTGCAAGCTCCAAAAGATGCTACAGTGCTTGAGGCTGCCCGAAAAGCCGGAATCAGAATTCCTACACTTTGCTTTTTAAAGGGAGTAAACGAAATAGGTGCCTGCCGAATGTGTGTTGTAGAAGTAAAAGGAGCTAAGTCATTACAGACAGCTTGTGTTTTACCTGTGTCAGATGGTATGGAGATTATTACCAATTCAGCGGCTGTAAGAGAGTCGCGAAAAGTAACTTTAGAATTGCTGCTTTCAGACCATAATTTAGAATGTCCGACATGTATAAGAAATCTCAATTGCGAGCTTCAGAAGTTGTCGGAAGAGCTTGGTGTTCAAGCAATAAGGTATCCCGGTGAAAAAAGCAAAGCACAATATGATGATTTTTCACCTTCTATAGTAAGGGATACATCAAAATGCATTTTGTGCAGAAGGTGTGTAAGCACATGCCATAAAGTGCAGGGCGTAGGTGTTATATCCCCTAACTACCGTGGATTCAATACTGTAATTGCACCGGTATATGACATGAGCCTCAGTGAAGTTTCGTGTGTTAATTGCGGTCAGTGCATAATGGCATGCCCGGTTGGTGCTTTAAAAGAAAAAGACGATACAGATAAAGTTTGGAAAGCTTTAGCTGACCCTGAAAAATATGTTATAGTTCAAACTGCACCAGCTATTAGGGTATCATTAGGTGAAGAATTCGGTGGGGAATTGGGCACTATTGTTACTAAGAAATTACCGGCAGCCTTGAGAAGACTCGGCTTTGACAAGGTCTTTGATACGGACTTTTCTGCTGACCTTACTATTTTAGAAGAGGGTTCGGAATTTCTGGATAGACTGCAAAACGGCGGTAAACTTCCGCTTATCACCTCGTGCAGTCCCGGCTGGATTAAGTTCTGCGAGCACTACTATCCTGAATTTCTTGACAATCTTTCTACATGCAAGTCACCGCAGCAAATGTTTGGAGCTCTTGTTAAGACCTACTATGCGGAAAAAATGGGAATAGATCCATCGAAGATTTTCTCAGTTTCCATTATGCCGTGTACTGCAAAAAAATATGAATGTAATCGTCCAGAAATGTTCTCCAGCGGATATCAAGATGTAGATGTAGCACTGACTACCCGTGAACTTTCAAGGATGCTTAAAGAAGCCGGAATCAATCTAAACAAGCTACCGGATGAAGAATTTGACGAACCGTTGGGAATATCTACGGGAGCTGGTGCCATATTTGGAGCTACCGGAGGTGTTATGGAAGCTGCCTTAAGGACCGTTTATGAAATAGTAACAAAGAAGGAATTGAAAAACATAGATTTTACAGAAGTTAGAGGTATTGAAGGAGTAAAAGAAGCTACCATCGATATAGAAGGCATTAAAGTTAATATTGCGGTAGCACACGGCCTATCCAATGCCAGGGTTGTTCTGGATAGGGTAAGAAATGGTGAAGCTAACTATCATTTTATAGAAATTATGGCTTGCCCAGGAGGATGCGTTGGAGGTGGAGGTCAGCCGATACTAAGCGCCGATGAACGCTGGGAAGCAGACTATAGAGAAGAAAGAGCAAAGGCTATATACGAGGTTGACCGCAATATGCCGCTGAGAAAATCTCATGAAAATCCAGCCGTCAAGGCTTTGTATAGAGAGTTTTTGGGAGAGCCTCTTGGTGAAAAATCACATGAGTTACTTCATACACACTATACAAAGCGCGAATTATATCCTGCAACTAAACAGTAAGCAAATAGGATAGATATTATTTGACATATCAGGGTGGAAAGTTAAGGAACATGTGGTATAGCCTTACTTTCCACCTATTTTCATAACTTTTTGCTAATTAATTAACAAATATTAAAACTTATTGAATACAGATTAGTTCTGTTATATAATCAGGTTAATATTTTTTTATTTTCAAAATTAATGTTAAAAAATTAACAAAGGAGGTTTAAATAATGAATAATTTTTATAGTCCTAAAGAAGTAGCAGAGGTATATGACAATATTTCTGTAAGTAAAGCAAAAAATTCTATAACCAACTTATTTATTTTAGGGGTTTTAGCTGGAATTTATATAGCTTTTGCAGGTTTTGCATCACAAACCATATCTTATGCTATTAAAAATCCCGGCTTATCTAAATTTGCTAGCGGAGCGGTGTTTCCAGTAGGATTAATTCTTGTTGTACTTGCCGGAGCAGAGCTTTTTACCGGCAACAACCTGATGATAATCGGATTTATGGATAAAAAAATAAGTTTCAGTGAACTTCTCAGAAATTGGATTGTAGTATACATAGCAAACTTTATAGGATCAGTTTTGTTTGCATTTTTGATTAGCCGCAGCGGCCTTTTTGACAGTGGCGGTGGGCTTTTGGGTGCAACCGCAATCAAGACAGCTATTGCTAAAGTTTCATTACCTTTCAGTCAAGCGTTGATTAGGGGGTTGTTATGCAATATCATGGTAGTTTTAGCTGTTTGGATGGCAACTGCAGCTAAAGATATTGTAAGTAAAATTTCTGCTATCTGGTTTCCTATTATGCTCTTTGTAATGTCCGGTTTTGAACATAGTATTGCTAACATGTATTTTATACCGGCAGGCATTTTTGCTAAATCAAATGCAGATTATCTTAAAGCAGGTCAAATTGAGGCGGCATCCCTCGGTAAATTAAATTTAAGCGGACTTTTTGCAAATCTGGTTCCAGTTACTGTCGGCAATATTTTAGGCGGAGCTATCATAATCGGCTTATCTTATTGGTATGTTTATAGATATACTCCTGATAAAATTAATTTTAAAAAGTAAAAAGAAAATATCAAATATTAACTTGAAGGATTTTAAATTAAAATCGACACAAAATTTAATTGCCCAAGATAAATAAAATATTTTTCCGAATATGATATTAGATAAAAAGAGTTTATAAAAGTGTATACTATATACTTTATTAAAAACTTTTTCTGAAAATAAGAGGTTTTTAATAAATATTGTCGAATAGTATTTAAGTTAGCTCAAGCTCAAAGGAAGAGGTGAAACAATGATTAAAACCTTCAAAGGAGGTATACATCCTCCATATAATAAAGATTTGACAAAAAACAAACCAATTGAAAAGGCTGTCCTGCCTAAGAAGGTTACAATTCCTATGGGCATGCATATAGGTGCTCCGTGCGAGCCGATAGTAAAAGTCGGAGATTTGGTTAAGAAAGGTCAAAAGGTTGGAGAGGCAAAAGCCTTTGTGTCAGCACCTGTTCATGCCAGTGTTTCGGGGAAAGTAGTTGCTGTAGAACCTAGGTCTTGGCCGGGTGGAGGACTAATGATGTCGGTTGTTATCGAATCTGACGGAAATGACGAATTATTTGAAGGTGTAGTACCTTCTAAACCAATTGAACAATTGACACCGGATGAGATAAAAAACCTTATAAGAGAAGCCGGAATAACAGGCCTTGGCGGTGCCGGTTTCCCTACTCAGGTTAAATTATCTGTACCTCCGGAAAAGAATGTTGATACTATTATTGTAAATGCTGCCGAATGTGAGCCATACATTACGGCAGACCATAGACTGTTACTTGAACGCCCTGAAGATGTCATATTTGGTCTTGAGGCCATTATGAAGGCAACGGGTGTCAAAAAAAGCTTCATAGGAATAGAAGACAATAAACCGGATGCGATAGATTCAATCAGCAAAGCAATTGCAGGCAAGCAAGGTATTGAAGTAGTGGTTTTAGCTACTAAATACCCACAAGGTGGTGAAAAACAGCTAATAAAAGCTGTTACCGGTCGAGAAGTTCCTTCAGGCGGTCTGCCTATGGATGTAGGGGTTATCGTAAACAATGCTGGGACATGTGCAGCTATTGCAAGTGCATTGAAGACCGGCATGCCTTTGATTGAAAGGATAACTACGGTAACCGGCTCAGGAATAAAGGAACCTAAGAACCTTTTAATAAGGATTGGGACTCCCTTGATAGATATTATGGAACAGTGTGGCGGTTTTAAAGGTACACCGGGTAAAGTTCTTATGGGAGGCCCTATGATGGGATTGGCTCAATCTGAGCTGGATGTGCCGGCGATAAAAGGTACTTCAGGTATATTAGTCTTGGAAAAGTCGGATGTTAAGTTATTTGAACCTTTACCATGCATCAGATGTGCCCGATGCGTTGATACATGTCCCATAAATCTTTTGCCGACAAATCTTGCTAAATTTACTGAAAGAGGCATGTGGGCAGAAGCAGAAAATTACCATGCATTAGATTGCATCGAGTGCGGATGCTGCTCATACGTATGCCCGGCTCATATACCATTAACTCAGCATATAAGAGTTGCCAAGAGTCATATTATAGCATTGAAGAAGAAAAATAAATAAAAAATAAACTTTTCAGTAAAATTATTTAACTGTTCACGCTTAAACAAAGTAACGAGATGGGAGGTAGTTATGGATGGATGATTATAAGTTAATTACCACGTCTTCTCCTCATATACATTCGGGAGAAAGTGTTTCGGGAATAATGTTCAGTGTAGCAATAGCATTATTATTGCCTACCCTTGCTGGAATATATTATTTCGGCTTTCGAGCCTTAGCTCTTGTTATGATAACTAGCCTTTCAGCAATACTGACTGAAGCTGTGTTTCAAAAGCTAAGGAATAAGCCTATTACTATAACAGACGGCAGTGCCTTGGTAACCGGTATGCTATTGGCTCTTAATTTACCGCCGGGTCTGCCTTATTGGATGGCTGTAGTTGGTGCGGTAGCAGCAATCGCTTTGGGAAAACAGATTTATGGTGGTTTAGGCTCAAATCCGTTTAATCCTGCTCTTATCGGCAGAGTATTTTTAATGATATCATTTACAACTCCGATGACTACGTGGATAAATCCTGTTGATGGTACTACGGGAGCAACTCCACTTTCACTGATGAAGATGCAGGGAATCACAACGGATTATGCAAAGCTCTTTTTCGGGAATGTGGGAGGTTCTCTGGGAGAAACTTGTGCATTGCTTATTATTATTGGCGGTATGTACCTTATATTTAAGGGATATGTTGATTGGAAAATACCGGCGAGCTACCTGGGAACTGTAGCGATTCTATCAGTAATCCTTGGTCAAGATCCCATTTTCCATTTGCTTTCAGGAGGCCTTATGCTAGGAGCTTTCTTTATGGCAACGGATATGGTAACAACACCGCTGAGCGGGCTTGGTAAACTAATTTTTGGTATTGGAGCGGGCTTATTTACCGTTCTTATAAGATTTTATGGAGGATATCCTGAAGGCGTATCTTTTTCCATTCTTCTGATGAATGCTTTTACCCCGTTGATAAATCGCTTTACTGTACCTAAAATCTATGGGGAGGTGAAAGCCAAATGAATCAGTATGCAAAAATGATTATAGTTCTTATGATTATTTCTATTGCATCCGGAGCTGTGCTGGCATTATCCTATGAAGTAACGAATCCGAAAATTCAGGAACAGGCAAGGCAAAAATTAGAACAATCGGTGCTTAAAGTAATTCCTGGTGCTGCAAAGATGGAAGTAGTCCAAAAAGAAGACATGACAATTTACTTAGGCCTTGATGAACAGGGCAACAAGAAGGGGATTGCATTTAAAGCTGTCGGTTTGGGTTTTAATGGGGCTATTGAGCTGATGGTGGGTTATAACCCTTCGGAAGGCAAGCTTACAGGTGTAGAAGTTCTTTCAATGAGTGAAACCCCCGGTCTTGGTGCAAAAATAAAGGAAGAGGCTTTCACAAAACAGTTTAATGGGAAATCAGTAGAAGATAAATTCATTGCCAAAGAAGATGTGCAGGCAATATCAGGTGCCACAATATCTTCCACAGCCGTAGCGAAGGCAGTCAAAACTTCACTGGATAATGTTGTGAAAATATATCCTGTGGGAGGCGATTTCTAGTCATGCAATTATTTAAGGATTTTATTAACGGTATATGGAATGAAAACCCAATATTTAGAATGGTCATAGGAATTTGTTCTGCATTGGCTGTAACTACTGCCGCAAACAACGGCATTGCAATGGGTATGGCAATGACTTTTGTGCTAACATGTTCTAGCATATTAATATCATTACTTAGAAATATAATTCCTGCGAAGGTTAGAATACCCTGTTATATTATAGTAGTTGCAACCTTTACTACAGTTGTTGACCTTTTTATGAAAGCATATTTTCCATCATTATATGAGGTTATGGGAATATTTATTCCTCTCATTGTAGTAAACTGCATTGTCTTGGCACGAGCCGAAGCCTTTGCATCAAAGGTGGGACCTGTTCGAGCCACGGCCGATGCTTTAGGGATGGGTTTAGGCTACACATGGGCTATTACCTTAATCAGTATGATAAGAGAATTGATGGGAGCAGGGACGCTATTTGGTTATCCTCTAATGGGAGAAGGCTTTACTCCTTGGACAATTATGATAATGCCTCCCGGTGCCTTTATTGTAATGGGTATATTGGTGGGATTAATGAATATGATTACCAGAAAGCAAGTTGAATAAACTGATAGCCATTGAAGGGGTGTGGTGACAGATGGCAAAAGAATTGTTTTTCATTATAATAGGTTCAATTTTTGTTAACAATTTTGTATTTTCAAGATTTCTGGGAGAGTGTCCCTTTCTAGGTGTTTCAAATAAAACTGAAACTGCTATCGGAATGGGTATAGCAACAACCTTTGTTTTGACTATGACAGCAGTAGCAGCTTATTTTATACAAAACTATGTATTAGCACCTTTTGGGCTAGAACCCTTTTTACAGATAGTTTCCTTTATCTTAGTAATAGCGTCATTGGTGCAGCTGGTGGAAATGGTAATATTAAAGGTAAGTCCGGCCTTATATAACGCCTTTGGCATTTTCTTGCCTTTAATAACTACCAACTGTATAGTAATGGCAGTAGCTCTTCTAATACCAATGAACAATTACAATCTTATAAAAAGCATTGCACTTGGTTTAGGAGCTGGTTTGGGATTTACATTGGCTCTAGCATTGATGTCCGGTATTCGCGAAGACTTAGAGTTTGCGGATGTCCCGGAAACTTTAAGAGGACCGGCCATAGTTTTTATTACGGCAGGCCTGCTGTCTTTAATATTTTTAGGATTTACGGGACTTGTTCCATTAGCATAAATACCGGAGGAGGGAGGTAAATAAAATGGCGAATATAATAATAACTTCCGTACTAAGCATGGGCGGTTTGGGTTTGTTATTGGGCGGAGGGCTTGCTCTTGCGTCTAAAAAGCTGGCTGTAGAAACAGACCCGAGAGTTGATGCCATAATTGAGGCCTTGCCCGGAGCTAACTGTGGTGCATGCGGATACCCCGGCTGTTCAGGTTTGGCTAAAGCAATTGTGGAAGGTAAGGCTCCAGTTAATACTTGTCCTGTTGGAGGCGCACCTGTTGCTGAAAAAATAGCAAAAATCATGGGTATGGATGAGGCTATAGCTTCAACAAAGAGAAAGGTAGCCAGAGTTTTATGCCAAGGAGGAAAGACCGAAGCTAAGCTTAAATCTGAGTATCATGGAATAAAAACATGCAAAGCTGCATCTATGATAAATAATGGTCCTAAGGCATGCCCATTTGCGTGTATAGGATTTGGTGATTGTAAAAAAGTTTGTCCTGTGGGCGCCATAACTATGAGTAGGAATGGTCTACCATATGTAGATGAACAAAAATGCATTGGCTGCGGGCTTTGTGTGCAAGAATGTCCAAAGGATGTTTTGGCTTTGATTCCTGAAAAAAATGAGGTTCGTGTAAGTTGCCGAGCCACCATGAAAGCAAAAGACACCAGAGCCGTATGCAGTATTGGATGTATAGCTTGCAAACAATGCGAGAAAGTATGCCCTTTTGATGCCATACATGTTAACAATAATGTAGCGATGATTGACTATGAAAAATGCCGTAATTGCATGTTGTGTGTAGAAAAATGTCCTACCGGAACTATAACATCGACTTTTACTGAACGAAAAAAGGCTGTTATTATAGAAGAAAAATGCATTGGGTGTACACTATGTGCAAAAAATTGCCCGGTGAATGCAATCTCAGGCGAGGTAAAAAAGGTGCATAAAGTCGACCAAGATATATGTATCGGTTGTGGTATATGTCAAGAGAAATGCCGCAAAGATGCCATCAAAATGGTGAGAAATGGCCAAAAAGATATAAGTAATTGTGATACTTGTGCTGCCGTAAAATGATAGAAAATGCAAATGTAAATCGAGTATGATGTGTTTGCTGAAAAATTATATAAAACTTAGCATATAGAGCCTTCGGTTTTTACCGAAGGCTTTTATTTAATATACATGTTTTTTATCCAAGTATTCCCTTACGAGCATCAGTGTCTCCCCAAAACGTTGAAAATGAACGACTTCCCTTTCTCTCAAAAATGAGAGGGCAGCAATTATACCTGGGTCATCTGTCAGATTTATTAGATGTTCATAGGTAGTTCGGGCCTTTTGTTCAGCTGCCATGTCTTCGTGCAAGTCAGTTATTGGATCTCCTGTTGACTGTATATATGCAGCCGTCCATGGAACTCCTGCCGCATCAGCAGGGTAAAGGGCATTATCGTGCTGGGCGTAATAATCGCCTAAACCGGCTCTCCTCATTTGTTCAGGAGTAGCCCCGTCAGTAAGCTTATATATTAGTGTACCGATAATTTCCCAGTGGGCAAATTCTTCGGTTCCTATATCTGTTAATACAGCTTTAGCCTGCGGTATCGGCATGGTGTAGCGCTGAGTTAGATATCTTACAGCAGCGGAAAGTTCGCTATCGGGGCCTCCATACTGAGCGTAAAGAAATTTGGCCATACCTAAATCTGTACGCGAAACATTGGCAGGATATTGAAGTTTTTTCTCATAATACCACATCGCTTTCCCTCCCTAAATATTGTATTTCCCATGGCCAAGGTTCATTTATATACTCATATGGAAACCCTGATATCGAATTGATATGCAAGGGACCATACTTTTCTTCATAGACGGTTTTTAGTTGATAAGATTTTTTTGCGAAACTATTATGATCTTCTAAAGCTCTTTTTTCGTTCGGATGGGTATCCAAGAAAAGCCCCAATTCATAGAGCACAAAGTCTACCGCCATGATTTCTTTTAAAAGATTTATCATATCTTTTGAATACATTCAAATCACCTCGCTAAATCTATACTTTAGGTCTTACGGGATAGGGTCTATATAATTCAGGGAACAATGTCCCGCGCATTAATGCTGCTTTTGGATCATAGGTTTCTCCGTAAACTTGAATGGGAATATAAACTTCGGCAAGTTTATAGGCAGCAAATAACCCTTTTTCCTTACCAACATCTTCAGGTACTGACATGTTATCTCCCTCCTAGGAATTCATATATTATGTTGAGTCTCATAGCAGGATGCCTTTCAATACCATACTATTCCTTGGGTATATATTTGGTGTAAGTTCTAATAGAAATTGGATAACCATGATATATAAATGAAAAACCTTTAAAATAGCTTATACTATATATGATGAGAATTTTCATATATTCATGATACCTTAACATTCCAAAATCAAAAAGAAAGCTGATGGGCTTTCAACCTATAACAATTAATCTACACCTTTGATTATTTTTAATTTTTTTTATATAATTAACTTTGATATTTGAGACAGATAGTTTATTTTCAGGGTTTTAGAAATAATTTTGGGAGGGGAAGAAGTTGGGTCCAAGCAAAAGCAAGAAGAGTAAGAGAATAAGGTTTATTGGAATTGAAAATAGAGTAGGTATGGCTAACGATATCTTGCAGGCAATAGCTTCTTACAACCTTAATATTATGACAATGGAAGTTAATCCACCATATATGTCGGTACAGGTAGAGTGGGGTGATATTTGTTGGGATGATTTTAAAGAGCATATGCAAAAAAATATAAAAGAAATCCATGATATAATAGAAATTAACATGATGGACTATGAAAAACAGCAAAAGGAACTGCAGACAGTAGTAAACAGCATGAATGATGGCATTATAGCTGTTGATAGCTATGGTAGTATAGTTTACTTTAATACTAAAGCCAAAATGATTTTTAACCTAAACGAAAATGATATTAATCAGAATATTAATGAAATAATTCCCAAAAATGTCTATGACCCACAACTTGATATAGAAGATAGAGATGGGGTTGAATTAAATGCTACATTTAGAAATAAAAAAGTAAATATAATTTCGGATATAAGAATTATAAAAAATGATATGGAAGTTAAAACAGGTGCTTTAATAATTTTAAGAGAAATGACAGATATAAGACGTTTAATGCATTCTATAACTCGACCTTCAATGATGACATTTGACGATATAATAGGGGAAAGCAGAGCATTAAAGGAGACTATAAGTATCGCAAAATCAGTAGCACCAAGCAATTCTAGCGTAATGATTCGAGGAGAAAGCGGGACGGGAAAAGAGCTTTTTGCTCGGGCAATACATGTAGAAAGTAATCGATGCAGCGGACCATTTGTTGCAGTTAATTGTGCAGCGATTCCCGATACTTTACTGGAAAGTGAATTTTTCGGATATGAGAGAGGTGCTTTTACTGGGGCAAGTTCTTCGGGTAAACAGGGGTTTTTTGAACTGGCGACCTACGGAACATTATTTCTTGATGAAATAGGTGATTTACCGACGCATCTTCAAGCCAAAATACTGCGGGCTATTCAAGAACAAAAGATTCGCCGAATTGGTGGAAAAAATGAAATAAAAATTGATGTAAGGATAATTTCTGCCACTCATAGAAATTTAGAAAAAATGATCAAAGAAGGAACTTTTCGCGAAGATCTATATTATCGATTAAATGTAATACCTATATTTATTCCTCCGCTTAGAGAAAGAAAGGAAGATATAATTACATTAGCCGAACATTTCGTAGAAAATTTTGGCACAAATATGGGAAAAGAAAAGTTAGTCATTACACAAGAGGCATTAAATGAACTCCTAAACCACGACTGGCCGGGAAATGCAAGAGAATTACAGAATGTATTGGAAAGGGCGACTATTTTAGCAGAAGATAAAATAACTGAAGAACATTTACTTATAAGTAAAGCTGAGCAAATTAAGGCAAAAAAAAATAATCAAACAATAAAGGAAATATTACCGGTCGATTTACCTAAACTTTTAGCAGAAATAGAGCAAAATTATCTAGAAAAAGCCTATGAAGAATATCGATCTTCAAGGAAAATAGCGGAAGTTTTGAATATATCTCATACTACCGTAATAAATAAAATCAAAAGATACGGTATATGTAAATAATTTTTACAATTGTAAATATACATTACAATTTCTGTAAAAAAATTTTACAGCTATCTAAGGCACTGAAAAGCTGTAAGGCTAGGTATAAAGTGTTTCCTAGCCTATATTTTTTATTGGCACGATTATTGCGTTTGTACAACAACGAAAGACAAAAGTCTTTGTGAATAACTTTTTAAGGAGGAATATTACATGACAAAGAAGTATATGCCAGAACCGTTTAAAATTAAATCAGTGGAACCACTGCGAATCCTTCCGCGCGAAGAAAGGGAAAAAGTTATAAAGGAAGCAGGTTATAATACCTTTTTAACCAAATCCAGAGATACTTACATAGACCTTCTTACAGATAGTGGTACAAATGCCATGAGTGATAGGCAATGGGCGGGATTAATGGTCGGTGACGAAGCATATGCAGGAAGTGAGAATTTCTATCATTTAGAGGAAACCGTAAGAGACATATTTGGATTTAAATATGTCGTACCTACACACCAAGGTAGAGGAGCAGAAAACCTCATCTCGAGAATTCTAATTAAACCAGGAACCTACGTACCCGGTAACATGTATTTTACGACTACAAGGACACATCAAGAAATGAACGGCGGGACCTTTGTCGATGTTATCATTGATGAAGCTCATGAACCTGATAGGGCAGATGTTGACTTTAAAGGTAATGTAGATCTAGATAAGTATGAAGCACTTATCAAAAAGGTAGGAGCAGATAAAATACCTTATATTACTGTAGGAGTTACCGTTAATTTAGCCGGCGGTCAGCCTGTTAGCATGCAGAACTTAAAAGATGTTCATGCACTTTCCAAAAAATACGGAATAAGAGTAATATTTGATGCTACTCGCTGTGTAGAAAACGCATACTTTATTAAGACAAGAGAAAAAGGTTATGAAAATAAGACAATTAAAGAAATTGTAAGAGAGATGTTTTCTTATGCTGATGGTTGCACCATGAGTGGCAAGAAAGATGGCATTGTAAATATGGGCGGCTTTTTAGCAATGAATGAAGAAGAACTATATGATGCAGCCAGAAGCCTTGTGGTTGTATTTGAAGGTATGCCCAGCTATGGAGGAATGTCCGGTCGCGATATGGAAGCATTGGCAATTGGTTTTCAAGAAGCAATGGATTTTAACTATATAAAACACAGGGTACAGCAAGTAGAATATTTAGGTGAAAAATTAATGGAAAAAGGTATACCGATCGTTAAACCTATTGGTGGTCATGCGGTATTCCTAGATGCAAGAGCATTTTTGCCTCATATTCCACAGTCTCAGTATCCGGCCCAAGCTTTAGCTGCTGCAATATTTGTAGATTCCGGTGTAAGGACCATGGAAAGAGGAAATGTATCCGCCGGTAGGGATAAAGATGGCAATGAATATTTCCCAAAACTGGAATTAGTTCGCTTGACGATTCCGAGAAGGGTTTATACATATGCCCATATGGACTATGTTGCTGAATCGGTAATTAACACGTATGAACATAGAGAAGATGTAAAAGGCTTGAAGTGGACCTATGAACCACCGGTACTAAGGTTCTTTACCGGAAGATTTGAGCCGATAGAATAAGATACTTATATACCTCAAGATAAGTAAAGAATATTAAAAGAAGCTAAGAATTAATAATTGGTCTCTTTCCTAACTGAAATACTCGAGTTTCTATGGGGAGGAGGCCAATATTAACATAAATCATAAAATAAGAATTTTAAAATATTCTAGTAAATTTAAATTCAGAAATAGAGCCAAGGTGCTTAAAATTACATTAAGTAACCTGATTTACATTAATCATTTATAAATAAGTATGAGAAGATGCATCGATACTATATAAAGAAAATTCAGTTAATAATAAATGAGAGGGGATGTACAGATGTCCACAGAAAGAAAAAGAAGGCCCACAATAGGTGAAGCTGTAATAGCCATGATATTAGTCATAGCAGTGATTTTGATTTCAATTAGAACTGCACTTGTTTTAGAAACTGCTTTAGTGTTTGGGGCTGCGGCTGCTGCCCTTATAGCTATGTATTTAGGCTATTCTTGGGAAGACATCGAAAAAGGTATGCTTGACGGAATAAGGAATGGTTTAGGTGCTTGCATAATATTGATAGTAATCGGTATGGTTGTTGGCACATGGATTTTAGGCGGTACTATTCAAACTATGATTTATTATGGATTAAAACTACTTACGCCGCAAATATTTTTACCCGTTGGATTTATGCTTTGTTCTTTAACTTCGCTATTGATAGGCAGCTCTTTCGGCACAATTGCAACTATGGGCATTGTCCTTATGGGTGTTGCCGAAGGCCTTAATATTCCAAGAGCAATAACCGCCGGAGCTATAGTGTGCGGTGCTATGTTTGGAGATAAAGTTTCACCACTGTCAGACTCTACTAACCTTACGGCAGCCATGACCGGAACCAAGTTATTCGACCACGTCCGTTCAATGCTGTATGTATCAGGACCTGGTGCAATAATATGTTTACTTATATATACCCTTATTGGGCGAAATTATGCAGTAGCAGGAAGTGTCGATTTTGGAACTGTAGAAAGCATTTTGGCAACCCTAAGCAGCAATTTCAATCTTTCTATTATGACCTTAATTCCGCCGGCAATTGTATTAAGGGTGCCTGCCATTGCTGCACTGATGATTAGTTTTATTTCGGCAGGTGTTTTATCGATATTTACTCAAGGGGCTAGTCTTGCAGGCATAATTGAGGTAGGAGCTAATGGATTTATCTCTAACACCGGTCATGAGCTTATAGATAAGCTCCTTACTCAAGGTGGGATAAATTCTATGATGAGTACTGTTGCCATAATTATGGCGGGAACTGCTATGGGAGGTATATTAGAAAAGTGCGGGATATTACAAGTATTACTTGAAAACCTTATGAAACATATAAAAAAGCCAAGAGACTTAATCTTAGCTTCACTTGCCGGCGCCTATCTAATGCTGCTTGCAACGGGAGAAATGATGGTATCCATTATAGTTCCCGGCAGGACTTTAGAGCCTGCATTTCACGAGATGAAGATACACACCAGCGTTCTTTCGAGAACTCTTGAAATCGGTTCTACCTTAATGTGCGGAGCATTACCGTGGGGAGTTGCATCTGTTTATGCACAAAATGTTCTCAATGTTGGTTTTGAATATATACCTTACTGTTACCTCCCCTTTATCGCTCCGATTATTGCTATAATATATGCTTTTGTAGGTTTTGCAACGTTTCCGGCTGAACCGGAAGAAAAATAAATAAGGGGATGATATCTATTGACAAGGTTATAAGGAAAATCAGACCGATTTTACATGA